>JAJRWA010000181.1 GCA_024277025.1 Candidatus Krumholzibacteriota bacterium | reverse complement strand
TGAACCCCTTTTCCGCAGCGGTCTTGCTGATGCGAATCCAGGCGATGTCACGTTGGCCGATGTGTTGCAAGCCGCTGGCCGCGTTGATGAAGTAGTGGACCTGCCGTTCCAATACCGGCTCGAAGTCCTTCTGCATCTTGCGGCCGGCCACGTCGATGACGATGCCCATATCCATGTGCCCGCCCACCGGGACGTCGTCCCAGCCCGGGCCGACAACGGTGATCTTGCCGTCGTCCGCTTCGTCAAAGTCTACCATGCGCAGATATTCGAAGGCCCGTGAATACTTGCCGCCGAATTCGACGCGCATGTCGGCCTTGCGCACGCGCTCGCCTTCGAACGCAGACCCGTAGGGAACGGGGATGGGCACTTCGGTGACGCGCACCTTGACACCCCGCACCTCGATGGCCTTCTGTACGATCTTCTCGGCCCGTTCCAGGTCGTCCTTGCCTTCGATCTCGTTGAAGGGCATGGAGACCACGTGTTCGTAGGTGGTGACGCCCGTGGGCAGGATCTCCGGGATCACCGTGTCCGCGATCACGGGGAAGCCGAAGTTGATAGCCCCGGCCGCGGTGGCGTACTTGAGATCGTCCACTTCGCCCAGGGCCAGCACGAAGGCGAAGACCCGGTTCTTGTTGTAGAGCAGAATCTCGCGGGTCTGCCCGCCCTTGAGGCCGCCGAAGGTCAGGGCGCTGCGCACGGCAAAGCCCAGGGCGTAGACCGCGCTGATGGTGTCGATGCCGAAGGGGACGATGTAGGTGTCGTACCCCATCTCGACGCCCTCTTCCTGCAACTGGTGGATGATGCTGCGCCCGTTGACGTTGCCGCTGAGGAAGATCAGGATATTGCGCTGTTGCAACTCGCGCACAAGCTTGACCGCGACCTCGTTGGATTTGGCGCAGCCGACGATGGCCGCAAAGCCCGGCATGCGCCCATCCACCAACTGGATGCCCCAGGACCGCAGTTGAATGTCATCGATGGGGCCGTTCAGGTGCCCATCATGTCCATCGGTTGAAACGTCGGGGCTGGTGAAACTGGTGCCGGCCAGGTCGAGCCCGGGAAAGGGCTGGGGTTCTTCGCCGTTGACGAAACGAACGGCTTCGATGGTCTCTTCGGCCAGCAGGGTTGCCATGCCGGCGTCCAGTGTTTCGCCCAGGTAGGGCGTCCACCTGCGGGCGGCGGGAATCGGGTGCAGCAGGCTCTTGGCCTGTTCTACGACAGGCACAAGATCGCCCAGCGTCTCCACCTCGCGGCCGGTCAGGCCGAAGATGAGGGGCAGGTAATAGGCTGTATTGGGAAAGGCGGCCACAGTTTCCGGCCCTTTTTCGGCCAGCGCCTTTTGCAGCAATGTCTCCGCCTCCTGGACAATGCCATGTGCGCCGCGGATTGCACGGGTAGCGATGTATCGACTCATAGAGGCTTCCTCCTAATCGTCGCCTGCTGTAACGGGTTCGCCGTAAATTGCTGCCGCCTGCTGAGCCGGCGGCAGGTCCATCAGTTCCTGGATGCGCCAGTCTCCGCTCCGGCCCCACTTGCTCGGATCGTAGGCAGGCAATTTCAGCGCGGCCCGCTTCTTGTCAATATGTTCCAGGGTTCGTCGCACGGTTTCGTCCGCATCGACGACAAACTCGATCTTTCCGCCCACCTTCTCTTCCCAGACCTTGCCGAGAATGTCGGTGACGATCTCGCTGCCTTCCACCGGATTGTGGATGCCCATGATGACATAGCCGCCGGACGCCGCTACATAGCAGGCGATGGTCATGGCCTTCTCGCTCATCCATTCGGGGGCCAGCCCTACAGCGGGGATGTCGCTGATATCTTCGCCCAAGCCGCCCTCCGTCGCCATCTGCGATAGTACGGTGAGGATGCGGGTGTTGTCCACGCAGGACCCCATGTGCAGCACCGGCGGGATGCCGATAGCTTCGCAGACCTCTCGCAGCCCGGGGCCGGCGTATTCCATGGCGGCCTCTCCAAGCAGGAACCCGCATTTGGCGCTGGCCAGGGCCCCGCAGCCCGTCTCCACGATCAGCACGTCATTCTTGAGTAATTCGGTGACGATTTCATTGTGGAGCGAATCCTGCTGGATGCGCGGGTTGTTGCAGCCCACGTTGGCGACCACGCCGCGAATACGGCCCGACATGATAGCGTCGTTGAGCGGACGCAGCGAAGCCCGGAACGATCCGCCCAGCATATAGTTGATGTACTCGTGGGAGAAGCCGGGCACTACGTCCGAACTGACGTCCGGAATCTGCACCTCGCCGCGGTTTTCGTAGTTGTCGATGGCCCGGCGCACAATCTGTCTGGCGATTTCGAGCGCGTTGTGGTCGTCGAAGGGGATGTGGGTCGCGCCCTGGATTTTCACCTTCGGAGAGGTGGTGATCACCTCGGTGTGGAAGTTGTCGGCCAGATTAGGGAGCGCCTGCATGATGCACTGCACGTCCACCACCATGAGTTCCACCGCTCCGGTGAGGATGGCAAGTTCCTGGTGCAGGAAGTTGCCGGCCGAAGGAACGCCCTGGCGCATCAGAGTTTCGTTGGAGGTACAGCAGATGCCGGCCATGCTGATGCCTTTGGCGCCCTTGGACTTGGCGTACTCGATCACCTCTGGCTCATTGATCACGGTCAGCAACATCTCCGACAGGGTCGGCTCGTGACCGTGAACGACGATATTAACCTCGTCCTCTTTCAGTACGCCCAGATTCACCTGTGACACCAAGGGGCTGGGCGTGCCAAAGAGAATATCCGAGATATCGGTGGCGTACATGGACCCTGCCCAGCCGTCCGCTAGGGAGCAGCGCAGGGCCTGGTCAAGGATGTGCTCCGCGTCCTGGTCGTCGCCGATGTGGGTGCGGTGCAGCACTTCCACAACTTCACGGTCGATGCCGCGCGGGGCGAGTTCCAGTTCCTTCCAGAGTTCGTAGCGTTTCTTGGGCGCGCGCTTGAGATAGCTAACCTCTCCTCGCTGCTGTCCGAATTCGGAGATAATGACATCGGCTAC
>JAJRWA010000180.1 GCA_024277025.1 Candidatus Krumholzibacteriota bacterium | reverse complement strand
ACCAGGGTCGCGCTGCCCAGCAGCAGCGCCGAGGCCGTACTCACGTCGGCCGCCCACAAGCCGGCCAGGATGATGCCGGCCGCCAGCGGCGGCAACCCCAGCACGACCCGCGGCAGGGCTTCGGCCGGCACGATATCCGGATACAATACCGCCGCGGCCATGCCCAACAGCGCGCTGATGAAGCCCACGGGCGCGATGATCGCGGCGCCCAGCAGATAGCCCCGCGCCGCGGTATCCTCGTCCCTGGCCGCAAATCCGACCTGGATCACCGACTGCGTCGAATGGGTCATGGTGATCATGACGATGAACCAGGCCAGGATCAGGCCACCGCCCACGGCAGCCGGATCAAAGCCCGGATGGCCCGCCGGCAGCCGCGCGGCCAGGCCGGAAAAACCGCCCAGATCGCCCAGGGTCAGCACCACACCCAGAATGATCCCGATGTAGATGACGATCACGTTGACCACATTGGTCAGCCCCGCGGCCCAGAAACCGCCGATCAGGGTGATGCCCACGAACACCACCGCGGTGGCGGCCATGCCACCGGTGAACGAGAAGAATTCAGGCAGCAGGGAGGAAAGAATGGCACCGCCGGCGACGTACTGCAGCGAGGTGATGACAACCTGGATCACGAGCTGGCCCAACACGCCGAGCACGCGCCCACTGACGCCATAGTGGCGCTCGAACAACTCGGGCAGGGTCGTGATCTCCCAGCGCCGATACCGCCGCGCGGCGAACAGTCCCATCACCACCGCGCCGGCGGCCCACGCCGCGTTGTACCAGCCGGCGGACAGCCCCACGGTGTAGGCGCGCTCGGCCACGCCGATGGTCGAAGCGCCGCCCACGGCCAGCCCGGCCAGCAGCGAGGCCACGACAACCGTCGGCAGACCGCGTCCGGCCAGCAGGTAACCCACGGCCCCGCCGCCGCCCCGTTCGTTCAGGCGCCGCGCCCACCAGGTAACGACAAACAGAGCCACCAGATAGCCGGCAACCACCAACAGGGGGACCAGATGCGCCACCGGCTATGCCACCCTGAGGCGCACGTCCACCGCCACGGGCGCACGGCCCTTGGGGTAGGCAAAGATCGGGTTCAGGTCCATCTCCACGATCTCGGGAAAGTCGCGCGCCAGCAGCGAGACCCGCACCAGCATCTCGGACAGGGCCGGCAGGTCGACGGACTCCTGGCCGCGCGTCCCGCTGAGCACGGCATAGCCCTGGATGGCCTGCACCAGTTCATCGGCTTCGGGCGTGCTCAACGGCGCCACGGCCGCCGCCACATCCTTCATCACCTCGACGAAGATGCCGCCAAGGCCGAACATCACCAGGCTGCCCAAGCCCTCGGAGGCGGCCACCCCGGCGATCAATTCGCGGCCCTTGGGCGCCTGTTCCATCAGCAGGCACGAGGCGCCGGCGCCGAAGCTGTCGACCATCCCGTCGTAGGCGCCCTGCAGTTCGTCCATGTCGCCGATATTCAGCACCACGCCGCCGGCGTCGGACTTGTGGACCACGTCAGCCGAATCGATCTTCAGCACACAGGGGAAGCCCACGATGTCAGCCGCACCTTCCAGACCACGGGCGCTCGTAAAACCAGCCATGCGCGGCGACCGGATACCGTAGGAACTCAGGACCGCGAAGGCATCCTCCTGGGTCAAATAGCTGTCCTGCCCGCGGTAGCTCTTGATGATCGCCTCGGCCTTGGCCTTCTCGACCTTCAGCTCCGGGATGTCCTCGCGCACCCGATCGCGCAGCCCGGCGTACCGGGTCATCGCGGCCAGGGCCCTGACACCGTCCTCGGGAAACTCATACACCGGCAGGTCGGCCGCCCGCAGATTCTCGATCAGGCGGTAGTTCTCGCTGTAGGTCTCGACCACCACGACCACCGGCTTGTCCGACTCGGCGGTCGCCTCCTTGATGCGCACGGCGATCGCGTCGATATCGGTAAAGGGCGCGGTCACGAAGAACACCAGCACCATGTCGGTGTCTTCTTCGGCCAACAGGGTGCTGATCGCCGCGTGGTAATGGTCCTGATTGGCGGTGGCCACGACATCGACCGGATTGCCCAGACTCGCTTCGGCGAACTGGGTCTCGGCCAGCTTCCTGGTGCCCTTTTCCGACCACTCGGCCAGCACCAGCCCCTGCCCGATGGCTTCGTCGACGGCCTGGATACCCGGCCCGCCGGTGTTGGTGATCATGCCGATACGGTTGCCAGGCGGCGGGTTCTTGGTCGACATGGCGATGGCCGCCTTGATCATCTGGTGGGTGTCGGTGAACGCCACCACGCCCGCCTTGCGGTACATGGCCTCGGCCATTTTCACCTGATCGACCAGCGCCCCGGTGTGGGACGAAACGGCCTTCGAACCCTCGGCCGTGCGCCCGGCCTTGATGGCCAGGATCGGCTTGTGCGGCGTGATCTTCGCCGCGACCTCGAGGAACGCGCGTGGATCCTTGAAACTTTCGGTCTGCATCATGATCACGCGCGTGCCCTCGTCCTGGCCGTAGTACTCGAGGATCTCCGGCATGGTCAGGTCGCACTCGTTGCCGTACGAACAGTACATGCGGTGGCCGAGGCCCACGTTGTGCAGGTGCAGCTTGAGCATCTCGCCCATGCCGCCGCCCTGGGCGATGATCGAGATGTTGCCCGGCTTCTGCGGCACGAACGTGAAGTTGGCGTACACCGACACCTCGGGATCGGCGTTCTGGATACCCTGACTGTTGGGACCGAAAATCCGGATGCCGTGCTTGTGCGCTGTCTCGACCATCTTGCGCTCGAGCTCCAGCCCCTCGGGACCCACTTCCTTGAAGCCCGCCGAATGGACGATGGCGAACTTCACGCCCTTCTGGCCACACTCCTCGAGCACCGCCGGCACATACACGTTCCTGATCGAGATATTGACCAGGTCGATGGTGTCGCAAGGGACGTCCAGGATCGACTTGTAGGCCTGGATGCTGCGGATGGTCCCACCCTTGGGGTTGATCGGAAAGACCGGTCCCACGAAACCGTAATGGGTCAGATTCTTGACCACGATGTGGCCGATGGAATAGGGATTTCCCGAAGCGCCGATCACACCCACGGCACGCGGCCTGAACAATCCGTCGAGCATCTCTGTTTCCTCTCGTTGCTAAGCAGAAGCCAGTTTGCGGGCCGTCAGGGCGGCCCCCAGGGCGCCGGTGAACTGGGGCGCTTCGGGCACGATCACGTCCCGGCCCAGGCGCGCCTGCAATATCTCCACGATCACGGGATTGTGGGCCACCACCCCGCCGGTGGCCATGACCACGCCGTCCAGCGGATCCATCTCGATGATGCGGTCCACCACCGAGACGAAGGCCCCGCGGACGATGCCCGCCACCGGCGCGCCCGACCGCAGGTGGGACAGGATCTCGGTCTTGGCAAATACGGTGCAAAAACTGCCCAGGCGCACCGGTTCGTTGGTGCTGTCGGCCAGGCCGTCCAGCTCACCCACATCCAGATTCAGGCGCAGCGCAATCTCCTCGATGAAGGCGCCGGTGCCGGCGGCACACTTGCGGTTCATCTTGAACTCGATCCTTTTGCCCGCATCGTCCAGGTGGATCACCTTGTTGTCCTGCCCGCCGATATCGATGATCGAGACCGCCTGTCGGGCCTGGTGATAACACCCGGCGCCGTGGCAGTGGATCTCGGTACGCGTTGCGGCGGCGAAGTCGACGTTGCTGCGGCCGTAACCGGTCGCCACGGTCCCGTCGGGCTCTCCAGCCACTCCGGCCAGCTCCCGCGCCTGGTCCAGGCACTTCCGGGCCGTACCCCGATAATCAACACCGGAATGACTCAGCGCCCGCGCCAGGACCTGGCCGTCGGCCGCCAGCAGCACCAGCTTCGTCGCCGACGCGCCGATATCCACGCCGCAGTAGAACGACCCGCTCATCGGCTTTCTTCGATCTGCTCGGCCAGGGCCTCGAACTGGGTGCGCGCCTGCTCCTCGGAGTACATGCGCAGGTCGTTCAGATCGCCGTTGATCGTCACGTAGGGCACGCCCGTGGCCCTGGTCATGCGCTGGGGCATGCCGTAGCGGCAGTTGGAGTTGTTGGGGCAGGTCTTGGCGTCGTGGTAGATGATGCCGTCGATGCCATAGTCGGCGAACTTCGCCTTGAGGTAGTCTTCCTTCCAGTCCTCGCCGCGCACGATGAACAGCTCGGTGTAGCTGCGGGCCATGGCCTCGAAGGGGTCGTCCAGGCCCATGGCCTCGAACACCCAGCTGTTGCAGTACGTCGAGGCAACGACACAGGCGTGCTGGCCGGCGAACTGCTCGGCGTGGTCGCGCAGCTTGCCCCAGACCGGCATGCCTTCCCAGTAGTAGCGCAGCTTCTCGCCGTCCACGGCCGCAATACCGTCGGCGATGCGCTGCTCCAGTTCCTTGATCAGCACCGGATAGTATTCCTCGGCCGCCGGCGTGCCGCGCAGCACCACCGCCGGCCCCATGTGGATCGTGCAGTCGAAGAACGAGATGGGGCTGGGCTGATGGGCGGCCAACTCGAGCACTCGCTTCCACAGCAACGTGCAGCGGTAGGACGAAGCCACGACTTCCTTCAGCCGGTCCAGATCGAACTTGCGCCCGGAAACCTCTGCCAGGGTCGGGATCAACGACTTGTGCTGGGCAATCAGCCCGTCCAGATGATCAGCCGTGATTTCGCCCAGACCGCGCTGGGTGTCGATGCCGATCAGGGGCACCCCCCACTCGCGCTGGTAGAAAGCCAGCCAGTCCTGCACGTCACGGCACTGGTTGGTGTTGTAGACCAGCACATCGGCCCGGGGCACGCCCTTCATGCCGAAGGCCTTCATCAGCGGCGTCTGCTGTTTGAGGTACGAACCCACGTCACTGGTCAGATAGGAACAGATATCCGGGGAGTAGCCCCGTGCGTTGGCTGCCGGAATCAGGTCCGCCGCCACCCGCGATGAGCCCAGGACCGCGCCGTGATTCTCGGGGAAGTAGACCAGGAAACCGAACGAGCGCAGCAGTTCGGCCGGACCGACACTGGTGCACCAGGCGATCAGTGGTCGATCGGATGCCGAAGAATTCGCCGCCGCATCCAACTCCAGAAAATGTTCGGTCATGAGTTTGCGCATCATGCCGGTGGCCTGGATCTTCTTGATCGGGGATTCACTCACGGGGCGGTGCTCCTTGGCATGGTGGCAGGCTGGTGGCTGATGAATGGGCAGTCTACCGGACAGGTGGATTCCCGTCAACCGGATGGCCAATTGACGCCAGGACGCGGCGGTGGTAGGATCCGGTGGTCAAGCGGGGAGACCAGGCGGAATTTCAATCGGGAAATTCCCGACTCCACCCTCAGTCTGACTTCCTCTCCGCACGTCCGGCCAGCCTGGATTGGGGATTGGCATGCGTTTGAAAGCCTTGTTTTTTGTTGGCCTGATGTTCGTGATCCTCGCCCCCAACGTCCAGGCCCAGAGCTCCCAGTCACCCCAGGTACAGACCTTCCTGCAGCAGGCCAGCCTGGCCGGCGAGTTGCTCGAAGCCGGAAATCTGGCCGGCGTCGAAGACGCCCTCGAGCCTGGCTTCAACGAGATTGCCCTGATGATGAGCACCTACCACTCCGATGACCGCACCAACACGTACTTGCGGCAGCGCGGTTGGGGCCATCTGGTCTGGACCCAGTTGATGTTCCGCCTGATGGCGATTCACGACGGAGTTTACGACCACGAATTGCAGTTTGCAGAACGTGTTTCCGTGCAAGAGGTTGCCGAATCATCACTCCAGACCGTGCAGTTGTCGTATACGCGCCTGGAGATCATTATGGCCACTATCGACAAGATGGATCTGGGCGCGGACATCGATCGCTTCGCCCAGACCATGTTCGACAGCGGCACCGACTACCGGGCCATGGTCGCGGACTTCGAGATGCGCTTCGCCGTGCGCCGCAAAGCCGTCATGGTGCGGCTGGCCACCGGCATCCACCGCCGCTTTGTCGATCCCGCGGACCTGCCCCACGGCACGGAATACGCCCAGGCCTATGAGGAGCACCGGCGGCGCCTGGCCGGCGACAACCGGATCGACGAGGTGCTCAGCCTGATGGCCGCCACCGACGCGGGAGAGATCCAGCGGCTGGCCCATGTCGTGCGCAGTACCGATGATCCCGCCGAACGTGCTTCGGCCCGCAACGAGCTGAAGCTGCAGCTGCTCCTGGTCGAGGATTCGCTGGATGCGTTCGAGAATGATGACACTGTCGCCGACATGGTCCGCTACGTCGACCGCATCGACGTGCTGGGCTACATGCCATACGTCGCCTATCCCGACGATATCCAAACAGTCATGACGCTGGTCTATACGGCGCAGCGCAAGATGAGGCAGCAGTCACAACCGGAGAACCTGCGCAGCCTCTATACCCTGGCTGAGCTGGTTCGCTAGACCAGACATCCGCTACCGCCAAAGGCCAACCCGAATGCCCGCACGCTCAACCCGCCGCCGCCGTATATTCGGTCGCTTTCTGTTGCTGGTATTGCCACTGGTGCTGGCCTTCGCGGTCGCCGAGACGGCGCTGCGCCTGGCGGGCGATCAGGCGCCGGGCCGGACCAGCCTTGGCACGGATGATTCCCGTTGGCTGCAGTTGGACAAATCCGACCAGTTGGGCTGGATCTTCCCGCCTGACACGACCGGATACTACCGGAGCGGCGGCCACCCGACCCTCGTGACGACCAACCCCTGGGGACTGCGCGGGCCGGCGGTCGCCGCGGACTCCCTCACCCGCAAGGTGCTGGTACTCGGCGACTCGTACGCTTTCGGCTGGGGTGTGCCGGACGAGAAGGGTTTCGTCCGCCGGCTCGAGGCCGCGCTCCGACAGGAGTTTCCCGCCGTGCCCATCGAATGCATCAATGGCGGCGTGCCCGGATATGCCATCTATCAGCAGACCCTGATGCTCGACTACGTCCGCCGGCGCACGCCCATCGACGCCGTCGTGGCCACGATCAGCCTGGCCAACGACCCCGTCGATGATTTGCGCATTCGCCGCTTCGCGCCCGACCATCTGGCGGAATTCCGTTACGACCTGCGTGATCCGTCGTCGGCCACGGCCCGCATCATCGCCGCCAGCCGCCTGCTGACCCTGCTTGACCTGCGCACGACCAGCCTGCAGTTCAGCCTGACCAACACCAACCGCGAGTGCCAGACCCTGGCCTGCGAGTCCATGACCCAACTGGCGAAAGTCTGCCGCGAAGCCGGATTACCCCTTGTCTGGTTGATTGTGCCGCGAGCCCAGGAGATCCGGTCCGGCCCGGTGTGGCGGGGAGTGTTGAACGGGGCGACGGACCGGATGCGGACCCACTTCAGAGAACTGGCCGCCGACCTGAAGGTGCCCTGCCTCGATCTGAAACCCGTGCTGGCGAAGACCCAAGCCAAACAGGACGCCTACCTGGCGGCAGACGCCCATTGGAACGAGGCTGGTCACCGGGCCGTCGCGGCGGCGGTGCTGCCGGTGTTGCTGAAATCCTGGCCGTTGCAGCAACCCGATGACCAAATCCGATCACCTGCCGAACCCATCAACCATCAGCGATAGACAGCCTTGACGCCGCCCCAGGTCTCGGCTTCGTTGCCGACCGAGCAATCGATGGAAATAGTGATCGTGCTGACCGTTCCCCAGGTACCGAACTCGCTGCCCGCCGCCGCCTGGTTGCAGGTGCCATCCAGAAAAACGGGGTAGTACGCCGGCAGCATGATCGAGGGATCCAGACTCGTCGTCTCACCCACACCGCTGCCGTTGCCGATGGCGAAATTCAAGGCGCACCCGTCATCGAACTGGCCGCTGGTGTTCCCGTTGACAACCGCGGCCACGCCGGTGCTGACGCCGTTGATCATGATGTACTGGACTGTCGTGATGAGCGTCGTGCTGCCCAGGGTCCCGGTGCCGTCACCCCAGGGCCAGCCACCAGCGAAGAAAGTGAAGTCGCCACCCTCAAAGTGGGAGGTGTAGACGATCGTGCCGACACCGTTGACCCGGTTGTCCACGACGTCGAAGGGTGTCGTCTCGATAGCGCAGCTGATCTCCCACTGGGCGCCCAGGGTGGTCCCGTCCCAGCTTTGCACATGCAGTACATGAGGCAGACCGGAATTGATGCCCGAACGCCAGGTCGAAGCCCTGCCGGTCAGCAACTGACCACCGAGGTCCGTGGAGTTGAAGATACCGGTCACCGGCTGGGCCGTGGCCAGCATGGGCACGACGAGCAGAACAAGCAGACAAGTCATGAGCAGAGATTTCATGGACATTCCCTCCAGAGAACATGAATTCCGCCCGGGCCGGATGCCCGAGCCCTCACCCACATTAACACTCATCCGGAATTTCCGCTCGCCGCGCCAGGCTTACGGCAATGGATCATTGATCCGGTAGATGACCGTATTCTGCTCCACCAGATCGTATTGAAAAAACTTCACCAACGTAACCTTCTCGGCCAGACGCGGATGCAGTTGGCTTTCCAGCAGGGGATCCAATCCTTTGGCCAGGTAGTGAGTCACTTTGACGTTCACCACCAGGTAGTGGGCGCCATTGTTGCGGGCCCACAGCACCAGGCTGAGCGCGTCCATGTCAGCGGGATACTTGAGCGAGCGGCGCCCCGCCCAGAACCCCGCGTAGGGTTTGTAGGCCGCGATCACCGTACCGCGTTCGGTGTTCTCCCGGAACCACTGGCCGGCATCCTTCAGGCCGTAGAAAGCCTCCCCGTTTCGCCGGATCCACATGGCATCGTCACGCGCGGCCAGGCCCAAGCCGGCCACGATCACAGCCAGCAGCAGGCCCTGCCGCCACCGACCCTGCAGCCAGGGCTGATCCGCCAGATCGAGCGCGCCCAGGCCGGCGGCCAGCAGCAGGACCGGCAGGTAAGGCAGCCAGAACCGCACATCCATGGGATTGATGATGAACGGCACCGGCAACACCGGCGCCAACAGCCACAGCCAGGCCCCTCGTTTCCTGATTATGCCCCACACCGCCAACAACACCAGCGGAGCCCCCAGTAGCCCGACCAGTTTGGGCCCAAAAAGGCGCAGATTGGCAAAGATCAATCCCGGGTACTGCCAGCCGGGATAGGCATCGAGACTGAGACCGATCGCGACGGTCTTGCTGGTCAGGTCGAAGGCGCCGGTCTGGACCCGGATGAACACGAGATAGGGAATCATCGCCAGGATCATGGGGACGAACAGCCGCCAGGGCGGCCGCCGATCCCGCCGCCACAGCCACAGCCCCAGACCGCCGGCCGTCAACAGGGCCTCGGGCCGGATCAGGTACGCGAAGCCGAACAGCAGTCCCGCCCCGACCAGGCGCTTGTCCCGGCCGAGAAGCCAGGCCCCAAGCAGCGCGCAGGTGAAGGACATCTCGGACAGGTCGTTCTTCGAGTACAGGATTTCCGTGGGCAAGAACATGAGGATCGCCATACCCAGCAGGGCCGGACGTGTACCCAGAAACGGGCGCATCAACCAGAAGGCGAGCAGTGGCATCAGGACGCCCAGAACCACGTTGGCGGTCTGGGCAGCCCGCAGCAGCGACATGGGATCGGTGCGGTCCATGACGCTGTAGGGGATCGCCACCACCGCCGGCCAACCCGGCGGAAAACAGCTCCAGGGCAGGCGCCCGTGGTTCATCAACTGGGCGGTCTGGTCCAGGTAGAGCACACCGTCCACGGTCGGGAATTCATTGTGGGCCGCCGACCACACGCGCACACCCAGGCCCCCGGCCAGGATGAGGACCAGCACCAGCAGCGGTATCGCGCGCAGAGGCGTTGGGGATGCGGTGCCACCGCTGGCCTGGCTCATGATCGGTGTCGCGTCGTCTTTCCGGCGCGGCTGTGCGCCTGGGTGGAGATTGCGGCAGCCCGGCTGACTGCGGCCCGATCCTACCACAGCACCTCCCCACCCACCACAAAGCAGCGACGGACCGGAGCCGAAGCCCCGGCCCATCACGCCGAGATCAGGCATAGGTGTAGATGTCTTCCTCCTCAGCCTCGGATTCGTCCTCGCTTTCGCCGAACAGGCTACTCAGGTCCATCTGTTCCATCGAGCCGAAACTGCGGTTGGGCGGCATCATGCCACCGGCCCCAAACCCCTGCGGCGGCCCCTGCGGGCGCCCGGCCTCGAATTCGGCGAAGCTCAGAGCACCGTCGCCGTCGCCGTCGAGTTTGGCCATCAGGTCTTCTGACGACCCTTCACCCCGCCCCATTCCGGTCGGCATCCGATCGAACATGGACTGCAATTCGCCGGCGTTGAGCGCGCCGTCGCCATCCTGGTCGATCCTACTGAAGGCCTGCTGGGCGTCCGGACTACCCTGAGCGCCTCGCATGCCCATCATGCCCATCATCCCCGCACCCAGGCCAGATACAGCTTGGATCATGAGATTCCTCCCTTCCCTGCCCGGCGGTCGATACTGGCCGGGACAAATGTCAATC
This sequence comes from Candidatus Krumholzibacteriota bacterium, assembly GCA_024277025.1. Lineage (GTDB taxonomy): Bacteria > Krumholzibacteriota > Krumholzibacteriia > LZORAL124-64-63 > LZORAL124-64-63 > JAGRNP01. The sequence goes on along the minus strand of JAJRWA010000180.1, from coordinate 16,996 downwards.
CGGCCCCGTGCCGGATTATTGAACTGAGGCCGGAGCACGAACCATTCCAGCGACTGTTGCTCTTTTGTATCAGACGGGGGCAACCATCAGCAGATAGCCTTCGCCCTGGACGGTGCGGATGAAGCGGGGATCGTGAGCATCGTCCCCCAGTTTACGCCGCAGGCGGGCCACGCACAGATCGATCGTCCGGTCGCTGAATTCGTGGGGCCGGCCGCGAATCTGCAGGGAGATAGTGTCCCGGCTGACCACGGTTCCGGGCTGTGCGGCCAGGACGCTCAGCACGTCGAACTCGGCGGCGGTCAGGTTGATGGTTCGACTGCCCGTACGTACGGTTCGCGAACCGGCCAGCAACTGCAGACGCGGGGTTTGTCCGTGCCCCTGCCGGCGCAATAGAGCCCGGATCTGGGCCAGCAAGCGGCGCACATCGTCCGGGCGCCGGATGACTGCGTCGGCCCCGAGTTCCAGGGCTATCGACTCCTCCCACTCTGAGAGGCCTTCGTGGACCAGCAGAATCGCCGACTCGGGATAGGCCAGCCGGTAGTCACGGCAGCAGGCCAGGCGGCCGCCGTACTCTCCGCTCAGGCAAAGAACCGCAAGATCCGGATGGTCGGCAACCGAGGGAACAGCCGCCCCCGGGGCCAGAGTGCACGAGAGGACCCGCAGGCCCTCAGCAGACAGCGAGGCCCGTATTTCGGCATCACAACGATCGCCGAGATCGACCAGGTGCAGGATGGGTTGTTCCGCCAGCAATTCAGTCAGCCTTTCGCCGGTGCAGGGTCAGATACCTGACCCAACGCATGAGCCGTCTTTTGCCAGCGGACTGACTTGGCGCGACCAATCCAAATCCCAGTAAACCAATATAGGTTCACGACTTACCAAAAAACCAGGCTTTGCCAGCGGCACAACACCCTGTATCCTGTGTCCTGCTCGCACACAGCATATTGTGCCCCAAGGAGGTAAAGGATGATCTCAAGCCCACGCAAATTCGCCCTGCTGGCCCTGCTCACCGCTCTGTTCCTCTACACTGGCTGCAGCGAAGAACCGAGCCTCGTCCAACCCGACCCGACAACACCGACCCAACCCGGAAAAGCCATCCCGGCCGGCTACTACGACTCGGTCGACACGTCGACGCCGGCCGCAATGCGAACCTCCCTGCACGCGGTCATCGACGACCATACGAAGATCCCCTACACCTCCGACAGCACCGACACCTGGAACGTGCTGGAACTGGCCGACCAGGACCCGAACGACAGTTCGCGAATTCTGGACGTTTACCTGAACGCCAGCTACCCCAAGTACGGCGCCGGCAATCTGGACTACAACCGCGAGCACACCTGGCCCAAGAGCTACGGTTTTCCCGACGACCTGGCCGGCAACTATCCCTACACCGACTGCCATCATCTCTTTCTCTGCAACGACAGCTACAACACGTCGCGCAGCAACAAGCCCTACCGGTACGGGTCGTCTGCGGATCTGGAGAAGCCGACCGAAGTCAATGACGGCATGGGCGGCGGTACCGGGTTTTATCCGGGCAATTCGAACTGGACCAGCGGCTCCTACACCGATGGCACCTGGGAAACCTGGATCGGCCGGCGTGGCGACGTGGCCCGGGCCCTGCTCTACATGGATGTCCGCTACGAGGGCGGCGTCCACGGGGTGACCGGCTACAGTGAGCCGGACCTCATCCTGACCGACGACGAAGCCCTGATTCTGGCCTCGAACACCGGCAGCATGGAATCGGTCGCCTACATGGGCATGCTTTCGGTGCTGCTGGAATGGCATGTCCAGGATCCGGTCGACGCCCGCGAGATGGCGCGCAACGACGCGGTCTACAGCTTCCAGGGCAACCGGAACCCCTTCATTGACCATCCCGAGTGGGTCGACTGCATCTTCGCCGGCACTTGCGGCGGCAGCAGCGGCGGCGATCCCGTGGCCTGGATCAACGAATTCCACTACGACAACGACGGTACCGACACCGGCGAATTCTTCGAGATCGCCGGCACCGCGGGGCTCAGCCTCACCGGCTGGACAGTCTACGGCTACAACGGCAACGGTGGCACGGTCTACGACACCGAGGTGTTGTCCGGCACCCTGCCCGACCAGCAGGGCGGCTTCGGCACGCTGAGCTTCGCCATGGTCGGCATGCAGAACGGCAGCCCCGACGGACTGGCCCTCGTCGACGACAGCGGCGTGGTCGTGCAGTTCATCACCTATGAAGGAGTGATCGTGGCCACCGACGGACCGGCCGCCGGCCTGACCTCGGTCGATGTGGGCGTCAGCGAAACGAGCGTAGCGCCCATCGGGTCGTCCCTGCAACTGGGCGGATCCGGTGCCGCCTACGCCGACTTCACCTGGCAGGGCTCGCAGACCGACACGCCCGGCGCGGTCAACACCGGCCAGACGTTTGTTGGTTCGGCGGACATCACGCCGCCGGCAGAGCCAACCGGGCTGACCGCCACGGCTGGTGACGGTACGGTGGACCTGGACTGGGCCAACAACGGCGAATCCGACCTGGCCGGCTACACGGTGTACCGGTCAACAGTCAGCGGCGGGTCCTACACGGCGCTCAACGGGTCCCTGTTGACGGGGAGCACCTACACCGACAACGCAGTCAGCAATGGCACGACCTACTACTACGTGGTCACCGCCAGTGACGACTCGGGCAACGAGTCCGGATATGGCAGCGAGGCCAGCGCCCTGCCGACCGCGCCCGGTGGCGGCGAGGTGGCCGTCTGGATCAACGAATTACACTATGACAACGACGGCACCGACACCGGCGAGAGCTTCGAGATCGCCGGACCGGCCGGCACCTCCCTTAGTGGTTGGTCGGTCGTCGCCTACAACGGCAACGGCGGCGTGGTCTATGACACCGAGAATCTCTCGGGAACGCTGCCCGATCAGATGGGAGGCTACGGCACACTGTCGTTTCCCATGGTTGGCATGCAGAACGGGAGCCCGGACGGTCTGGCACTTGTGGACGACAGCGGCACGGTCGTGCTGTTCATCACCTACGAGGGCGTGATCGTGGCCACGGACGGGCCGGCCCTGGGGCTGACCTCCGAGGACATCGGGGTGGCCGAGGCTTCTGATTCCGCAGTCGGCTACTCGTTGCAACTGGGCGGGGCCGGCACGACCTACGCTGATTTCACCTGGCAGGGCTCGGCTGCCAACACTTTCGGCGCGGTCAATACGGGCCAGACTCTGGGCGATGGCACGACCGCCCCACCACCGGCCAGCGGTTGGACCACCATCACCTACGATGACTTCGAAGGCGGGATGGGCAACTACACCGACGGCGGCGGCGACATGGAGCTCTACGTCTACGGCACCTATGCCCACGACGGCAGCAACGCCGCCGACATCCAGGACAACAGCGGCGAGGCCTCGTCCTTCTACCACGCGTCGGGCCATGACGTTTCGGGCTACACCGATCTGGAGGTCGAATTCTGGTACTACCCGCTGAGTATGGACCGCACCGGCGAGGACTTCTGGGTCCAGTACTGGGACGGCACAGCCTGGCAAACAGTCGCGGTTTTCGACAAGGGTATCGATTTTGAGAACGGCGCGTTCTACAACGCCGTCGTTTCAATCCCGGCCGGTACCTACGACTACCCGGCCGATGCCAGGCTGCGCTTCATGTGTGACGCCAGCGGCAATCGCGACGACGTCTACATCGACGAAGTTGAGTTCCGCGGTTTTAATTGATGACTGCAGTTTCCGTTACAACCGGGAGGCTCCTGCGGCGGCGGGAGCCTTTCGCCTGACGGCTGCCGCTGACCCCACCACCTCGGATCTCCCTTGAAATTCCGCCCCACCGATGGCAGAATGATCATTCATCTTCGATACCGTCGTTTTTCATCCTGAAACTCCCAAGGAGAACCCCATGATCGTTGGCGTCATCGGTTCCGGCTCCATCGGCCCGGACCTGGCCTATGGTTTTGTCTCCGCCCTGGCCGGCGACCCGGACAGCAGGGTCCTGCTGCACGACATCAAGCCCGAGGCCCTCGCGGCCGGCCTGGCCCGCATCCAGGGCTACGTCAAGAAGGGTGTCGACCGAGGCAAGCTCAGCCCCAAGGTGGCCGCCGCCATCGGCGACAAGCTCGTGACCACCCTGGAACTGGGTGATCTGGCCGACTGCGACTACGTGCTTGAGGCCGCCACCGAGGATCTGGCCATCAAGAAGATCATTCTGGGCAACCTGGAGAAGGTCGTGCGGCCCGACTGCCTCATCGGCTTTGCGACCAGCGGCCTGCCGCGGGCGATGATCGCCGCCGACACGACACACCCCGAGCGCTGCTTCGTCAACCACCCCTTCTTCCCGGCCTGGCGCGCCCTGCCCATCGAAGTCGTCCTCTCCGACCACGAAGAGTACAGCGAACGCATGCTGGCCACGCTCAAGACCCTGGGCAAGGTGCCGGTCGTCACGGCGGACGTGCCCTGCTTCGCGGCCGACGACATCTTCTGCAACTACTGCGCCGAGGCGGCCCGCATCCACGTCGAAGGACTGGCTTCGGTCTGGCAAGTGGACAAGATCGTCAACGATGCCGTGGGCGGCGGCGGGCCCTTCAACGTCATGGACCTGACCCGCGGCAACCTGTTGAACGTCAAGTGCCTGAAACTGATGCAGGAAGCCGAGACCGGCAGCGAATGGTTCGCCCCGCCGGAAGTCTTCTCCACCCAGGCCAACGACCCGTGGCTGGACCACAAGAATCCGGGCGACCCCTCGTACAGCGCGGAGCTGGGCAAGCAGGTGCTGGACCGCATCCTGGCCGTGATCATCGGCCGCACGTACTTCGTGGCGGACAACGACATCTGCGACCCGGCCGACCTGAACTGGCTGACCCGCAACGCGCTGGGCTTCAGCCAGGGGTTGCTCGATCTGGCGGCCGAACTGGGTGCGGATAAAGTGCACGAGATCTGCACGGCCTATGCCGCGCAGAACCCCGGCTTCGAGGTGCCGCGCAGCATCCGGGATCGCGTGCTGCTCGACTTCAAGCGCAACGTGCAGGTGACCCGCGATGGCGATCTGGCCACGGTGATGGTCAAGCGGCCCGAGGTGCTGAACGCGCTGAACGACCAGACCATGAACGAACTCAAGGCGACGATCGACGAGCTGGAAGCCGACGACAGCGTGGCCGGCATCGTTATCACCAGCTATGGCGGCTCGCTGGCTGGCGCGGACATCAATGAGCTGGCGGCCCTGCCGACGCCCGAAGAAGCGGCCGACAAGTGCCGGCGCGGCCACAGGATCCTGCACCGGATCGAAAACTGCACCAAGCCGGTGGTCGCGGCCGTCGACGGGCCCGTGCTCGGCGGCGGGGCCGAACTGTCCATGGCCTGCCACGCACGCGTCGTGGGTCCGGCCCTGATGCTCGGCCAGCCGGAAGTCAATCTGGGCATCATCCCCGGCTACGGCGGCACCCAGCGCCTGCCGCGCCTGATCGGCGTGGCCAGGGCCGCGGAACTGCTGCGCACGGCGGCCACCATCGGGGCCGAAGAGGCCTGCAACCTGGGCTGGGCCGAGGGCAGTCCGGCCGCCGACCCGGTGGCCGCGGCCAAGGCCGTCCTCAGGTCCCATTTGGACGGCAGTGCCGAGATCAAGCGCCTGGGTACCGGGCCGCTGCAGATGCCCGAAACCCTGGCACCGGTGGACATCGGCCACCGCTCGCTGGCCATCGACCGCATCCTGACCGACACCCTGTTCGCCGGTCTGAGCACCGACCTGGACAGCGGCCTGGAGATCGAGGCGGTGGCCTTCGCCCGCTGCAAGGAAACCGTCGACTACGATATCGGCATGACCAACTTCATCCAGAACGGACCCCGGGTGCCCGCGGTCTTCATGCACGAATAGGAGAGCAGGAGCATGACCAACAGCAGCCAATCAATCGTCATTCTCGACGGTGGGCGCCGCACGCCGCGGGCCGATATCCTGATCAGGAACCGCGAGCCGGGCCTGTTCGCGCGCTTTGCGACCACGGCCCTCGGCGGGCTGGCCATCAAGGCCACTCTGGCCGATACGCCCGTGGACAACGGCCTGGTCGGCCATGTGATCATGGGCATGGCCTCACACAGTCACCGTGATAGCATCTATGCCGCCCAGGGCATGGCCTGGCGTGGTGGCCTCGGTGATGACGTGCCCGCCCTGACGGTGGCGCGCATCTGCGGCAGCGGGGCCGAAGCGGTGGCCGTGGGCATGGAGCACATCCTGGCCGGCGTGCGCCACGACCGCGACCGACCTTTCGTCGTCGTGGGCGGCGCCGAGAGCATGCAGTACCCGTTCAGCGTGTATGGCATGCGCGGCCGGAAGGTCGGCACCGCCATCCAGAAGTATGGTCCGCTGGATCCGCGGGGACTGCCGCGCGGCTCGATGCTGCAGGACTCGCTGCTGCTCGGCCTGTACGATCCGGGCGCCAGTTTGGCCATGGCCAACACGGCCGAGGAACTGGCGCGCCGCTACCAGATCACCCGTGAAGAAGCCGACGCCTTCGGCTATCGGTCCCACATGAACGCCAAGGCTTCGCGGGACGAAGGTCTGTTTGCCGAGGAGATCGCTCCGGTCACCCTGCCGGGTAGTGGCGGTCAGCCTGACACCACAGTCGAGCACGACACGCATATCATGGACAACATCAGCCTGGCCAAGATGGGCCGCTTGCCGGCTGCCTTCGAGGCCGGCGGCATCGTCACCGCGGGCAACGCGAGTGCCGTGGTCGACGGCGCGGCGGCCATGGTCATCGGCAGCGAGGACGATGCCAAAGCGCACGGCCTCAAGCCCCTGGCCCGGGTGGTGGCCGTGGGCACGGCAGCTTGTGATCCACGCATCATGGGTTGGGTGCCGGTACCGGCGACCAGGCTGGCCCTGGCGCGGGCCGGCCTCAAGGGCGGCGACCTGGACCACATCGAATTGAACGAGGCCTTTGCCCCCCAGGCGCTGGCCTGCATTCGGGATTTTGCCGAGATGGGTATCGACCCGGAAAAGGTCAACCCCATGGGCAATGCCATCGCCATGGGACATCCTCTCGGGGCGACCGGTGCCATCCTGACTTTGACCTGCGCCTACGCCCTGCGCCGCAAGGGGCAGCGCTACGGGCTGGTCACCATGTGCATCGGCGGCGGCCAGGGCAATGCGCTGATCATCGAAAACGTGTCCTGACGGCACTGGCCTGCAGAACCCTCAACCTTTGAAAGACGGTTGTCATGTCCCTGTCCTACTACTGCCCCAAGTGCGATGCCTTGCTCAACCCCAACGTGCGGGTGGTGCTGATCGCCCGCCACAGCGAGAAGCAGGGCATCGTCCTGATGAGTTCGCAGATCGGCGACTATCAGGTCATCTGCGACAAGGGTTTCTGTCACGACGTGGCCAAGGGCGATACGATCGAATTCAGGTGTCCGGTCTGCCACGAATCCCTGACTTCCGAGGCTCACCCGAACTTCGCGGAACTGCGTATCGTCAATGACGACCGCAAGGGCCACGAACCCTGCTTGCTGCGCTTCAGCCGGGTCAGCGAGGAACACGCGACGTTCCTGTATGACGGAGATTCGGTCAAGGCGTTCGGCGAGGAAGCCGGCGTGTTCCGGCGGGAGATGGAGATCGAAGGGGACTGGGGCTGGTAGGCAACCGGCCGCGCAACAAAGGACTCGGCCCCGGATATCCTGCTGATATCCGGGGCCGTTTTCTTTCCGGGCGGCAGTGGCCGTCCTACTTCGTACCCGGCACCGGCGGCACAACGTAAGTCCGGTAATAGTCCACACACGAAACACCCTGGCAGTTGATCATGTACTCCGGGTCGGACGTCGTGGCCCCGCTGCAGTGGCAGAAAGTGCAGACCCCGTTGGCTCCGGTCGTGGACCGGCTGATGCCGCCGTGACTGGCCGGCGCCGCGACGTCGGCCGACGTCATGATGATCGTATCGCCGCAGGGGATCCGGTCTTCGTGCCGGTCATAGCGCACGTACGAGAAGTTCAGGCCCGGCTCATGGTCGACCAGCGTGCCGTCGCGGACCATCACCGGATTGGTGCTGCCGTGCACGTTGTGGCAGGCGACGCAGGTCAGCCGCGAATCCATCTCCCCGTCGTGGTCGGAGTCGTAGGACCAGGGGATGCCACTCATGTGGGTCGCATGCGAATTGGCCGCGCCGACACCCGTGAGCGTGTAGACGGAAATGTCGGTATCCAGGCCGTCGGGAATGATCATCGGTGAGTCGTTGCGGAAGTTGGTCCGCATGTCGGCCGCGAAGTAGGGCCCGGCCGGGGCCAACGGACCGCCGAACAGGGCGTACTTGTCGTGGCACGCGAAACAAAGGTCGTAGTAAGGGGGATCCGAGAACGGGCCCGCGATATTGCCGTCGATGCGGGGCACGACCAGGGGCACGCCGCCACCGACATCGGACAGCCGGAAACCGGCCTGATAGTTGTCCAGGGCGGCCTTGTAGGTATCGCCCACGCCATCGATGTGTACGGCCGTCACATCGTGGCAATCAACACAACCTATGCTGCCGCCACGACCATGACCGGTCGCGGCAAAACCCCAGGTCTGATCCCCGGCGACCGGCGGTGCCGCCACGCCGTCGATGATCGAGACGCCGAGATCATGACAACCGCTGCACCAGTTCTCCTTGCCCAGCGGCAGAATGTCACCCGCGTAGACGCCGCTGACCCAGTTGGTGCGCGCACCCACCTCGGGATCGTCGACACCGTCTATAATTCCGCCCGGGCTGTGGCACTCATCGCAGACGGCCGTCGTGGCAAAGGGCTGGCCATCCTGGAAAATCGTTCCACCTGAGGTGTGGCAGTAGTCGCAGGCCAGGGCCAGATTGTTGCCCGTGCCGCCGGCCACGTGGCGCGAGTGGCTCTGGCCGGCGCCGCCCACCGGCGCAAATTCGTACTCGTGAGTATGGCAGGTGACACAGTCGGCACCGGCGTAGTGACTGTGGTCGCCGTCCGCTGAGTTGCGGTGGTGGTTGGTCGTGGTGTGGCAGACTTCGCAGATGCCGTCATAGACGTTGTCGGCATCGGCAAACGAATGGGGACCGGTGCGGGCGGTGAAGATGACGTTCTGCTGGCCGGAACTGGGTGTGGCGACCACATCCAGCACGAACTTCAGGTTGTTGACGGCGTGGAAGACATCGTGGCAGACATCGCAGTCCGCGACATGGTGGTACAACCCGTCCCCATCCATGTCCTTGTAGGCGCCATCACTGTCCGGATCGAAATCGCCATCTGTGGCGGGCGGAACCAAGGGCTGTGGATCCTCGACCCTGGTGCAACTGGCCACCGTCAGCAGCAACCCCATGACCAACAGCGTCTTGCCAATTGATGATACGGAAGCTTTGGTGGCGGCCACGGTTCCCCTCCCCACTGCTAGCGGAATTCCCACTTCATACCCCGACCGAACTATATCATTTTAACCCTGCGTTTTCAACTCGGTGCGGCTATTTTGTTAAATTATTATCATTTTATTGGCGGCCGGATCATGGCGTTCATTTCCGGCGCAAACGGCTTGTCGAAATCTTCCAAAACACGTTCTTGACGCAACTCCCAGTATTATGCTATGCTATTGTCAATATTGAAAATAGAAGTCATTTGAGCTCTAAGGGGGTGCCCAAATCACTGGTTTACTGGCTGGCTTGCGCAGATTTCTGGTTTGGCTGACCTCGGTTGAAGAACTACCGGCCACCGCCAACGACCCACCCCCCGACCGTGCGCCCGGACCGCCTTCGCTGAGAGAAATTCTCTTCAGCCGGGAACCCCTGCCACGACTACCCGCGCCCCCGTCAGCATCTTCGGCCACCAGCTTTCGCCAACTGTTCTTGTCCATCGACACCCTGCCCGATACGGCACCTTCCCCACTCGATTCCCACGCGTCGTTTTTAAGTTGGCTGTTTCGACCCGAGAGCCTGCCGCCGTCAGCACCCACAAACTCAACCTCAACCCGGAGTTGATCGCGAATGGAACACACCAAACACATCTGGCGCATCTCCCTGCTCTTGTTGCTGGTGCTGATCGGAGCCGTCCTGGGCCGGCACTTCCTGATCCCCGATTCCTTCGGGAAGGCCGGCTTCTATCGCTACGACGCCCTGGTTGAACTCATGGGCAAGGAACCGGTGCACGGTGCGCCGGACTCGTGCGCCGACTGCCATGACGAGAAGGCCCTGGCCAAAGCCGCCGGCCTGCACCGCAGCGTCCAATGTGAGGTCTGCCACGATGTGCTTTCGTCCCATATCCGGGATGATGACAAGTATGCCGACATGGCGATCAATCGATCCTACAAGCTGTGCGCCTATTGCCACCAGAAACTCGTCGCACGGCCCGCAGCCATGGTTCAGGTCGATATCGCCGAGCACCTCGAACTGGCGCCGGGAGATGCCATCCCGGCCGAAGCCTGCCTCGAGTGCCATGATTCGGAGAATATCCACGCACCCTGACCCGGTTCCGTCGGACTGCCGGAGCAATGATGGGATCAAATGAAGGAGTGAGCATGAGCCGGGACACAAGAAGGAACGATTTCACCCGCCGCGATTTTCTGGCGACCGCCGCCAAGGGAGCCGGAGCCCTGGGCCTGGTGGTCTTCGGCGGCGGCTTTGCCTTCGTCTCTGCCAATACGGTCAAGAGCCGCACTGGCGAGACCATCGGCCCCTTTGAATACGACCCGACCAAGCATGAGTACCTGTACCTGATAGATGTGAGCAAGTGTATCGGCTGTGGCTCCTGCGTCCGTGCCTGCGAGCGGGAGAACGATGTGCCCAGGCACTACTTCCGGACCTTGGTCGAACGCTACCATGTGTCGCGGCACGGCCGAGTGTACGCCGACTCGCCGAACGGCGGCCGGGATGGCTTCGACGCCAAGGATATCGACGCGGATATCACGAAGTCCTTCTTCGTGCCGAAACTGTGCAACCACTGCACCAACACGCCCTGCGCCCAGTTGTGTCCCGTCGGCGCCTCGTTTGTCAGCCCGGAAGGCCTGGTGCTTGTCGACGAAGAGCGTTGCATCGGCTGCAGTTACTGCGTCCAGGCCTGCCCCTACGGTTCACGGTTCATCCACCCGGTGACCCATACGGCATCCAAGTGCACCCTCTGCTGCCATCGCCTGTCCAAGGGACTGACGACCGCGTGTGTCCAGAACTGTCCGACGGGAGCCCGTCGGCTCGGGGACTCGAAAGCCGTGGGTGACGAGGTCGTCGAGATCATCGCTACGTCAAACGTCCGGCTGCTGAAACCCGAACTGCACACCGAGCCGAAGTGCTACTACGTCAACTGCAGCCAGGAGGTGCGCTGATGCATGAGCAAGCCATGAACTTCTTGTTCCCCAACGACTTCCACATCATGTGGAGCCTGATGATCGTCCTCTACCCCTACATCACCGGACTGGTCGCCGGCGCCTTCATCGTCTCGTCGCTGTACCACGTCTTCGGCCGCAGCGAACTGAAGCCGGTGGCCCGCCTGTCCATGGTGGCTTCACTCTCGTTCCTGCTGGTGGCGACCATGCCCCTGCTGGCCCACCTCGGTCATCCGGAACGGGCGTTGAACATCGTCATCACGCCCCACTTCACGTCGGCCATGTCCGCCTTCGGCATGATCTACGGCATCTACCTGATCCTGGTCATCGTGGAAATCTGGCTGATCTACCGCAAGGAGATCATCGAACTGGCCATGCGCAGCACCGGCTTCAAGCGCTGGTTCTTCGCCGCCGTTGCTCTGGGGGTGTACGACATCTCCGACGAGTCGCGCGCCATCGACCACCGGATCATCGTCGTCCTGGCGGCGGTCGGCATTCCGGCCGCCAGCATCCTGCACGGCTATGTCGGCTTCATGTTCGGCTCGGTCAAAGCCAACGCCTTCTGGTCAACGCCATTGATGCCGATCATTTTCCTCTTTTCGGCGGTGACCTCGGGGATCGCCATGATCGTCGTTCTCTACATCATTCTGACCAAGCTCAACAGTCGGCAGATCGCCGGCGACTGTGTGCAGTCGCTGGCCCAGTGGCTCTGGCTGTTCGCCACCCTGACGGTGACCCTGGAGTTGCTGGAGATCGTCTCGCTGTCCTACGCCCAGGATGAGGAGTGGCTGATTGTCGGGCCGTTGATCCGGGACAAGATCGCCGTCTCGTTCATCGGCATCCAGATGATCTTCGGCTCGCTGATCCCGTTCATCCTGCTGGGCATCGTCGTGCTCATGCGCCGCTACCTGACCGACACGCTGCGCACCGTGATCTCATTCATCGCCGCCTCGATCCTGCTGATCCAGGTCTTCGCCATGCGCTGGAATGTCGTCATCGGCGGCCAGATATTTTCCAAGAGCGGGATCGGCTTTCGCGAAAACTACGTACCGGAGCTCGGTGGCCGCGAAGGTGTCGGTATGGCGTTGCTCATCGTCACGATTCCTTTCCTGGTGATGCTGCTGTTCAACAAGTTCCTGCCCCTGACGCCACCGCCCGAGGGACAGGTGGATGCCGGTGAATAGCGAACGTCTGGACCGCCTGGAAGGCCGGATCGCGACACTCGAACAGCTGGTCGCACAGTTGCAGGCCGGCCCGGGTGGGGCCCCTGTGCCCAGCGGAGCCGACGCCGAAGACAGCACTTACGAAGAACCCGTCAGTGCCTTGCGACCGGATCTGAGCGCCTCCCGGGCGATGTTCCTGCTCGGCCGCTCAATTCTCGTGCTGGCTGGCGGGTTCCTGCTGAGGGTACTGACTGAGAGCGGCACCGTGCCGCCCGCCGCTGGCTTCAGCCTGGGCTTGATCTACAGCCTGGGCCTGATCTACGCGAGCTTCCACCTACAGGTTCGCGGCAACCGTCTGGGCGCCGGCACCATCGGTCTGACCGCAGCCCTGATCGCCTATCCCTTCCTGTTCGAATCGATAACCAAACTGGAGCTTGTGACTGCCGTGCCCGGTGGCCTGGCCCTGGGCCTCGTGACGGTCGCCGGACTGACCACAGCCTGGATCCAACGGCAGCGCTTTCTGGCCTGGATCCATAGCCTGTCGGCGCTGCTGGCCATTCTGGGCCTGGGCTTCGCCACGGATGCGCCGGCGTTCTTCGCCGGATTGCTGCTGCTGCTCGGCGGCACGACGGCCGTACTGGCCTACGCCCGCCGCTGGCACCTTCTGCGCTGGCCGGTGGGCCTGGCGGCCAATCTGGTCTTTCTGCGCCTGACGAGCATCGCCACCAATCCGGCGGGCGTTGGCACAGGCGGCCCGGCTGTTTCGGCCCCCATGATGATGATGCTCGATCTGGGGCTGTTGGTGGTCTATCTCGGACTGTTCTGTTTTCGGGCGCTGGTTCAGGGCAAGGGCGTGCGGGTGTTCGACGTGATCCAGTCGGCGCTGGTGCTCGCGGTGGGTTTCGGCGGCGCGGCCCACGTTGCCCGCACGACCGGCCACGGGGCCGGCACCCTCGGCTGGCTGGCCCTCGCCGCAGCCGTGGTATTCTACACCATCGCCTTCACGACCGTTCGCGAACGGCTGGGCCGGGGCCGGGGGTTCTTCTACTTTGCCTCCCTGGGCCTCATATTCCTTTTCCTGGGTAGTCAGGTGATGGCGCCCGGTCCCTGGCTCTCCTGGATCTGGTTGCTGCTCGGCCTGGCGATGGCCCTGCTGGGCAGCCGCTTCGACCGCGTGACGCTGCGTTCGCACAGCGTCATCTACCTGGCACTGGCAGCCATCTACTCGGGCCTGCTGGCTGTCGCCACCGACGCCTTCGCCGGCGGTACAGCCGCGGCCTGGCACGAGCTGAGCCCGGCCGGTTTCGCCAATGTGGGGGTCAGCCTGGCCTGTTATACCGTGTTTGTCCTGCGCCCGGGTCATGAGGCGGATCCACGTTCCCGGCGCGTGCCCGATTTCTTCGTCGCGCTGCTTGCGGTGGTCGGGCTCGGTGCGTTGTTCGTCGTCCTGCTGGTTGGCCTGCTGGCCGGGACGCCGCCGACGGGCACGGCCGCCACGGTGGCCATGATCCGGACAGCGGTGCTGGCCCTGTCGGCTGTCGCCCTGGCGCTGGCCGGCCGTCGGTCGCGACTGCGCGAGCTGACCTGGCTTGTCTATCCCCTGCTGGGAGTAGCCTGTCTGAAGCTGCTCCTGGAAGACTTGCGTCAGGGAACGCCGCTGACCCTGTCAGTGGCCTTCGGTTTCCTGGGCGTCGCCCTGATCCTGGCCCCGCGTCTGATCACCGCCGGTCGTAATGCCCGGCGGAGAGATTCCGGTTGACATCCGAGGTCCATTTTTCTAAGATATATTTCGAACGTTCGTTCTAAAAATATAACATGTTGTGACAGACTGCCTAACGCAAAGGATGCTCTTGTGAGCCCTTCCCCGCGCACCCAAATCATCGACTGGGCCACCGCCATCTACGAAGACCTGGACTTCACCGTGGTCCACGAGTGGCTGGACGAGGTCCCGGGCCGCAAGGCCGCCGGCTTCCTGCCGGTCTACGCCCCCAAGGAGATCATCCACGCGGCGGGGATGCTGCCGGTCGGCATCCACGGCAACGGCGCGATCGAAATCATCCGGGGCGACGCCTATTACCAAAGCTACATCTGCCACCTGCCGCGCTCGGTGATCGAACTGGCCGAATCCGGTCGGCTGGACTTCCTGTCGGCGGCCCTGTTTCCGTCGACCTGTGACGTGATCCGCAACCTGTCCGGCATGTGGCAGATCCTGTTCCCGGAGATGTACGTGCGGTACCTGGACCTGCCCCAGGTCGCAGACCCGCAGCTCGGCGCGCAGTTCTGGCAGCGGGAACTGAACGTGATCCGCGAGGAAGTCGGCCGCCTGGCCGAGGTGAACGTCGACGACGAGCGCCTGCGGGCCTCGATCGCGGTGTACAACGAAGTGCGCGAGGTCATCGGGCAACTGTACGCCCTGCGCGGCAAGCAGCCCTGGAAAGTGCCGACCGAAGAGCTGTACCTGCTGCTGCGGGCCGGCGAAGTCGTGCCGCCGGAGGTGTTCCTGGCCAAGGCCCGCGAATACCTGCAGGCCGCCGCCGACAGCGAAGAACGCATCAAGGATCGCACGCGCGTGATTATTGTCGGCTCGTTCTGCGAACAGCCGCCCCTGGGCCTGATCAAGACCATCGAGCGCGCCGGTTGCTACATCGTCGACGACGACTTTCTGGCCGGCAACCGCTTCCTGAGTGCGAACGTCCCCCTCGAGGGCGACCCGGCCGCGAACCTGGCCACCACCTTCACCGCCAGCGCCATCAAGACGTCGGTACTCTACGAACCCGACCCCAACGGCAAAAAGCAACTGATGCAGCAGCGGGCCAAGGCGGCCAGCGCCGACGGCATCATCTTCTGTGCTGCCAGCTTCTGCGATCCGGCCCTGCTGGATCGGCCCATGCTGCGCGACGGGGCCGAAGCTGCGGGCATCCCCTGCATTGCCTTCAAGTTCGCCGAGAACTCGGGGCAGTTCCAGCAATTCCGCGAACAGGCCGGCACCTTCAGCGATTCGATCAAACTGTGGGGAGACGCGTCATGAGCGACCAGATCAAGAACGCCCAGAAGGACGAATCGATGGTCATCCAGAAGGAGATGATCGCCGAGCACTACAAGCGCCTCGAGCGCGCGCCCGAGACCAGGGAACCGGTCGTCTACACGTTCGTGCCCGGCAACCTGACCGAGCTGATCCGTTCGTTCGGCTGCCTGCCGGTGCTGCCGGAGATCAACGCCCTGCAGTCGGGCATGCGCGGCAAGAGCCGTGACTACATCGCCGAAGCCGAGAAGCGCGGCCACTCCGAGGACGTCTGCACCTACGTCAAATGCGACATCGGCATGGCCATGGCCGGCAACATCGGGCCCACCGGCACCAGGATCCCCAAGCCGGACCTGCTGCTGTTGTCGTACACCGGCTGCTACACCTTCATGAAGTGGTTCGAACTGCTGCGCGAAGAGTACGACTGCCCCTGCGTATTCCTGCACGTGCCCTACCAGGGTGAAGGCAAGATCGAGCCCGAGCACCGCCAGTACATGGTCAAGCAGATCAAGGACGAGGTCATCCCGGCCCTGGAGAAGATTTCGGGCCGCAAGTACGACGAGGAGGCCCTCAAGGAGCGCCTGCGCCTGAGCGTACAGGCCGAGGACGATCTGGTCTGGGTCCTGCAGTCGGCCATGAACAAGCCCTCGCCGATTGACGCCTACTTCGGGGCCGTCTACTACGTGGGCCCGATCTTCAGCGCGTTCCGCGGCACCGAAGAAGGCGTGAACTATTACAAGGCTCTGCGGCGTGAGGTGCAGGGCCGGCTGGATGCGGGCCTGGGGCCCGTCGCACCCAAGGGCCCGATGGACGATGAGCGCTACCGCATCGTGGTCGAAGGCCCGCCCAACTGGACCCACTTTCGCGAGTTATGGCAGATGTTCGCCGACGAGGGCGCCGTGGTGGTGGCCTCGACCTACAGCAAGGTCGGTGGCACCTATGACTTCGGTTTCCGGCACAATCCGGACGACCCCCTGGGCACGATGGGTGACTACTGCGCCGGCTGCTACACCAACCACAACCTGCCGGGCCGCATCGACATGCTGTGCCAGTACCTGCAGGAATACGAGGCCGACGGTTTCCTGATCAACTCAGTCAAGAGCTGCAATTCGTTCTCGGCCGGTCAGCTGATGATCCTGCGTGAAGTCGAGAAGCGTACCGGACTGCCGGGTGGTTTCATCGAGTCGGATCTGGTGGACCCACGCTACTTCTCGGCCGCCAACATCAAGAATCGCCTCGAAAGTTACTTCCAGATGGTCGAGGCCCGCCGCGGCGGCGCCACGCAGAAAGGCCTGTCCGCATGAGCATCACCTGTGTCGTCGGCACGGACCTCGGTTCGACCACCACCAAGTCGGTCATCCTGGACGAAAGCGGAGACATCCTCGGCCGGGGCATCACCAACAGCCGCTCGGACTACGACCGGGCGGCCCAGGTCTCGCGCAGCGAGGCTTTCGTCACCGCGCGGTTCAACCTGCTGCAGCGCGAGGTGGAAAAGGCAGCCGGAGTCGAAGTGCTCGAACGCCTGCTGCAGGCCTT
>JAJRWA010000179.1 GCA_024277025.1 Candidatus Krumholzibacteriota bacterium | reverse complement strand
TTCCGCCTCCACCCCCAGCACAAAACCGCCGACGGCGTAGCGGGCCCCGTCCCGGGCCAGCGGGTCGTACTGCACCGCGTGATGATCATTGGTCACCGAGGCGCAGCCGCCAAGGATACCCAGAAGGACAAACGGGAACAGGACGGCCATGCCCGACCATCCTGTTCGGTACGCTGTGCGCGCTGTCTGCAGCAAATCAGGCCTCCGCGGTTGCTGTCGGCGGCACCCCCTGACATGGCCGCTCGGGCAGGGAGTGGAAGTGGGCGGCCGGATCGAAACCCTGGGTCAGCAGGCGACCGAGATCCACCGGCGCATTATAAGGTGTCCCCGCGGGTATACCCCACTTTTGTTTAAAAATGTCCCACTGTTTGTGGATCTGCGCCACATAATCGACCCTGGCGGCGGCAAAACTGCGGCTGCCGAAGTGGTGCACGAAGCAGTCGCGCGCGATCAGGCACTCGAATCCGGCCAGATGGGCGCGCAGGCAGTAGTCGTTGTCCTCGTAGTTGCCCACGCCGAAGGCTTCATCCAGACCGCCGATCCGCGCAAGCAGCTCGCGCTTGATCAGCAGGCAGAAACCGGTCAGGCGCAGGATACGGTCGACCCGCTCCTCGTGCTCGGCCGCCTGGTTGGCCGCGAACGCCGCCAAGCCCGTCAGATCCTCTTGATCATAGGCCACGGCGCTGAGCTTCTGCAGCCCCGAGATGTTGTTGGTCACCGCGCCGACCAGACCGGCCCGCGGGTGCTTCCCCGCCGCCGCAAGCAGCCGTTCCAGCCAGCCCGCGGTGACGACCACGTCGCTGTTCAGCAGGACGATATGCCGCCCCGTCGCCGCGGCCAGCCCCACGTTGTTGCCGCCGGCAAAGCCCAGATTCTCGCTGTTGCGGATGAAACTGACCTGCCGGTGCGTGGCCGCCAACCCGGTCAGGTAGTCTGCCGTGCCGTCGGTGCTGGCGTTGTCCACGAAGATCAGCTCGTGGCGCGGATCGGTGTGGGCCAGCAGCGAATCGGCGCACAGACGGGTGTACTCCAGGGCGTTGTGGGTCAGCACGACCACCGAGCCGGTGGCCCCCTGATTCGTGACCTGATCCGGATGCACACCGGCGCCGTAATACTCAGCCGGAAAACTGATCGCCGGCCGGAAATACGGCCGGATGTAGCCGTTCTCCGCCGGACTCACCCGCCCGTCATTGCTGATGTGGAAATCCGGGCGTACCTGGCCCAGCCAGTTGGCGGAGATGAGCGTCTGGTCATCGGCCGCCGTGCGCGCGGCGCTGACGGCGTCCAGCGGGACCTCGGCCTCCGAGACCCGCAGTCGGGTCATGATGCTCTCGTTGCGATAGACCCGCGTCCAGCCGCGCACGCCCAACCGCAGGGAAAGATCCAGGCCCGCGGGCTCGGCTTCGGCCATGGCCTTGACCCGGCCGAACTCCCGGCCTAGGCCCTCGTCGAATCCGTCCACGCCGAAGAAGGCCGACGCGCGCACCATCATCGCCTCACCGGCCAGGCCCTGCACCGTCAGCGGCCGCATTGAGCCCTCGGCTTCGGCCCGCTGACCGGCGTGAATACTGCGTCCCATCAGGCGCGGGCCCTTCTCGGTCGGCATCTCGAGCACGGCCAGGCCGGCGTGGTCGATCAACCCGTCCGGCAGGATGATCTTGCCCGCGGCCGCGCCCACCATCGGATCACGCTCCAGGGTGTCCAGCAGCGTCTCGGACCAGTGCGGCCCCATCACCACGCCGGGGTCCAGAAACATCAGATATTTGCCCCGCGCGGCCCGGGCCCCGAGGTTGCGGGCGGCCGTCCGGCCCTGGGTTGCCTGCTCACAGATCAGCCGCAGCTGGCCCTTTTCCGCCTGATTGGCCAGAAACTGGACGGACTCGTCCTGGGAGCCGCAGTCCACGACGATGATCTCGTGGGCGCCGGCAGGCGGTTGATCGCGCAAGGTCAACAAGGTGAACTTCAAGCTGTTCAGTTGGTTACGCGAAGCTATGACGATCGACAGGATCGGACCAGGCACAGTCATGGCGGGTCTCCCGGGCATGGGGTCGAAAAAGACGGATGCATCCGGGAGATCTGTAGCAAGAGGTGGGCCGGGGGCAGGCTTACCTCCTGGCATCCCATTGTGACCCCAGTCCAGAAAAGCACCCCCCGGGAAACCAATCCCGGAGGGCGCCTCATCAACTGCGACCCACGATCAACCCAACTTCTTATGCCCCTCGATCAACTTCTCCACCACCGCCGGATCAGCCAGGGTCGTCACATCACCGAGTCCGGTGTACTCACCGGCCGCAATTTTGCGCAGGATGCGCCGCATGATCTTGCCGCTGCGGGTCTTGGGCAGCCCCGGCACGATCATGATCCGATCCGGCGTGGCGATGGGCCCGATCACGTGGCGCACCTGTTCCTTCAGCGCGCCGATCAACTCTTCGGCGCTGCCATTGGCGTCGGCCCCGCAGATCACGTAGGCGAAGATGCCCTGACCCTTGATCTCGTGGGGGAAGCCGACGACCGCGGCCTCGGCCACCGCCTCGTGGGCCACCAGGGCCGACTCGACTTCGGCCGTGCCCATGCGGTGCCCCGAAACATTGATCACGTCGTCGACGCGGCCGGTGATCCAGTAGTAGCCGTCCTCGTCGCGGCGGCAGCCGTCACCGGTGAAGTAGTAGCCCGGGTACTGGCTGAAGTAGGTTTCCTTGAACCGCTTGTGGTCGCCCCAGACGGTGCGCGCCTGGCCCGGCCAGGTGCGCTCGATGCACAGGTTGCCCTGCACGCCGTTGCCCTCGACGATCTG
>JAJRWA010000178.1 GCA_024277025.1 Candidatus Krumholzibacteriota bacterium | reverse complement strand
CGCGGCACGCCACTGTCTTTCAGTCCGTCCATGATGCGACGGACGACCGGCAGCACGTGTTTCGCGTAGTCGGCCGGATGCAGGATGCCGCCCCAGGTGTCGAAGACCTGGATCGCGTCCACGCCCGCGGCGACCTGCATTCTGAGGTAGGCCAGCGTCTGCTCGCCCAGCTTGTCCAACAGCTCCTGCAGCAGCTCCGGACGGCTGTACAGCATGCCCTTGAGATTTTCGTAGTTCTTCGAACCGCCGCCCTCGATCAGGTAGGTCGCCAGGGTGAAGGGCGACCCGGCAAAGCCGATCAGCGGCGTCTGGTCGCCCAGTTCGGCCTTCATCAGCTTGATCGCCGCGGCCACGAAGTGAGTGCCTTCGTTGGCGTCGTAGGTCTGCAGGGCGCGGATCTCTTCCTCGCTGCGCACGGGCCGCTCCAGCTTCGGTCCGCCCTTGCTGAAATCAAACGGCGCGCCCATGGCCTCGAGCGGCGTCAGGATATCGCTGAACATGATCGCCGCGTCGAAACCGAAGCGCCGGATCGGCTGCATGGTCACTTCGCAGGCCGCCTCGGGCGTCCGGCACAGCTCGTTGAAGCTGATCTTCTCGCGCACGGCCCGGTACTCCGGCAGAAAACGGCCCGCCTGGCGCATCAGCCAGATGGGCGTCCGGTCGCAGGGCTCGCCCCGCAGGTTCTTCAGGAAGATGCTGTTCTTCAGATCGGACATACGGCTCAGCTCCAGGAGTTGAAGGTGTCGGCCACGGCGGCCACCGTCAGGTCGATGTCGTCGTCGGTGTTGGCGGCGCACACAAAGCCCACTTCCCAGCCGGACGGCGCCAGATAGACGCCGCGCTCGATCAGGCCGCGGTGCAGGCGCCCGTAGATCTCCATCTTCGTGCCGTCGATGGCCGCGAAACTGCGCGGTGCCTCGTCCTGGAACACGGTCCAGATCAAGGAGCCCTGCCGGACGACCGTGGCGGTGATGCCGTTGTCGGCCGCAGCTTTTTCCAGCCCGGCCTGCAGCTTGGCGCCCTTGCGCTCCAGATCTTCGTAGAAGCCGGGCTGTCCGGTCTTGTGCAAGGTGGCCAGGCCTGCGGCCATGGCCACGGGATTGCCGCTCAGGGTGCCGGCCTGGTAGACCGGCCCGTTGGGGCTGACGCAGTCCATGATGTCCTGCCGCGTGGCGTAGGCCCCGACCGGGAAACCGCCGCCGATGATTTTGCCGTAGGTGCCCATGTCCGGCATGATGCCCAGCAGGGGTGCCGCGCCGGCGTGACCCACCCGGAAACCGGTGATCACTTCGTCGAAGATCAGCAGGGCGCCGTGCTTGGTGGTCAGGTCGCGGCAGGCCTGCATGAACTCCGGCCGCTGGATCAGCAGCCCGGCGTTGGCCGGGAAGGGCTCGACGATGATCGCGGCCACTTTTTCGCCGTGCTCGTTCATGAACGCCTCGAGGGCCGGCACATCGTCCAACGGCAAGACGGCCGTGCTGTCGGTGAAGCCCCTGGGCACGCCGCCGCTACTGGGTGTGCCGAAGGTGGCCAGACCGCTGCCGGCTTCGACCAGCAGGCTGTCCGAATGCCCGTGGTAGCAGCCCACGAACTTGACGACGATGTCCCGCCCGGTGAACCCGCGGGCCAGCCGGATGGCGCTCATGACCGCCTCGGTGCCCGAGCTGACGAACCGGACCTGGTCGAAGTGGGGCAGGCGCCCGAGGAACGCTTCGGCCAGCATCACTTCGCGCCGACTGGGCGCGCCGAAGCTGGCCCCTTCGCGCAGGGCTTCGATGGCCGCTGTTTCCACGTCCGGATCGGCGTGGCCCAGGATCATCGGGCCCCAGCTCAGGCACCAGTCGATGAATTCCTTGCCGTCTTCGTCGATAAAGCGGCAACCGCCCGCCCGCTTGAAGAACAGCGGATCACCCGGCACCGATTTGAAGGCCCTGACCGGCGAATTCACGCCGCCGGGCAGCACCTTGACCGCCCGTTCCCACCAGCTTGCGTTGCCCATCTACAGCCAGCCCTTCCCGAGCGCGTCGCGCCCGTGATAGGTGATGATCAGGTCGCTGCCCGCCCGCCGCATGGCCAGCAGGTTCTCGCGCACCATGGCCGCCTCGTCGATCAGCCCGGCCTTGGCCGCCGCCTTGACCAGCGAGTACTCGCCCGAAACGTTGTAGCAGACCACCGGGCACAGCGCTTCGGCCCGCACGCGGGTGATGATGTCCAGGTAGGCCAGGGCCGGCTTGACCATGACCATGTCCGCGCCCTCCTGCATGTCCAGGATGGCCTCCATCACGCCTTCGCGGCTGTTGCGCACGTCCATCTGGTAGGTCTTGCGGTCGCCCTGGGGCGCGCTGTCGCAGGCGTCGCGGAAGGGCCCGTAGTAGGCGCTGGCGTACTTGGCGCTGTAGGCCAGGATGCTGGTGTTGGTGAAGCCCTTGTCGTCCAGCAGGTCGCGGATGGCGCCCACGCGGCCGTCCATCATGTCGCTGGGACTGACGATGTCGGCGCCCGCTTCGGCGTGCATCAGGGCCATTTTGGCCAACTGTTCGACGCTGGGGTCGTTGACAACTTTGCCGTCTTCCAGGAAGCCGCAGTGGCCGTGGCTGGTGTAGGCGCACAGGCAGACATCGGTGATGGTGATGATGTCCTCGCCGAACTGCTTCTTCAGGGCGCGCAGGGCGGTGGCCACCGAGCCCTTGTCGTTCAGGGCGTCGTTGCCGTGCTCGTCCTTGGCGCCGTCCTCGGGCACACCGAACAGCAGGTGCGACTTGAGACCCAGTTCCAGGTCGCG
>JAJRWA010000177.1 GCA_024277025.1 Candidatus Krumholzibacteriota bacterium | reverse complement strand
GTCTTTTTCCACGTACCAGGTGCGCGCCTGTACCGTCGCCGCCATCGCGACCAGTATCAGCACGCCACAGATTCGGATAATGCGTGTGAACATGGCATTTGCCTTTCTATGCTTGATTCGGAAGTGTTTCATGTCCTACTGCACACCCCTTAAGAGGCTTGACTAGCCGTTCCATATCACCTGTAGAGAGACTTCACATCCCCCCAAGAGCGGGTCTCGGTCGGCACCGGCCCGTCGGCTATCGGCAGAAACACGGCAACCGAATGGATGGCCGGATCGTCGTTGACGTCCTCGATCCACAGGCCGATCGAGTCAGTATCCGTTGTGCCCCAGAAGTTTCCCGCGAGGTCCTGGCTGACCTGGGCGTTGAAGAACCACTGCAACTTCACGGCAAGATCACTGCTCTTCAGGATGTGATTGTCGTGCAGTTGAACGGTGCTCTCTGAACTGACGTAGATCGTCGCGACCTGCTGGCCGCCTGTGAAGATGTTGTTGGTACCGGTTACTTGGCTGTTGGAGTCTACGTATAGCGCTGCGTAGTTGCCATGGAGTTGGTTGTTTGTTAGTGTGACTTGGGAGCCGCTTGTGGCCCAGACGGCTTGGGCCGTTTCCTCCAAAGTTGTGCAGCTGAAGACTATACCCGATGACCCGGAAAACGTAACTGCATTTCGGAGCGCAAAACTGCAATTCTGGATTGAAACGCCTTCTGTACCATTGACCGACACGCCGATTTCATTCGTATATGATCCGCTGAAATAGCAATCATCCACAACAAGCGCCCCGCATGGTGAGAACGTGACAATGGCATCTGGGAGTGGCATGGCCGAGTAGAAATTCGTTCCTGACACCCTTGCCCCACCCTCGTTCGTCAAATAGATCCCTTCCCGATAACCATCGAATCTGCACCCAGCCACTTCAATTCCACCCTGAGCCCAGTACAACCCGTTGTAGGCATTCTCGATTCCAATATCGCGAAACGAGGCCGATATATTGTCAACACTAACAACTGCCATCGGCTCAGGATTCGACCCCGTCAGGTACATCTCCGTCGGCCCAATAATCGTGCTCGTGTTCCCCGAACCAATGAACGTCAGATTGTCCTTTGTCACTCCGACAATGGCCTCCGTGGTCCACGCCGGAGCCGTGAACGGATGAAAATCGTCATACCTACCCGGCCCGATCATGATCGTATCGCCCGCTGAACAGGCGATCATGGCGTTGTGGATTGTCGCGAACTCGCCGGAGCCGTCTTTTTCCACATACCAGGTGCGCGCTTGCACCGGCGTCGCCATCGCGACTAGTATCAGCACGCCACAGATTCGGATAATGCGTGTGAACATGGCATTTGCCTTTCTATGCTTGATTCCGAAGTGTTTCATGTCCTACTGCACAAGTACCAGACGCTGCGTCAGCGCGATTGTCCCTGCCTCCAGGCGTGCAAAATACACGCCACTGGCTACGCCGCGACCGTTGTCGTCACGACCACCCCACACCTCCTCATGGGGACCGGCGGCGTAGACACCGCTGGCGATCTGCCTCACTTTTTCCCCGCGAAGATTGTAGATTGCCAGCTCAATCCGGCCCTCCTGGGCCAAATTGAAGCGCAGCTTCGTGCTTGGGTTGAACGGATTCGGCGTAGCCCGGAACAGTTCTGTTTCGCCGGCACCAGGAACTTGTCCCCGCGGCGCACGGCGGGCACCATTCATGACCAGCACGGCGTCCGCAGCGGACACGAACCGAGGCTGCAAAGCAAAGCCAACCTCCCCGGACAGGGCTACCCAATCCTGTCCGTCGGCACTGATCCAGCCCGAGTAACCAGATCCGTCGGTCTGGTACCCCAACGCCGCGCCACCGCCAACGCCGTCAGCGTTGTACTCGCTGCCCACAGGGAACCGAAACAGCACGTACAATCCGGCGCTCCGACAGGCCACCGGCTCCGTCAGATCCGCCTGGCTCCACGCCAAGGACGTCCCCTGGACATTTTCCGCCATCACTCTCGCCTCAGACAGCGTGACCGGATCATTCGGCCGCCCGCTTTCAAGCAGAATCTCGGGAAAAACCACGCTGCCGTCGTTGTTGAACCACGAAAAACCGGCCAACGCCTGCCCCTCGGGTATGGGCACCCAGATCGCCACACAACTTTGGGTCTCGGTCGGGCGCAACCCCAGAACCCCGGCGACAGTTGCAGATGAGCCATCTCCGGCCTCTGCGCCAACCGCGACGGTCAACAGGCTGACAGCCATGGCAACAATCATCATTTTCGAGAATCTATTTGCTCCACGCATGACGCCCTCCTCAGGATCCGATGCAGATGCGAATCCGCAAACTGGTTGTGCTGCTTGTGTCGATCTGTCCCGCCATGCCGCTTTCAACTTGGAACGGGATCGTGCATTTGGGCACGCACGTCCGGTCAAGCCAGGTCATGACGTGCGTATACCCGCCAGTGGCGTTGGCCGTGTAGGACAACGTGACACCTGGCGTGGCGTCGGTGATGACCGAATACCCGGGGCGGCACTGCAATGGAATGCTGCCCAGGTCAAACAGAACCGCGTCAACCGCGGGATCACTGGGACCGTCCACCTCCCAGGTAAACACCCAATCCACCAGGCCAGTCGCCTTGACAACATAGGTCCCGGTGACCGAAGTATCCTGAACCAGGATCGGTGAGTTGGTGATGGTGTTCAGCTGGTCAATCAGGAGTGGTACATCGGTTTGTACCAAACCGTCCGGCCACTTGATCGTCGCGGTAACCGGGCCTGGGTTGGAACCGAGACCAAACACGAGATCGCGATCGGACTGACTGCCTCGCAGGCTGCCGCCATCGACCTGCTTGATCTGACTCAGGCCGCCTGCCTGAACCAGCACCGTAGCCCCGATACCGATGATATTTGTCGAACCGGTCGCGCCTTCCAGCCGAACGGCCGTATAGTGCGCGTCAAGTGCGCCGAGCGGCGGACGCGCCTCGCTCTTGTAATAGAATGCATCCGAGGCCGTCGGGCGCCCCAGGTACAGATCGGCAAGACCGTCCGGAGTACCACCAGCACCGCCGAAATCCGTGGCAACGGCCCCATGCGTGTAGCCTGTCGCCGTCAGGCCAATGGTCCCGGGAAGCTCAAAGAACCCCAAACCGGCCTCCCACACATTCTGAAACAGAAGCGAGGGACGTGTATCATCACTTGACAGCCCCAGGATGTCATTATAGCCGTCATTGTTGTAGTCGTAGATAGCCATCCCGGAGAAACCGTGAGCCGGACCGAATGCCTGTGGAGCGGAGCCACCGAGGCCGTCATCGAAGCCATCGCCGGCGCTCTTGTAGAAGATTAGAATCTGCCCGCCATACCGCACAAGCACGAGGTCAAGCCTGCCGTCGCTGTTCATGTCATTCCAGGCACAACCAACGACCCCGGTGATGGCGGTTGAGCCAAGCTGGCTCAACGTCTGGTCGCTGAACGTGCCGCCGTCATTGCGGTAGAGCTTGCTCCCGCCGGCCCCCATGGACCAGACAGCACCGACAAACAGGTCGGGATCACCGTCTTCGTCGTAGTCCCCCCAGGCCGCGTTGGTGCTGTAGAGATTGTCCGGCAAACCAGCCGGCGTCCGAACGAAGATCCTGCCACCGGCCCCGTCGTCGGTGTTGGTTACAATCACGCTGGCCGGCGACACTTTGGCCGCGCCGTAGTTGGGCGGATCCTCCGTGTACGCCTCCGCGCGGGCGAGGAAAAGATCGTCGTGACCATCGCCGTCGAGGTCGCCCCACGTGCCGGTGACCACTTCGCTGAAGGTGTCCAGACCTGTCGCCGGTGCGAGGTTGACGATATTCGTGCCGTCCCAGCGATAGAGCCTGCAATCGGTGGCGTGGGCCGCGAACAGATCGGTCTTGCCGTCGGTGTTGTCAAGGTCGCCAACCGAAACCCCCCTCAATCCGGCTTGAGGGGAACCTCCTACAAATGTCGAAGCCGGCTGTGGCACGAACGCTGCTATCCCAACTTGTGAAACGCTTGTACCCTTATAGAGCATTGATTGGTAGTCAGTAATAGACACGAAAAGATCCTTCATCCCATCCCCATCAAAATCCCACACCACACTGGAATACGGCGTCCCATCGTACTGAAGATTCGTTTCACCTTGGGGGTCGGCCGGCGTCACATACTTGACGTTATTGTAGATCACCTCGATCGATGCCTTCACCAGCACAAATGCCCCATCACCGTCCACAGTACCGTCCCAGGACGACACCGCAAAGAACTCCACCGGGTATGAGCCAGGCGTGAGGTCAACACCTGGTACGGTGCAGGAATAGACCCCACCTCCAGTGTCGGTCAATTCCTGGTCGGCAAGCCCAAAGTCGGGAGCGTCCATCGTCACCTTCAGAGGTTTGCCGTCTACATGTGTGGCCGTCACTGAATACGTCACATTTGTCCCGGCGGAATACGACGGCACTACCGAGGAAAGGTTGGTCAGTGATATCTTGTCTGAAGAAGCAGGGTCAATACCGTAGACCCTGCCATGTTCAATACTGGGAGAACCCGCAGGCGCCCCGGCTACTATCTGGTCCATCAGACCGCCGTCCGGGTCGGCCATGAATGTCACTGCGGATCCAAATGCCGAAAAATCAGCCAGATCTTCGGGGGAGATGAACCAGCGATCAGGTGTACTCGTGTATTGGTCCGCCGCAACGTTCAGGAACGCCGGCAGAGTCCCGCCAAGAAAAAGACCAACCATCCCGGTATTTGTGCCGGTGCCCCGGGGGTTCAAGTGGTGTGCCCCTACTAGCAGGTCAGCCACACCATCTCCGTTAACATCACCACCCATAGCCAGGCGATCGCCGAAGGTCGTCTCGCCAACAATGGAACTCACAACAGCCAGCGTGGCTCCGGCGTAGTATGGTCCATTGTACACGTTTACGGCCCGATATCCGCCTGTCCGCTCAGAAACAACAATATTGAGTCCGGAATACGAATCTGAAGTGATTTTGAAGCCACCGGCAACCGCACCGCATTGGTCAGTCTGCAAGGTGATGCCGTTGTAATCCGTACCGAAATCCGTGACCGTGATTATCGGCGGGTAGCTGGTGGCGAGTTTCTGTCCCCCCGGGCGGCCGAAGATGACGTAGGTCTTACCGGTGAACCCATCCCCGACAACCAAGTCCTCGTTTCCATCTCCGTCCAAGTCACCTGCCCCGGAAATGAATTTGCCGAATGAACTGTAGGAATCCGTGCAATGAATGGCGTAGTCAGGTTCCGTGTCGGCACCCACACCGCCAAAGTAGATCAAGACACGTCCGACTTCACCCAGGACCGCCGCGTCAGACCCGACAATGATGTCGTCAAAACCGTCACCGTTGAAATCACACCGGGCCAGCGAGTGGCCCGTGGCGTAGCTGACGTTGGCGGCACCGGAATCGGAGGGAGGACGCGGCACGTCGACGATGGTCTCAATCACACCGGAGCCACCATCCTGGTAGAAATGAAATGCCCCCAGGCCATTCTGAGCCGCAGGGTCACCGACAACCAGAATCGGGATGCCAGTGCCGTTGATCTGATAGTAGTTGCTCACAAAGACTACCGATTGCCCCAGGTGCATGCGGTGAAAACTCTGGCTCCACAGCGCAATAGTATCATTGAACGCACCAGCAAAGCTGGAACTGTGGAGTCCAAACACGCCACCACCGTCAGCCTCCGGCAGCGGTGGATCAATCCAGACATTGGACACTGTACCGGGCGCCCCGGCAACAAGCATGGGACCAGAACCGTCCAGAAGGTCTCCGACGGCCACGGTCGTGCCGAACTCATCAACCACAAACCCGAACGTTGAGTCTGCGTCCACCCGAAATCGCACTTCTTCTGCCGAGGATGGAGATGGAGCAGCCACAAACACAGCCAGCGTCAACAGCAACACTGCCAGCCGCGAAAACCGCGTTAATTCGGAGCGGAAAACTGGGAACTGGGAACTGGGAACTGGGAACTGGGAACTGGGAACTGAAAAGCATGAAGACCTCCTAATAGATGCAAGCAATACTTCGATCAGACGCGACATTTCGGTTGGAATACAAGACGATATATTCGTAATGAAACAATCTTTGCCACGACCCATTTTCCCTTATCAGGCAATTGCTGCAAGTGAGAATGAGAGTGTGGCTAATGAGGATAATCTTGCATAGCGCCATTGCCATGTCAATATCAATTCCGCGATCCTTAGCGCGGCCGTGTGCCCAGCCCAGCCCGACAGAGCCCCGCCCGCCGGTTTCGCCCCGCGACCAAACGTGCTACTATCCGCTCGCCAATCCACCGGCGTCCCCCGCGCCCACCACATCTTAAAGGAGCCCCCAGTGACCCCGATCCGCAGCCACCTCGCTACGTACCTCTTTGCCCTGACCCTGATTTCGATCCTCTGCACAGCACCACTGCTGGCCGCCGACGACAAGGACGAGTCCCCCCTGAACGCCGCGGCCCTGGCCGGCCTCGAGATGCGCAGCCTCGGTCCCGCCCTGATGTCCGGCCGC
>JAJRWA010000176.1 GCA_024277025.1 Candidatus Krumholzibacteriota bacterium | reverse complement strand
GGTGTCCGAGGAGCCGGAGGTGCTGAACGAACCCGCTGCCCAGGCGCCGGTGCCGGAACCGCCGAGACCAGCGGCCAAGGCTGCAGCCGCCGTGCGCGGCACCGGGCATGATGTGCTGCGCGTCAAAGTGGATCTCTTGAACCAGTTGATGAACTTGGCCGGCTAACTGGTGCTGGCCCGCAATCAGATCGTGCAGTCCCTGGATCGCAAGCTGGCTGAGACGCCGGCCGGGGAAGCCATCTACACCGGGGCCCATGCCTCGATGGAGGACTGTCAACGCCGCCTGTGCGCCATGCTGCAGGAACACCGCAGCCGCGGCGTATTGAGCGAGGAGGCCGCGCGCCTGCTGGGCGACCAGTACCAGCGGGAATTCAGCGAGATGAAAGAGGCGGTGCTGCAGGGATTGCCGAACCGCCTGAGTGAATTGCCGGGCATGAATGCGACCATGGTCAATCTCGACGCGGTGACCACCAATCTGCAGGAAAACATCATGCGTACGCGCATGCAGTCCATCGACGCCCTGTTCGGCAAGCTGCCCCGGCAGGTGCGGCAACTGGCCAAGCAGGTGGCCAAGGAAGTCGATCTGACCATCACGGGCAACGAAGTCGAGCTCGACAAGTCGATCATCGAGGCCTTGAGTGATCACCTGAACCACCTGATACGCAACAGTCTGGACCACGGTTTCGAGCCGGCGGACGAACGCGAGTCCCTGGGCAAGCCGCGGCAGTGCCAGTTGGCGATCCGGGCCTTCCATGAGGGCGGTCAGGTACACATTGAAATCGAGGATGACGGGCGGGGCATCGATCCGGAGATGATCAAGGGCAAGGCCGTCGAGAAAGGCGTGATCACCGCGGCGGAGGCCGAGAAGCTGGAAGACCGCGAAGCGGTCCTGCTGGTCTTCGCGCCGGGCTTCAGCACGGCCGAACAAGTCAGCGACATCTCCGGCCGTGGCGTCGGCATGGACGTCGTGCGCACCAATATCGAGGATCTCGGCGGCAGTATCGAGGTCGACAGTCGGCTGGGCCGCGGCACGCGCATGAGCCTGAAGCTGCCGTTGACGCTGGCCATCATCCCGTCGCTGCTGGTCAAAGTGGCTGGTCGCCGCTTCGCGGTGCCGCAGGTCAGCCTGGACGAACTGGTCCGGATCCGGCGGGATGACCCGGAGCACAAGATCGAAACCGTGCAGGGCGCCGAGGTGATTCGCCTGCGCGGCAAGCTGTTGCCGCTGGTGAAGCTGGTCGACCTGCTGGGTATGGATGTGCCGGCGGACTACGGCCAGGATCGCCGGGCGACCCACATCCTGGTTCTGAAACTGGGCGCGCATCGGTACGGCCTGGTCGTGGACGAGGTGCTGGACAGCGAAGAGATCGTGGTCAAGCCATTGCCGATATCGCTCAAGGACTCGCGCTGCTATGCGGGAGCGACCATTATGGGCGACGGCGCGGTGGCCATGATTCTGGACGTCCTGGGTATCAGCGACTACGCGGGTTTGCGCTTCTCGGAGGCGGAAGACACGGAGCATGTCGACGAACAGTCCGAGGGCTATCTGGACCGCACCGAGAGCCAAACCCTCCTGCTGTTCAGGAATGCGCCGGACGGTGAGAATTTTGCCCTCAATCTGGCCCTGATTTCACGCATCGAGAAAATCGAAACTTCGGCGATCACCAAGGTCGGCGGCAAGGAGTACCTCAAACTCGAGGGCGGCTCGCTGCGTCTGCTGCGCCTGCACGACTTCCTGCCGGTGAGCTATCCGGCGGGCGATCCGCCGGAGCTGTATGTGATCATCCCCAAGCTGGTCAAGCACCCGATGGGCATCATCGCCTACGAGTGCGAAGACGTGATCACGGCGCGGGTCGAGGTCGAACGCAACAACGTCAAGGGGCCCGGCCTGCTGGGTTCGGCGGTTATTGGGGGCGAGATGACCGTCTTCCTCGACATCTTCAGTCTGTTCGAACAGGCGGAACCCGAGATCTACCGGCAGGAGGAAGTCCGGCAGCGGACGATCTCCGGCGCTCATATTCTCCTGGCTGAGGACACATCGTTCTTCCGGGCCGTGGAGAAGAAGTACATCGAGAGTCTGGGCGCGACCGTGACTGCGGTCAAGGACGGCCGTGAGGCCTGGCGTGTCCTGTCGGAGGGCAAGGAGAGCTTCGATCTGGTCGTGACCGATATCGAGATGCCGCTCATGGACGGCCTCGAACTGACCCGGACGATCCGCAGTTCGGAGCGGTACGCGGACATACCCATCGTGGCCCTGACTTCGCTGGGGGCCGACACGAATCGCGAAGAAGGCATGCAGGCCGGCGTCACGGTCTATGAGACCAAGCTGGACAAGGACCGGCTGGCGGCCACCCTCAAACAGGTCATGGAGGAGGTCGTGAGTCATGCGTGATGAGCAGTTCGTCAGTTTTCGCATCGACGGCCATCTGTTCGGGATCAACATCCTGACGGTGCGCGAAATCATTCGCAACGTGGATTACACGCCGGTGGAGCGGACACCCGAGTCCGTGCGCGGTCTGCTGAACCTGCGGGGGCAGATCATCACGGTACTGGATCTGGGACCGGCCCTGGGCCTGCCGCCGCGTGAGATCGGACCGGAGACCCGGTGCGTGATTCTCAAGTCCGCAGAGGAGGTCGCGCCCCAGATCGAGGACGGGTCGCTGTGCGAAGAGATGTACGGCGAGGCCGTGGGCCTGATGGTTGACCGCATCGGTGATGTGGTCCAGGTGGCCGAGGATGACCTGGAGACGCCGCCGGCCAATGCCAATGGCATCGACAGCGATCATCTGCGGGGGGTCGTGAAACTGGAGTCGGACCTGCTGCTGGTTCTGACCCTCAAGACGCTGATCGAGGCCGGTCTTCAGCGCGTGGACGCGACCGAGGTCGGGGCTTAGCAGGATACCGATATGGTCGTCAGCTGCGGCGGCCCGGGCAGAGAGAAAGGCGAACAATGAATTGGGCGAAACTTTCCATCCGCGTCAAGATAACCGTGGTCAGCGTGCTGCTGCCGACCCTGCTCTTTGCAGGCGTTTTTTCCTACGTCTACCACCACGACCAGGGTGTCGTGCGGGACGAGTACGTAGCGAAGGCCAGGGCGATCGCCTTGTCGGCTGACGGGGCCCGCACGGCCATGGAGGAGAACTGGGCCAAAGGTGTCTTCACCCAGGAAATGCTGCGCGACTGGGGCGAGCGGGGCGAGTTCGACCGGGCGCTCGGCTCGGTGCCGATCGTGGCGGCCTGGACTTCGGCCATGGCCCACGCTGATGAAGGCAAATACACGTTCAAGGTACCCAAGGTGAATCCCCGCAATCCGGACAATGAACCATCGGCCCGCGAAAAATCGGCCCTCGAGCGGATGCGCACCGGCCAGTTGGACGAGCTGTGGGAGATCGACACGGCGCAGAACAATCTGCACTACTACCGTTCGATCCGGCTTTCGGAGAACTGCATGCTCTGCCACGGCGAGCCGTCGACCAGTCAGGCCCTGTGGGGCAATGCCGAAGGGCTGGACGTTTCCGGGGCCCGGATGGAAGGCTGGAAAGTCGGGGAGATGCATGGGGCCTATGAGGTGATCCAGAACCTGGACGCCGCGGACGCCGGCTTTCAGGCGAGTATGCTGCGCATGGCCGGGATCGCCATGGCAGGCCTGATCGCCATGGGGATCTTCCTCAGTTGGGCCATGGCCCGGCTCTTTGTCGAACCGTTGAAGGCGGCGGTGGTCCATGCCAACGGATTGGCTGACGGGCAGTTGGGGCTGCATCTGGAGAACTCCCGTGAAGATGAGATCGGTGCCCTGGGGGATTCGCTGAACCAGATGACCAGCAACCTGCGGGCCCTGATCGAGGGCCTGCAGGAGGGCAGTCGGACGCTCAAGGACTCCAGCGACGCCCTGGGATTGCAATCGGACAAGCTGGCTGAGGATTCCGAGTCCATGACCGACGTGGCCAACACGGTCAGCAGTGCCGGCGAAGAACTGTCATCGAGCATCAGTGGCATCGCCGGCAGTGCCGAGGACATGTCCACCATGCTGAACACGGTGGCCGCGAGCATCGAGGAAATGACCGCCTCGATCACCGAGGTGGCCAGGAATTCGGTGCGCAGCTCGGAGATCGCCGACAGTGCCAATCGCCAGTCGGTCCGCACGGTAGAGATCATGGACCAGCTCAAGAACGCCAGCCAGAAGATCGGCAAGGTGCTTGACGTGATTACCGACATCGCCGACCAGACCAATCTGCTGGCACTCAACGCCACGATCGAGGCGGCCAGCGCCGGGGAAGCAGGCAAGGGGTTTGCTGTGGTGGCCAACGAGGTCAAGGAACTGGCGCGCCAGACGACCCAGGCGACCGAGGAGATCAATCGCGAGATCGGTGAGATGCAGGCCAGCACGACCACTGCGGTCGAGGCCGTGGAAAACATCGCCCAGGTCATTTCCGAAGTGAATGACATCTCGACTTCGATTGCCGGCGCCGTCGAGGAGCAATCGGCGACCCTGAACGAGATCTCGAAGAGCGGAGGCGTGGCCAATCAGGCGGCCCAGGAGATAACCCGTCGCGTCCACGAAGGCGCCAAGGGCACGCAGGAGATATCACGGACGATTCAGGCCGTGCGCGAGGGAGTGATCGAAACGGACAAGGGTATCCAGGCGACGCGCGGCAACGCTACGGAACTTGGCGAACTGGCCGGGACGATGGACGAGCTCGTTTCGCGCTTCAAACTCTAGACGGCCGGCAAGGCAACCACGGGAAGGCAGGCGGGACACATGGGGCTCAAGGCATTGGTCGTCGACGACAGCGTCATTTTCCAGAAGATCATCAGCGAGGTGCTGCGGGCGATTCCCGGTGTCGGTGAAGTCAGTGTGGCCGGTACCGGGAACGAGGGCCTGGCCCTGGTTGCGGCCCAAGGTCCGGATGTCGTGTTTCTGGACCTGCACCTGCCGGATCTGGATGGCATGGAGGTGCTGGTCCGGATCAAGAACCGGCATCCCGGCACGCGGGTGGTCATTGTCAGTGGCCTGTCCAGCGAGGGAGCTGAGCTGACGGTCAAAGCACTGTCGCGCGGCGCCCAGCAGTTCGTCAGCAAGCCCAGCGGTGCTGGATTTCAGGAATCGATCACGAAGCTGCGAGCCGAACTTGAGCCGGTGATTGAAACGGTTGCGCTGCAAATGGGCCTGGAGGCCCAGCAGGCCAGTCGCCCGGCAGTTCCGGCTGCCGCGCCGTCACCGCGACCCGTGGCGCCACAGGCGCCGACCCGCCCCCTTCTGCCGCGTGCGTCCACTGGGCCCCGTTCCTTCTGGGTGGTGGGGCTCGCCGTTTCCACCGGCGGACCCGAAGCCCTGACCCACGTCATCCCGCGCCTGCCGGCGAATTTCCCCTTGCCGATCGTGATGGTGCAGCACATGCCGCCGCTGTTCACGGAGTCGCTGGCCCAGAGCTTGGACCGCAAGTCCCAGGTGAAGGTCACCGAAGGGCAGGCCGGCGACGTGCTGGCGCCGGGCCACGTCTATCTGGCGCCCGGCGGTAAGCACATGGTCGTCCGCGAGGTCAGGGGGCAGGCCGTCCTGGCCCTCAACGAAGAGCCACCCGAGCAGAGTGTGCGCCCGGCGGCAGACGTCCTTTTCCGCTCCCTGGCCGACTACCCGGCACAGCGACCGGTCCTGTCGGTGGTTTTGACCGGCATGGGCGAGGATGGCTTGGCCGGCTTGAAGCTGTTGAAGGCAAGCGGCACATACTGTCTGACGCAGACCGAGGAAACATGTGTCGTCTACGGCATGCCGCGGGCCGTGGCTGCGGCGGGACTGTCGGATGAACAGGTCGCCCTCAAGGGGATGGCCGAGCGGATGGTGGCGCTGACTGTCGGGTCCGTCGCCCCGGTGCAGGTATGAAAGCGGAACAACAGCAGGGCCTCTGGCCCGGGAGAACGACACGATGAGTGGCACGATCACCACCAGGGAATTCGATCTGATAAGGGAATTCATTGAGCAGGAGACGGCCATCAGTCTGTCCGAGGACAAGGTCTATCTGGTGGAGACCCGCCTGGGTGAGATCATGAGGCGTGAGGGTATAGGCGACTACTTCGCCTTGCATCAGGCCCTCAATGACCCCCGGCAAAAGGCCCTGCGGGGCGAGGTCATCGACGCGATGACCACCAACGAGACGCTGTGGTTCCGCGACACGTCACCCTTCGACGCGTTTCGGGATCACCTGCTGCCGGCTTATGCGGCGGAGATACGCGAGGGCAAGCGGGAGAGGATCCGCATCTGGTCGGCCGCCAGTTCGACCGGACAGGAGGCGTATTCCCTGGCGATGATATTCAGCGAGGTGGCGCGCACGAATTCGGCCCTGAAATTGGATCAACTGGATATTCTGGCGACGGACCTGTCGGACTCGGCGCTGGCCAAGGCGCGCAGCGGTGTGTACGGCGGCATCGCCATGGATCGAGGTCTGCCGGCTGAGTTCAAGGAAAAGTACTTCATGCCCAAGGGGGACATGTACGAGATCCGGCCGGAGATCCGCGACCGCGTGGTCTTCCGCAAGTTCAACCTGCAGGACTCGTTCATCATGATGGGGTCGTTCGATATCATCCTGACCCGCTACGTGCTGATCT
Organism: Candidatus Krumholzibacteriota bacterium; assembly: GCA_024277025.1. Taxonomy (GTDB): domain Bacteria; phylum Krumholzibacteriota; class Krumholzibacteriia; order LZORAL124-64-63; family LZORAL124-64-63; genus JAGRNP01. The sequence continues at coordinate 4,580 of JAJRWA010000176.1, read as the reverse complement.
ATTTCCAGGACGAGTTCAAGCGGGAAGTCCTGCGCAAGGCGCACGGCGCCCTGGCCCAGGGCGGGGTTCTCTTTGTGGGCTCGAGCGAGAGCCTGCCGGAGGGGACGCCAGGCTATGCGATGGTGCGCCGGGGGAGGGCCACGTGGTATCAGAAGGTGGACGCGGCGCGGGCATTGCCGGGGACCGGGCCGGTTGCCGCCCCATTGTCCAAGGCTGCGTCTCCGACTCAGGCCGGCGTGCCGGCCGGTGCTGAGGTCGGCGCCGGCACCGCCGGGCTGGAGAAAGCAACCCAGGATCTGACGGAGATTGTCCGGCGCTTGCGTGAAATGAACGAGAAACACCGCTCCGGGGCCTAGACTCCTGACTCGCAGGGTGCGGTTCTGCCATTTTGGCAGACCTGCCGCCGCTAACTCATTTTCCCGTGAAAAAAACCGAAATTTCCTTGCGGCCCACTGCCGCCTCGGTATATTGCGCTTCAGTTAGCAATCGAAGGTCGAGACTGCCAATGGCGTCCCGGCATAGCGTTGACCATGGCTCCCCGAGCCGAACTGGAGGATAATAGTATGGCTCTGAGCATCAAGCCCCTGGCTGATCGCGTCATCGTCGCTCCCATGGAGAAGGAAACCATGAAGGGCGGCATCATCATCCCGGACACGGCCAAGGAGAAGCCCCAGCAGGGCAAGATCGTCGCCGTCGGCCCCGGCCAGATCAGTGACAACGGCGACCGCGTCGCCCCCGAAGTGAAGAAGGGCGACATCGTGCTGTACGGAAAGTATTCCGGCACCGAAGTGAACGTCGACGGCAACGACTACCTGATCCTGCGCGAGAGCGATGTGCTGGCCATTCTCGGCTAGGCCTCCGCGCACTGGACCCAAGAAACAGATTTGCGCCCGGCCGGTTGGCCGGGACAGCCAAGGAGACAAGCAATGGCGAAGATGATCCACTTCAGTGAGAACGCCCGCGACGAGCTCAAAAAGGGCGTCGATGCCCTGGCCAACGCGGTCAAGATCACCCTCGGGCCCCGTGGCCGCAACGTGATCCTGGACAAGAAATTCGGCGCGCCGATGGTGACCAACGACGGCGTGACGATCGCCCGCGAGATCGAACTGAGCGAGCCGTTCCAGAACATGGGCGCCCAGATGGTCAAGGAAGTCGCGAGCAAGACCAACGACGTGGCCGGTGACGGCACCACGACGGCGACCATCCTGGCCCAGAGCATGATCCATGAGGGTCTGCGGAATCTGGCTGCCGGTGCCAACCCGATGTTCGTCAAGAAGGGCATCGAGAAGGCCACGGTCGCGGCGGTGGAGCAGATCCACAAGCAGGCCAAGCAGGTCAAGGACAGCGAGACCATCGCCAACGTGGCGGCGATCTCGGCCAACAACGACCCCACCATCGGCAAGATGATCGCTGACGCCATGGAGAAGGTCGGCAAGGACGGCGTCATCACGGTCGAAGAGGCCAAGGGCACCGAGATGGAGCTGGACGTCGTGGAGGGCATGCAGTTCGACCGCGGTTACCTGAGCCCGTACTTCGTGACCAACGCCGAGCAGATGCGGGTCGAGCTGGACAATCCGCTGATCCTGATCTACGACAAGAAGATCAGCAACATGAAGGATCTGCTGCCGATCCTGGAGAAGGTTGCCCAGATGGGCCGGCCGATGCTGATCATCGCCGAGGACATCGAGGGTGAGGCCCTGGCGACCCTGGTGGTCAACAAGCTGCGCGGTACCCTGAACATCGCCGCGGTCAAGGCACCTGGTTTCGGTGACCGCCGCAAGCAGATGCTCGAGGACATCGCCATCCTGACCGGTGGTCGCGTGATGGCCGAGGACGCGGGTCTGAAGCTGGAGAACACCACGACGGCGGATCTGGGCCAGTGTGCCAAGATCACCATCGACAAGGACAACACGACCGTGGTCGGCGGCAAGGGCAAGGCCGGCGACGTCAAGGGCCGCATCGGCCAGATTCGCGCCCAGATCGAGGACACGAGCAGCGACTACGACCGTGAGAAGCTGCAGGAGCGCCTGGCCAAGCTGGCCGGCGGTGTGGCCGTCATCCGCGTCGGTGCCACCACCGAAGTCGAGATGAAGGAGAAGAAGCACCGGGTGGAGGACGCCCTGAGCGCGACCCGCGCCGCGGTTGAAGAGGGTATCGTCGTCGGTGGCGGCGTGGCCCTGCTGAAGGCCAGCAAGGCCATCGCGGCGCTGGACCTCACCGGCGAGGAAGCCGTCGGACGCGACATCGTGGTCCGGGCCGTGGAAGAGCCCCTGCGGATGATCGCCGAGAACGCCGGCATCGAGGGCAGCCTGGTCGTGGCCCATGTCCGCGGCGAGAAGAAGGCCACCGTGGGCTTCAACGCCGCGACCATGGAGTACGAAGACCTGATGGCCGCCGGCATCATCGATCCGGCCAAGGTGACGCGCAGCGCCATCCAGAACGCCGCGTCGATCGCCGCGATGCTGCTGACCACCGAGGTCTGCATCACCGACGAGCCGGCCAAGGACGCCGGTGGACCGGCCATGCCCGACATGGGCGGCATGGGTGGCATGGGTGGCATGGGCGGCATGATGTAGTCAGCGCTCGGCATGTTTGAGTGGAAGCCCCTTCCGGCGCGGCCGGAAGGGGCTTTTTTCAGGTCGTGGCGCGGGCGGACACGATCGCCGCCGGTTCGTCGGGTGGAACGCGGGCCAGCAGGGCTGTCAGTGACAATTCAACCACTTCGTCGGGTGGGATGCGATCTGTGTTGATTGTCAGGTCGTAGTCCCCTGTCCGATCCGGATCGGCCCCAAACAGCCTGTCCACGAATTCGCTGCGAGCGTGGTCGGTCTCCCCCAACAGGACCCGGGCTTCGGCGCGGCTCAGGCCCAGCCGTTGCTGCAGTCGCCGTCGCCGCGCGGTGGTGCCGGCCACGACACGCAACCGCAGGTCCGCCCGATCGGCCAGAACCAGGTTTGCGCCACGCCCCAGAAAGACCCCGCCCACGGTGTCGGCCAGAGTTGTGATGGTTCGGCGCAAGGCGTGTTCGTACTCCTTGATCAGGAAGATGCGGCGGTTGAACAGTCCCTTGATCCAGAGGCTGCTCTGACTGGCCACTTGTTCGTCCATCTCGGCGGCCAGGGCCGGCGGCAGGTTTTCCTGCCGCATGACCTGCTCAACCAGGGATCGATCGTGGAGTCGCAGATCCAGCCGCTGGCATAGACCACTGGCCAGGTGCCGGCCGCCACTGCCGGCCAGGCGGGAGATTGTGATGACCAGTGGTCGTGGCGCGACCGTCTCCTTGCGGTCAGGAGTGAGATACTTTCGGTAGCCGTTCCAATGGTTGATCTGGCGCTGGATGAGTTTTTCGGTGATGGGGATGGACATGAGGGCCCCCTTTGCCTGCGGGTTCGCCGGGGTGCTGCCGGCGGCAATCCGGCCAGCCACGCCGGCCAGGCGGGCCGATCCGGCGGTACTGATAACAAAAGAAATTCGGCCGCGGGTGACAAGGTCCCAGGAACCTGCGCCGACCCTTTGACCCCCGTCCACCGGTGAACTACTATCCAACCATGCGAATCCTTCACGTCGGCAAATACTACCCGCCCTACCGCGGCGGCATGGAGACGGTCTTGCAGAACCTCGCCGAGGGACTGCTGGATGCCGGCTGCGAGGTGTCCCTGATTGTCGCCGGTGAGCAGGGCGCGGACAGCCGCGAGGTCATCCGGGGGGCCGGCACCGGTCGCACCGGCACCCTGCTGCGCGCTGGGGTGCAGGCCGTGGTCAACTCCCAGCCCGTGACGACCGGTCTGGTCGGCCTGCTGCGCCGGGAAATCGCTCTGTGGCGGCCCGATCTGGTTCAACTGCACTTGCCGAACCCACTGGCGGCTGCGGCCTGGCTGGGATTGTTGGCGACAGGCTTGCCGCACCGTCCGCCGATGACCGTCTGGTACCACGCGGACATCACCCGCCAGAAGATCGGGCGCCAACTGGTCGCCCCTTTGGTGGAAGCCTGCCTGGCGCAGTCAGCGGGAATCTGCGTTTCGTCGGCGTCGCTGCGAGAGCGGTCGCCGGTCCTGCGCGCCCACCGCGAGAAAGTGGCTGTCATTCCTTTCGGCATCGCGCCGGAGCCGTGGGCGTCGGTGACCCCCCACCGGGATGGGCCGTTTCTGTTTGTCGGCCGCCTGGTTCCCTACAAGGGCGTTGCCGTCTTGTTGGCGGCTCTGGCCCGGGTGCCGGCCGCGAGTCTGGTGATCGTGGGTGAGGGGCCGCTGGAAGATGCCTTGCGGGAGCAGGCAGGGCGGTTGGCTATTCAGGAGCGGGTCGAATTCGCCGGCACCCTGGACGAAGTCGGAATCGCGGCGCGCCTGACGACTGCCCGTGCCCTGGTCCTGCCGAGCATCGACCCGAGCGAGGCCTTCGGCCTGGTCCAGTTGGAAGCGATGGCCGCCGGTGTACCCGTCGTGGCGACCGACCTGCCGACCGGCGTGCCCGAAGTGGGCGTGCCGGGGGAGACCGGCTTCCTGGTGCCGCCCGGCGACAGCGCGGCGCTGGCCGCAGCCCTGGCTGAACTGCAGGGCGACGACGACACAAGCCGCCGCCTG
>JAJRWA010000175.1 GCA_024277025.1 Candidatus Krumholzibacteriota bacterium | reverse complement strand
GGCAAGGAAGTGTGGGCCGATGTGACCGTTCAGGTGCCGGTTGGCGGGGAATTCGAGCTGCGGCAGGGAGTGGGCACCATCCTGGCGACGGACCTGCGGGCCGATCTGGACCTGGATATCAATTCCGGTGGCATCGAGGTGCGGCAGCTTGAGGGCGACCTGTTGGCTGACACGGGCAGTGGCGCCGTCGTGGCCACAGGTATTACCGGCGAAGTGAACATCGATACGGGCAGCGGCAGCGTCGAGGTCAGCGACTGCGAAGGTGATGCCGTCAAGGTGGATACCGGCAGCGGACGGGTGGTCGCCACGGACGTGAAGTGTGGCTACCTGCTGGTCGATACGGGCAGCGGCTCGGTGAAGGCGCGCCGGATCGAGGCGGATCGCGTCCGGCTGGACACGGGCTCAGGCTCGGTCCTGCTGCAGCTGGACCGCTTGGGCCAGGGCAAGTTCGTCGTCGACACGGGCAGTGGCTCGATCGAGCTGGCCCTGCCGCGGGACGCCTCGGCCCGGGTGAGCGCCGATACGGGCAGCGGCCGGGTGAGCAATGATATCGCGGGGGCTGAAGTGATCCACAAGGAACGCAACGAGATGGAGCTGGTTGTCGGGGGCGGTGACGCCCGCGTGGTTCTGGATACAGGCAGCGGCAGCATCAAGGTGCGTCAGCAGTAGACTGGTCACACGGTGACGCCGCGCTTCATAGACATGCCGTGGAGATCGCCGGGGCCTGGTTCCGGGCGCTGGTCTCCGCGGCACTTTTTTACGGGAGACGGCGACAGATGACAAAAATCCTGATGATCTTGCCGGTACTGCTGGGGGCCGTGACCGTGGCGGCTGCCCCGCCACCGGCGGCGGTCTATACCGTGACTTTCGAGGCGACCTGGAGTGAGCAGACCCATCCGGTTTCATTCCCCGGGGGCGCCCATTTCTCGGGCCTGATCGGGGGCAGCCATGGGGACTCGGTGTCCTTCTGGGCGCCGGGATCGCTGGCGACCACCGGTATCCGCCAGATGGCCGAGTGGGGTAGTCAGACCGCCCTGGCTGCGGAGGTGGAGGTGGCGGTGGGCGCGGGTACGGCCGGAGCGGTCCTGGCCGGCGACGTGCTGTGGACCTCGCCGGGCCAGACGTCGCTGACGTTCACGGTGACCGACGAGTTTCCCCTGGTGACACTGGTGACGATGATCGCCCCGAGCCCCGACTGGTTCGCCGGCGTGGCGGGATTGAGTCTGCTGGAGCAGGGTGCGTGGCTGGCCGAAGTCGTGGTGCCTTTGTATCCCCACGACGCGGGAACCGACAGCGGTGCGAACTACACGTCTGCCGACCAGGCGACCAACCCGGCCGAGCCGATCGCCGCGATCACCGGTGGTCCTTTCACGCCCGGGGTGCCGGTCGGCACACTGACCTTTCGCCTGGACGCCGTGGCGGCGGCGGCGGCCCCGCCGCCGGTGGTGGCGTTGTCGGCACAGCCCAATCCGTTCAATCCGGTGACTCGACTGAGCTACGAGGTGCCGCTCGGCGCCCGGCGCGTGAATCTGGAGATCTTCGACAGCCGTGGGCGCCGGGTGCGGCGTCTGGAGCCCGCGGTGACGCCGGGTGTGCACACAACCAGCTGGAACGGAATCGCGGCGAGCGGCGTGCGGGCGCCGGGTGGCGTGTACTTCGTGCGGTTCACCGCGGACGAGGCCGTTGTGGTGCGGAAGGTGACGCTGCTGCCGTAGATCGTCCGCCCTCTCGGCCGCGATCCGTCTGACCCGCGCCGGCGGAAGGATAGGGTGTGCCAGCTGAACGGCCTGGCCCTAGTACCGCAGCACTTCGAGCTGGTAGGGCAGAATGCGGCCAGCCAGCGGCCGGCCCGTGGCGTCGCAGCTCGCCAGCCGGGCGACGCCGGTACGGCGCAGCAAGCGGCGCCATTGCTTCTCGTCAAAACAATGCAGGTCGTACGTCGCGTCGAAATGCTCTTCGCCACGCGGTCTGCTGACCGTCAGGTGGCTGATGACCTTCTCGCTGCGGGCCCGGTCGGTGCCCGGCTCGGGCGGCAGGTAGTTCACCAGTTGAGTCACTTGACAACGGCCGCGGCGACCGACCCAGGTGTCCTCTTCGGGTTGCAGCCAATCGTAGTCCACCAGACTGAGCCCAACAACGTACAGTCCGCCGGGGGCCATGACGCGGGCCATCTGGTCCAGATGGGCGAGGACGGCTATGTCACTGGGCAGATGGCGCAGGGTGTTGACGGGATTGAAGGCGAAGGTCATCTGGTGCGGCCGGCCGCCCGCCTTGGTGAAAGCCCGGCTGAAGTCACGCATGTCCGCGACGAACAACTGTCGTCCGGAGCCGGCGAGGTGCCGTCCGGCATAGGCGATTTGGCCCGGATCGCGGTCGAAGCCCAGGACCGTGCGGCCCCGGCCGCGGGCCACCCGCAGGTAGCGGCCTGTGCCGCAGGCCGGTTCGAACCAAAGGCGTCCGGAAGGCAGCGGACCGGTGCCGTAGCGGCGTTCGATGCGTTCCAGGGCATCGACCTCGGCCGCCGTGCCCGGCGTGTAAAGGATGTCGTAAAGCGAGGGATCGGCGTACAGCCCATCCATCACTGGTACCCGATGGCTACGGCGATGATCAGGAACACGCCCGACAGGGCCATCAGCAGCAGGAACAGGGGCACCATGAAGCGCAGCCACTTGGTGTAGGGGATCCGGGCCAGAGCCAGCATGGCCATCAGGATGCCGCTGGTGGGGATGACCGAGTTGCTGAAGCCGTCGCCGCAGGTGAAGGCGAAGACGGCGGTCTGGCGGGTGATGCCCAGCAGATCGGACAAGGGCGCCATCAGGGGCATGGTGACGGCGGCCTGGCCGCTGCCCGAGGGAATCAGCAGGTTCAGGGTGGACTGGAAGACGAGCATGCCCAGGGCCGCGAGGTAACGCGGGACATGGCCCAGGACCGTGGCGGCGCTGTGCACGATCGTGTCCATGATCTGGCCCTCGGTCAGCACGACGCTGATGCCGCGGGCGAAGCCGACCACCAGGGCGGCCACGACCATCTCTTCCATGCCCTTGACGAAGGCCGCGCTGGCCTGGGCCAGGGGCAGCCGGGCGATCAGGAAGGCGGCGATGCCCATCAGGAAGAAGCCGCCGGCCATGTCGGCCATCCACCAGCCGTATTTCTGCACGGCAAACAGAATGAAGGCGAAGATGGCGCCGCAGACGATCAGGATGACGGTGTGGTGACCGGCGTATTCGACGTCGTCTGTCTCGCCTGCGTCGAGTTCGAAGCCGGCCCGTCCCATGATGGCCCGTTCCGGGTCGGCCTTGATCAGCGAGCCGTAGCGCAGCACGTAGCCGATGCCCAGGCCCACCGCCAGCACGAAGAAGACCAGCCGCAAGGCGAGGCCGCTGTTGAGCGGCAGCTCGGCGATACCCTGGGCGACGTTCACGGTAAAGGGATTGGTGGTGGCCGCGGCGAAGCCGGTCTCGACCGCGACCGAGACCAGGGCCAGACCGTAGATCCGGTCGTAGCCCAGGCGTTTGGCCACGATCAGGAAGACGGGCACCAACGGGATGAATTCCTCGCCCATGCCCAGGGTCGAGCCGCCCGCGGCGATCACCAGCATCAGGACGATCGTCAGGGTGGGGCCGCGGTCGCCCAGGCGGCTGACCAGCCGCCCGACCGAGGCGGTGATCACGCCGGTGCGCTGCAGGATACCGAAGGTGCCGCCGATGATGAAGATGAAGAAGATGATGTCGGCCGCGGCCTCGAGTCCGCGGGGGATGGCCGACAGGAAGCCCTGCAGGCCGACCGGCGTGGCCTTGTCCGGCACCGGGTCGCCCAGCACGGCGCCCTTGAGGGAGAGGTGTTTTTCGATGTGGTGGAAAGTGCCGGGCACCAGCAGGGTGCGTTCGTGACCCCCGACCAGCTTGGTTTCGCGGTCGTACTGGCCGGAGGGTACGATCCAGGTGAACACCGCGCAGACGAAAACGACGATGGTCAGCAGGACAAAGACGTGGGGCACCTGGAATCGGGAACGACGCTGGGACACGGGGGCTCCTGCCGGGCTACAGTTCTTCGAACAGGCGGTGGTAGTGGACTTCCCCCTGGAATTTCGCGAGCGTGCCGGGGACCAGTTCCCTGACCAGGAAGAAGCTGTCGTACTCGCGGCCGATATAGCTGATGCCTTCCTCGATGGCCGGCGCAAAGCCGAAGCGCCGATAGTAGTCCGGATGCCCGAGGGTCACCACCACCTCGGTGCCGGCGGTCTCACAGGCCTCCAGGCCGATCCTGACCAACTCGCCGCCGATGCCGTGGTCCTGGAATTCGGGGTGCACCGCCAGCGGGGCCAGACCCATGGCTGCCGGGCCGGCCGGAGTGTCACCGATGGCCACGGGCGTAAAGAGGACGTGGCCGACAACCTGGCCGTCCATCTCGGCGACGAGTGAAATCACGGGATCCGCTTCGCGGCGCAGGCCGTCCACCAGGTCGGCTTCGCTTTCGGTCTCGAAGGCCAGGATATTGATCTCGCGGACGGGATCGTGGTCGGTGGGCCGCTCAGGGCGAACTATGCAGTCCATGGTCCGAGATTCCTCCTGGGATGGTGGGGGCGTTTGGGAGACCATACACCACCGGCAGAGGTCGTGCCACCGTGAACGAAGAACCCGCCGCGACTGCAACGCCGGGCGGGCTCCCATTCAGGCCGGGGCTGTCTAGAGCTCAATCATCTCATGCTCAGCCAGGGGAATGACCGTCTGTGGTGTCGCGACCGGCGTCTGCGGCGCCGACTTCGGGACCTGACCGATTCCGGCCTGGGCTGCCGGCCGTGCAGCTGCTGGGCCGCATGCAGCTCTATGTGATCGCCTACGTGGCGGTCTCCCTGGTGATGGCCTTCGCCACGGAAAATCTCTCTATCGTGCTGCCGTTGCTGTCCGCGCGCGCCGGCCAACTGCCGGGCTTTCTGGTGTCTGGCTTGTTCACTCTCTTCGGCAGCATTCCGGTGGCTGAGCGTGACCGGGAGTTCGCGGAGTTCGTCTCCGGTTGGATTGATCTCAAGCAAAGCCAGGGCGACCTGCAGCGATTGTTTGCGCACTGGATTGCCGGCCAGGACGCGGGGAATGCGGCCCCGCGCTGGAGC
>JAJRWA010000174.1 GCA_024277025.1 Candidatus Krumholzibacteriota bacterium | reverse complement strand
TCACCAACAGGCGAACATGTTGAGTATCACGGCCGGGACCACCAACGTCAGAATGACTTAGGGCGAGAGTCATTCACCGACGGGTCCCGGCACCCCTTTTTCTATAACCCCTCGAATACACCGTCGACGATGATCACGCGATCAGCCTGAGCCGGCGTCACCAGGCGCACTTCACGCACCTGGACCAGCGGTTGCGTTTCCGGAATGTAGACCCGATCCAGGTGAATGACCGCGTCCGGGCTGGAGAAATCATCCGGCCCGACAGTGCCGCCGAAGTGGTCGCTGCGCCCGAAGGCAATGTGCAGGCCCAGTTTCTCGTCCAGCAGGATGCTGCCCGTGGGCTTCAGCCCGAAATCCCCCAGTACGCCCAGGCCCAACTCGGCCAGGTTGGCGTAGGCCGGCTCGGCGGCGATATGGGCAGCTTCGATCCCGCTTTGGGGACCGTCCGTCAGCACGTTGACGGCCTTGTTGCCCTCGATGGCGTAGACCACGACCTCGTCCTGGATCTGAACCGGCAGCGTGCCCTGGGACCCGCTCGGGTCACCGTCGATATGTCCCTCGTAGGGCACGATGTAGGCCTCGCCCGAGGGCAGGTTGCCCGCCACCCCGTTGGTGGGAAAGAGGCCGCCCGAGGCGTGGCCCGTGTGGTGCCTGAGGTCCAGCACCAGGTGGTGGGTGGCCTCGCCGGTCTCGAAAGTGAAATGGGCGGCCGTGGCCGGATCCAGCCACTCCTTGAGCAGGTTCACCCGCCGGTTGATCTCGCCATAGTCCAGGCGCAGGGCGGGAATCATCGCGGGCAGGAAGCCCGGCATCGTCGCGGCCCGGAACCCGCCGGCGCGCGTGGCCACCTTGAGCGGTGCGGTGGCTGACAATTCGGTCGGGGCCAGCACCATGCTGTGGGTGGCGAACAGTTCACTGAAGGGCACCGGGTCGCCGGCCAGATCGTCGGCGTTGTTCCAGATGGTCAGGCCGTCGCCGGGCACGCATGCGGCCGGCAGATCGGCGTTGTTGCCGCCGGCGTTGCGGTACCAGGCCAGGGTCAGCCGCTCCAGGCCCAGGGCCTCTTTCTCGCCCAGCAGAGCGCGGTACCAGCCGGCGGCCAGGGTGCGCCGTTCGGACCATTCCGAATTGTCGGCCAGACGCTCATCCGGCAGGTCGACGATGATGGCCAGGCCCGTGTCGGCGGCCGTGGGGGCAAAGACCCGCTCGATGAGCAGGCGGAGTTCCTGGGCGCTGAGAATCTCGGACATGCGGTCTCTCCTGTGGCTGGGCTGTCGCGGCCGGGGAAAGCTGTGGTCCCCGCACCGGATATGTACTATGTTGGCCCCGACATCGACCGGGAATTCGCTCACGCAAGGAGGCGGCTATGAGCCAGGACCGGGAAACCAATCTCGCTCTTTTTATCGATTTTGACAACGTTGCCCTTGGCGCGCGTGATGCGCGTCAGCGCTTTGATATCCAGCCGCTGCTGCATCGCCTGCTCGAAAAAGGCAAGATCATCGTCAAGAAGGCCTACGCGGACTGGCACTATTACAAGGAACACATGTCGTCCCTGCACGAGGCGGCCATCGAATTGATCGAAATTCCCATGCCCCGCATCTCCGGCAAGAACAGCGCCGACATCCGTCTGGTGGTCGACGCCATGGATCTGTGCTATTCGAAGGAGCACATCGACACCTTCGTGATCGTGTCGGGCGATTCGGACTTCTCGCCCCTGGTCTCCAAACTGCGCGAAAACAACAAGCGTGTGATCGGGATCGGGGTCAAGAACTCGAGCAGCAAGCTGCTGATCAACAACTGTGACGAGTTCATCTTCTACGACGACATCTACCGGCAGACCCAGCGCCGCCTGGGCGGGTCGGTGGCCAACGTGCCGGCGGAAAAGCGCGAGATGTTCGATTTCCTGGTCAAGACGGTGCAGAGCCTGCTGGCCGAGAACCGCGGCGTGCTGTATTCGTCGCTGATCAAGGACACGATGACCCGCAAGCAGCCGGCCTTTACCGAACGGGCCCACGGCTTTTCCACCTTTGGTGATCTGCTGGACGAGGCGCGGAAGCTGGGGCTGCTGATTGTCGAGCGGGATGCCGCCGCGGGTGGTACCTGGGTCGTGCAGGGGCTCGGTTCCGGCGTTGTGGCCGAGCCCGTCGGCGACAAGAGCGGCAACGGCGGCAGTCGTTCCTCGCGCCGACGCCGGCGCTCCGGGCGCAGCGGTGCCGAGAAGCGGGCGGCGGCCGAAGCGACCGCGGGCCGCGATGAGGGGCGACGGGAGACGGAGTCTGCGGGGGCCGGGGCCGCGCCGGATACGGCCCAATCCGCGCCACGTGACGCGCAGGCAACGGCAGCGGGCGCCAGCGAGACCGTGACCAGGAAGACGGCCGGCAAGAAAGCCCCTGTGAAGAAGGCCACAAGCAAGAAGGCGCCCAGCAAGAAGAGCACGGCCAAGAAGCCGGTGGTCAAGAAGACGACGGTGAAGAAGACGGCAACGGCGAAGAAATCAACGGCCCGCAAGGCGACGACCAGCAAGGCGACGACCAAGAAGACAGCAACCAGGAAGACCGTCAGCAGGAAGACAACGACGAAGAAGGCCGCAACGAAGAAGGCGACGAGCCAGAAGGCTCCGGCGCGCCGGACGAGTCGTAGGACGGGAACCAAGAAGTCCGACTCCTGACACGCCGCCCAGAATTCCCTCAATTGAGGCGTGTGTCAGTCGATACCCCGAGAGTACCCGTGAATACCCGACGGCGCGCATCGCCCAGTGCGATGCCGTCGGGGGCAAATATGTGATTGGGATCCGGGAGAACTCTCATGACAAATGAAACTTTGACCGTTGACAGCGTACTGGGCCTGGCCGAGTCCATGACGAACATGGACGGCGACGCGGAACTCCTGCGGGAGATCATTGAGATCTTTATGGAAACAGCCCCGCCGCAACTGGATTCCATCGCCCAGTGCATACAAATAGAGGACATCAAGAACACGGCCATCCAGGCCCACGCCATGAAAGGCGGCGCCTCCAATTTCTGCGCCAGCAAGTTTGTGGCGGCGGCCCTGAGGCTTGAACTGCTGGCCAAGAGCGGCACGCTCGAAGGGGCCGCAGATTTGTTGGCGGACATGCGCTCCTGCTTCGCCGAAGTCGCCGAGGTCGTCGGCGTGATCAACTGGGATGAGGTTGAGCGCAACTGGCAGGGTTGACGTTCCCGGCCTGGCAAACAAGACCGCCGGCTCTTGTTTGAGCCGGCGGTCTTGTCTTGTCGGTCGGTGGGTCAGTTATGGTCGGGATCCTCACTGTCGACCTGGGCAACAGTGGACGCGACATCCATGTCGCCCGGCACCTCCGTGACCTCTTCCTCGTCCTCAGCCACGGTGACCAGGGCCACGGCGGGCTCGGCGGTGAAGCCCGCGGCAAGAGCCACGAGGTCAACCTGCGCCAGGTCCGCAGCCTCGGTCAGGCCGCTCACGCGGTCCAGGCTTTCGTCGGCCTTGGCGTAGTCGGCATCGGCATTGAGGGCCATTTCGTAGGCTGTCGCCGCGGCTCTGAAGTGGCCGGTGCGCTCGAGGGCCACGCCGAGGTTGTTCTGGATGCAGGCTTCTTCGCTGTTCAGGCCGGCGGCCTTGGCCAGCGGCGGCAGCGCGGCGCTGAAGTCGCCCTGCTCGATCCGGATCAGGCCCAGATTGTTCAGGCTCCACACATCAGTGGGCTCGATCTGCAGCACCTTGAGATAGCCGTCCGCTGCGGCGGCAAGGTCACCCTCGCGGTGGCAGATGCGGCTGTAGACGCGGTTGCCGTCGATGCTGTCGGGCACCTGAGCCAGGGCCAGTTCGATCTGGACTCGCGCCGCGGCGGGCTGATCCTGCTCCAGCAGCACGCGTCCGTAGTTGATCAGGCTCTTGACGTGGTCGGGCTTCAACTCCAGGGCCGTGACAAAGGCATCGTCGGCGGCGTCCAGGTCGCCCGCTTTCCAGTTGCTCAGGCCCAGCATGTAGTAGCCCCAGGCATTTTCGGTATGGTCGGCGGCGTAGGCTTCGAAGGCGTCCACGGCACCCGCGTAGTCGCCGTCGAAGTACGTCTGCTCAGCCTGGGCGTAGGTCACGATGCGCGGCGGTTCGACGGCCAGGCTGGCGGTGGGCTCGATCCCGGTCGCTATCTCGATCGAGTCGGCTGCGGCCGTTTCGATCACCTGAGCCACGATCGGCGTCGGCTCGAAGATCGGTGCCGCGATCTGGGCGGCTTCGGCGACTTCGTCGGTATTGTTGTGGCTGGCCACACGGGCACCGACAAACACGGTCAGCGCCAGGACGAGCACAAACAGCACGCCGGCCTCGGCAAACTTCATTTTCCGTTCTTCGCTGGGGTTGTTGGGTTGCTTCTTCATGACAGACTCCTTGTCTCTTGAGGGCGGTGCCGGCTCGTCCGGCACCCGTTGTTGGCGATCTTGTCCTCAGGGTGGCAAGGGGTGGGCCGGAATCGGGGACTGCGCTAAGTGTAGGTAGGGTAATAGGATGGAGGACAGTTTGTCGTGGATGGCAGTTATGTGTGTCCGTCGGGACACACACGCTCCGTGTTGACGTGGTCACATGGCTGAGCTATCCGGACGGGTGTGGCGGGTCCGTCAGCAGGGGCTGGATCTCGTCACCTCGCTCGTGCAAGAGCCGATGGCAGGCCGAGCAGAGAGTGACCAGATTGTCCTGGTCGTTCGTACCGCCTCGCCCCCGTGGTCGCAAGTGATGGATGTGCAGATGTCGGGTGTGGGTGCAGCCCAGGCGGCGGCACTGATGACGGTCGCGGGCCAGCACCTTGCGGCGGGTTCCGGGCGGGATGGCAGTCGTGTTGTTGCGGCCCGGCTCACGGACTTGCGTATCCTCGTTGACAGCGGCTGTTTCGGCCACGGTGAGCTCCTTTTCCCCCTGTGGGGTTTGCACTGTGTGTTTGGCGCAATCCGGGCACTGATGGACGTGGATCTGGTAGTGAGGGTCAGCGGAATTCACCCCCCGGGGGGTGGTTTTCTCGGCCGCCAGGGCAGTGGCCATGGCCAACAGGAGATCAGCCTTGCCAGCGTGCGGCCCGGCCTTGGCCAGCAACGCCTCGTAGCGTGCGTACTCGAGCGGTGTGAGTTCGAAGGAGACCCGGATCGGTACCGCGGCGACGGGCTGGGTGGTGGTGGGCCGCGGCAGCAGTTCGTGCTGGTCCGGATTCTTTGCACGCTCATTTCTAGCCACATCACGTGCGTGTTTCACTGTCGCGCTCAATTCCCGGCGCGACTTGTTCTGCGCTTCGGTGAGCCACTCCTCTTCTGTCTCCGGGGCCGCCACCGCCGCGATCTCCCGGGCCACTGTGTAGCCAAGCCTGCCCGCGGCCATTTCGTGCTTCACCCGGGGCAGCGACTCCAGCTTGCGTGACAGAGTGATGAAGTCTCCTGTCCGCGTGGGGGAGAAACCCAGTTCGTTCAGCGCGTAGGCACGCATGGTGCTGTAGCCCAACTCGCGGTACAGCCGGCGCTGCCTGATTTCGGCAAACCAAAGCACGGCGCAGTGCTGGGCGCGGTCGGCGATTTCAACGGTGGTCTTGAGGGCACTGTGGGCTTGACTGGCGCTCAGGCCAGGGCGGAATCTCGGCATATTGGTCATGATTCGATCCTTGAATTCGGGTCCCTTGGGAGGTGGAATCAAGATACCGAAAAACAGCTTAAGTCGCAAGCTAAAATGTTGTAAAATAAGCTAAATAAGAGACTCTTCGCAATGGCGAATCGCTTTGCATTTTGGCGTCAGCCCGCCCCAACAACAAAGCCCCCGCCGCACCAGCAGTGCAGCGGGGGCCATTCCCACCAGACGACGCTATTTGCCCTGCCACGCCTCCGGCACCATATCCGGTGCCACGAGCAATGAGGCCTGGCCGCGCGTCGTCACCAGACTCCGCAGATAATCCACGTCATAGCCCGACAGGCCCGGTGCCCCGATGGGCGAGGCCACCGTGGCCGGGGCGTCCGCGCCGGTCCCGCCGGTCCGCGCCACCCAGGTCACGAACTGGTCCACCCGCGCACCCAGCCCGAAGAGTACCGGCAGTCTCGGGCCGAAGCTGGGGAACTGGACCAGCGGCCGCGGCGGGTACTCGACGATCTCGATCTCGCGCCAGTCGGCGACGCCCGCCTTCTCGCGTGCCAGATTGATCGCGTCGTCCAGGCTGCCGAAGCTGTCGCACAGGCCGCGCTCGATGGCGTCGCCACCCATCCAGACCCGGCCCTGGGCCACTTCGTGGACCTGCGCGGGATCGAGGTTGCGGCCCTCGGCCACTCCGTTGACAAAATCGTCGTACATCCCGCGAATGATCTCCTCGGTGCGCCCGAGTTCGAACTCGTTCATGGGCCGGCGCGGGATGCTGCCGAGGAAGGGCAGATTCACCTGGGAGTAGAGTGTGGCGTGCTGGCCGCGGTGCACCTCGGCGCTGGTCACGCCGGCCTTGGCGGCGATGCCGTCATCCCAGACCCAGCCGCTGATCACGCCGATCGAACCGGTGATCGTCAGGGGCGTGGTCAGGATCTCGGTGCCGTCCATGCTGATCCAGTAGCCACCGCTGGCCGCGACGTCGCCCTGGCTGACGATCACCGGCTTGCCGGCCTCCTTCAGCATACGCACCGCTTCGGCGATCAGGTCGCTGGGCAGCGGGTCGCCGCCGGGCGAGTCGGCGCGCAGCACCACGGCGGCCACATCCGGGTCGCGCACCAGGCCGCGCAGATAGGCGCTGGTCTTGCGGCCCTTGATGCCCTCGTCCATGGCGCAGGGGCCCACGGCGTAGACCACCGGTATTTTCACCGGCTGGCCCCACTGGTTGTCCCAGTAGCGGCGGTTGTATTCCAGGGGGAAGCGGCGGGCCGGACGGGCCCCGCGCTGAGTGTGCAGTTCCTTCAGCACGGCGTCCCAGCGGGCGATCCTGTCGACCAGGCCGGCGTCCACGGCTTCCTGGGCGCGCAGTTCTCCCTTGTCGTCGGTGAGCTGGTCCATCTGCGACTCGGACAGGTGCCGCCCTTCGGCCATGCCGTTGCGGGGTTCCTCGTACAGCACGTCAACAATGCGCTGCCTTTGTTCGCGGTCGGCCGCGGACATGCTGTCGCGGCTCAGGGTCTCGACCGCGCTCTTGTACTTGTAGTAGCGGTGGGCCTGGAAGCCGATGCCCAGTTTTTCCAATGTGCCCTTGAGGTAGCTGCGGCTCAGGGCCAGGCCGGGGATGCTGACCGACCCGAACGGATCGATCGACAGGGTGGTGGCGGCGCTGGCCAGGTAGTAGCTCCGCGTGTTGGTCCGGTCGGTGTGGATGATCACTTCCTTGCCGGTGGCCTCGATCTCCAGCAGCTTCTGGCGGAACTCCCACAGCAGCGAGGGCCGTCCGTCGAAGCCGGCCAGGTCCACGACCAGGATGTCGATGCCGTCGTCATCGCGCACCGCGTTCAGCAGCGGCAGCAGGTCCAGCCAGGCGACACGCTTGTCGTCGAACCAGCGGTACTTCTGGTAGGTCAGCACCTTGTTCTCGAGGCTCAGCGGGTAGTAGCTCAGCTTCTTGCCGATGACCAGGCCCTGGCCCGGGAAGCCCTTGAGCGGCGGGTTGTTGCGCAGGAGGTAGTGGCTGCGCTGCAGATTGCCGTCAGTGTCGTACTGGGGCTGCATCGTGAAATTGGTGAAGCCCATCGTCACGCCCGCCAGTGCCGAGTAGTCGACGTCCGTCGTGCCGATCCTTTCGCGCGCCTTGAAGCCCAGATGCACGCCGGCGATCGGCCGCAATTCGACGCCCGCTCCCCAGGAGCCGTCCTGGAAAAAGGCCTCGTGGTCGTTGACCGCCCAGTCGGCGTACACGGTCAGAAAATCCTTCTGGAACGGGCGCAGGCCGACATCGAATACGTACTGGGCGGCGTTGGAACTGAGTCCCAGCACGGCCGAGGCGCCGAAGCTGAGCCAACTGCGGTGTCGGCTGACCGCACCGATGACCAGGGCGTGCTCGCGCGCCGTGCGCCGGGTCTCGCCGCGGGACCAGCGATAGCCGATGCCGAAGGTGTCCTCGCGGGTGCCGCCGGCCAGGCCCACCTGGTAGTCGTAGATCTTCCAGCTTTCGGCGTGGGTGCCGTAGGTGCTGGTGTTCATGGCGAAGTTCAGGTTGCGGCCAAAGCCGAGACCATAGTTGTCCAGGCCGCCGCGGATGTTGCCGTCGTTCCACCAGAAATCCGAACCGCCCACATCGGTGAGGGCGAAGGCGGCGGGGTTGAACAGACCGGCGACCGGCCCGCCCGTCACGCCGGGGCTTTGGGGCAGCAGCCAGCTGTCGGTGCGGTAGTTCAGAAACGGGGTGTCGGTCTGGGCGCCGACCGAGCCGGCGACGGTCAACAGCAGAACGAGTGCGAGCGCGCCGCAGCGCAGGCGAATAGCGGACATGAATCCCTCCATTGGTTACTTCTTCAGACCATGCCGACGCATGATCTTCAACAGGCTACTGTGGTCGGCCAGCCCGAGTTGGGCGGCCGTGTTGGTGATGTGCCAGTCGTTGCGTTCCAGGGCGGTCAGCACGATCCGCCGTTCGGCTGCGACTTTCTGGTCCTTCAGCGTTCCGCCAGACGGCTGCGGTGAACCCGTTGCCGGGCCGCCGCCGCCCAGATCGGCCGGCAGCAGATCCGGCGTGATCACCTCGTCGTTGCCGGCAATGACCAGGCGTTCGATCACATTACGCAGCTCGCGCACATTGTTGCGTCCCCAGGCGTGGGCCTGCAGGCGCTTGAGCGTCTCGGGATCGAACTGGCGCGCCCGCACGCCGAACTTCTCGCAGACCAGCTGCAGGAAATGCTCGGCCAGGATGGGCACGTCGCTCAGGCGTTCGCGCAGTGGCGGCACGCTGACGATGTGGGTGTTCAGGCGAAAAAGCAGGTCTTCCCGGAAAGTGCCGGCCGTCACGCCCGCGTCCAGATCCCGGTTGGTCGCCGCGACCACCCGCGTGTCGACCTTGAGCCCCTGGTGCGAGCCCAGGCGCGTGACCACCGCGTCTTCCAGCACCCGCAGCAGCTTGGCCTGGGCCGCGGCCGGCAGCTCGCCGATCTCGTCCAGAAACAGCGTCCCCTGGTTGGCGCTCTCGAAGGCGCCCTTGCGCGCGCGGTCGGCGCCGGTGAACGCGCCGCGCTCGTGGCCGAACAGCTCGGACTCGATCATGGTCTCGGGCAGGGCCGCGCAGTTGATGGCGACGAAGGGGCGCGGGGCGCGCGGGCCGGCGTCGTGCAGACGCCTGGCCACCAGTTCCTTGCCGCTGCCGCTCTCGCCCAGGATGAGCACCGGACTGGGGATGCCCGCCAGCTTGTCGATCTGCTCCTTCATGGCGGCGGCCGCGCGGCTTTCGCCCAGCAGGGGCGAGTCGTCGCCGCTCTGGCGCCGGTAGCGCCGCACTTCGCCCTGCAGCTCGGCCCAGGCCAGGGCATTCTCGACCTCGCGCACGACCCGTTCGACGGGCTCGTCCTTGGCGATGAAACTGTAGGCGCCCAGCTTGGTGGCGCGCACGCAGCGGCCGTAGCTGCCGGTGCCGGTGTAGACGATGACCGGGATCCGGTTCCGCTGCTTCTTGAGCGTGGCCAGCACCTCGAAACCATCGACGCCCGGCATCTCCAGGTCCAGGATCACGCAGTCCGGCGCCTCGGTCTTGATCAACTCCAGGCCCTCGCTGCCGCCGTCGGCGGTCATGGTCGCAAAGCCGCCCAGACGCTTCAGGTCATACGCGTACTGGTCGCGCATGGCGGCGATATCATCGACGATCAGGATCAGGCTCATGCATTGCTCGCTTCGGGTGGCGGAAAGGACAACGTGAAAGTCGTACCACGACCGGGCTCGCTTTGCACCCGGATAGTGCCGCCGCAGTCGCCGATCAGCCGCCGCACGTTGCTCAGGCCCAGGCCGGTGCCCCCGTCCCGGGTGGTGAAAAAGTCGGTGAAGATAGCGTCCAGGTTTGCGGCCGGGATGCCCTCGCCCGTGTCCGAAACGCTGACCAGGATGCGCGGCTCGTCCAGCAGCGGATCCACTGCCACGGTGGCGTCGATCGTCACCATGCCGCGGCCATCCGGCAGACTTTCCAGGGCGTTGCGCACCAGGTTGTCGAAGATGCGCCGCAGGCTGACCGGGTCGGCCAGGATCACCGGCAGGCTGGCCGGCACCGCGTTGACCAGCTTCGCTTCGTGCCCGGTGCCCGGGTCGGCCAGCACGGCGTTGACGATCTCGTCCAGGTGGCAGGGTTCGGCCGCCCGGCCGGGGCTCAGCCTGGCGTAATGGGTGGCCAGGTCTTCCAGATAGGCCAGCCCGTCCTCGAGGGTCTGGCGCCGCTCGGCAAACACGGTCGGCAACTGCTCCGGATCGTTGGCCGCCACCTCGGCCAGATGCCGCAGCACGTTGCGCAGGGGCGTGATGCCGTTGCGGATGTCGTGGTTCACCTGGCGGGCCATCTCGCCCATGGTCGCTTTCTGCTCGGCGGTGCGCAGGCGGGCCACGCCGTGGCGCAGGCGCGCGGTCATCTCGCCCAACAAGCGGGTCAGGCGGCCCACTTCGTCCTTGCGGTCGGATTTGAACTCCACGTCCAGCCGGCCCAGGTCCAGGTCCTCGGTGCGGGCGGCCAGCTCGCGCAGGGGCTTGCTGACCCGTCCGGCCAGCAGGGTGGCCAGCCCGATCGCCAGGAGGGCCGCCAGCAGCAGCACCACGCCCAGGCGCAGATTCATCTCCCGCAGCAGCCGGTGCAACCCGGCCCGGTCGTGGGTGACCAGCAGCCGGGCATTGTCCAACTGGCCGTCCCAGACCATGGGCAGATGTTCGGACTGGACGATGATCCCGTCCCGGCGCAGGCGGTACTCGACTTCCAGGATGTCCTGCCCCGCGTCCAGGCGCGCGGCCAGGGCCTCGTCCGTGGCGAAGAAGCCGTCGGGCCAGACCACGGCCAGGGCCAGATCGCCGGCGCGGTCCAGGCTTCGCAGCCGCTCGGCGTCCATCAGCTTGCCGCCGATCAGGTCGTAGCTGCGGCCGCCCAGAGTGACGGTGCGCGAGCGGGCCAAGGCCAGGAAAGCCTGTTCCGGGGTGCGGGCGCTGATCAGGGCGCGCCGGCCGGGGGCGCGGGCCAGCAGGCGCGGCAGTTTGGCGTCCAGGTCGCCGCGAGCACCCGGAAAGTGGCCCGAACTGAGCACGGCGCCGGTCGAATCCTGAATCTGCAGCAGGTCCAGATCCATCAGCGACATTTGCCTGGGGGCGAAGTCCTGCAGGTAGGAAACCAGATCCGGCCGGGTGCCGCTGACCGCCAGGCGGAAGGTGTTGTCGGCGGCGATGGTCTCGGCCAGGGCGTCCAGCAGGGTGGCCACTTCGCGGCTCTGGCGGTCCAGGTCGTCGCGGGCCAGGTCCAGCTGGCTGACCACCCGCTCGGTGTCCAGGGCGGTGAAGCGTTCGTCGACGCTGGCGCCGATGATCCGGATGGCCAGGGCCAAAGGCAGGACCGCCATGAGCACGGCGCCAAGCAGGATCTGGCCGCGCAGGTTCACGGTGTGGCCCCGGGCGCGGCGCTGCGGCCCAGGCCGGCCAGCAGCGGCGTGCCGTCAAAGTCGAGCCGCAGGCCCGCCAGCGCGCCGCGGCTGATCAGCCAGCCGCGACCCAGGGCCAGCGGATAGACCACGCCGTCCTCGGTCAGGGCGCGGGCGGGCGCGCGCAAGGGCCGGTCGGCCAGGGCATCGGCCTCGGCCAGATTTTCAGACGCCACGGCCTCGGCGC
>JAJRWA010000173.1 GCA_024277025.1 Candidatus Krumholzibacteriota bacterium | reverse complement strand
TGACCCATGACGGCCTCAACGGAAACGGGGCTGTGGCGTGGAATCTGATGTCACGCAACGGCCAGGAAGTCGTCAGCGGGATCTACCTGTATTCGGTGGAGTCGAGCGACCCGGCCTTTGCGCCGTTCCGGGGGCGGTTTACGGTGGTGCGGTAGGATCCTGGCTCAGGACCACTCCGCCGTCGCCACCTTGATCAGGTTGGTCGTGCCCGAGACGTTGAACGGCAGCCCCGCCGTGATCACCACGGGCTGACCTGGTTTCACATACCCACCCTGCAGCGCCTGGGTGATGGCCTGGCGCTCCAGGCCCTCGGCCGTGTCGATCATGTCCGTCACCACGGGGATGGCGCCGAAGACCAGGGCCATGCGCAGGGCCGTCTGCCAGACGGGCGTCATCGTCAGCAGGGCCTGCCGCGGACGGTAGCGCGCCACCAGTTGGGTCGTGCCGCCGCTCTTGGTGCAGGTGATGATTGCCGCGGCCTCGATGTCGTTGGCCATGGCCACGGCGCTGTGGGCCACCGCGCTCTTGAAGCCCAGCTTGCCGATCTTCTCGAAACGGCGGCCCCAGGCCTCGTAGTCGAAATGGGCCTCGGTGTCGGCCGCCACGCTGGTCATCACCTTGACGGCCTCGACCGGATAGGCGCCCATGGCCGTTTCCTCCGAAAGCATGATCGCGTCGGTGCCGTCATAGATGGCGTTGGCCACATCGGTGACCTCGGCGCGCGTCGGTCTGGGGTTCTCGACCATCGAACGCAGCATCTGGGTGGCCGTGATCACCGGCTTGGCCGCGGCGTTGGTCTTGTGGATCAGCATCTTCTGCGCCCGCGGCACCGACTCCAGGGGAATCTCCACGCCCAGATCGCCGCGCGCGACCATGATGCCGTCGGCGATGGCGATGATCTCGTCGATATTGTCCAGGGCCTCGAATTTCTCGATCTTGGCGATCAGGGGCGTGTCCAGTTTGGCGTTGGTGATCACCTTCTTGACCGTGGCCACGTCGTGGGCCGTGCGCACAAAGCTGACCGCGATGAAATCCACGCCTTGGCTCAGGCCGAACTGCAGATCAGCCTTGTCCTTCTCGCTGAGGATCGGCGCGTTGATCGAGCGCGTGGGCAGGTTGATGCCCTTGTTGGATCCCAGCGGGCCGCCGGTGATCACCGTGCACTTGACGTCGGTGTCGGTCGCCGACAGGACCTTGAGCTCCATGGCCCCGTCCGCCAGCAGGATCGCATCGCCCGGGCGCACGTTGTGGGGCAGATCGTCGTAGGTCAGGCCGACTTCCTCATCACTGCCCGGCACGTCGCGGTTGGTCAGCACGAAGGTGGCATCCGGCTTGAGGGTGACGAATTCCCTGTCCTTCAACTTGCCCGTGCGAATTTTCGGCCCCGCCAGATCCTGCAAGATGGCCACCGGCAAACCCAGCCGGCCGGACACTTCGCGGATATCCTTGATCAGGGCTGCATGCTCTTCGTGCGTTCCGTGGGAGAAGTTCAGGCGACAGACATTCATGCCTGCTTCCATCAGCTTCTCGAGGGTCTTCGGGTCCCGGCTGGCCGGCCCGATCGTGCAGATGATCTTGGTCTTGTTCATGGTTCTTCCCTTTGTGGCTTCGCGTCCCCGCCTGGTCAGTCGAGGAAAAAGTCGTTGAACAGCGGCGTGCCCGGCTTGACCGCGTACTTGTCGAAATCGGTCTCCCCTTCTTCGGCCAGAACCTCTTCATCTATAAAGAAATTCCCGGTGCATTCGCTCGCCTTTCGGGTCAAGACGGCCCAGGCCGCATCAGCCACGATTTCCGGTTCCCGACTGGCGTTGATCACCTGTTCGCCACCCAGCAGGTTCCTGACCGCTGCCGTGGCGATGGCCGTGCGCGGCCACAGGGCGTTGAAGGCCACTCCTTCGTCCTTGAATTCGGCGCTCATGCCCAGCACCCACACGCTCATGGCGTACTTGGCCAGGGTGTAGGCGGCGAATTCAGCGAACCATTTCTGGTTCATGTTCAGCGGCGGGCTCAGGTTCAGCACGTGCGGGTTCTCGGCCTGCACCAGGTGCGGCATGGCCGTCTTGGTCACCAGGTAGCTGCCGCGGGCGTTCACGTCGTACATGCGGTCGTACATCTTCATGCTGGTCGCTTCCAGGCCGGTCAAGCTGATGGCGCTGGCGTTGTTGACCACGATGTCCAGGCCGCCGAAGTGCTTGACGCCGGTCGTGATGGCCTCGTCCACCTGATCCTCGAACCGGATGTCGGTCTTGACGGCGAAGGCCTGGCCGCCGGCCGCCTCGATCTCGGCCCTGGCCGTGTCGATGGTGCCGGGCAGCTTGGGGTGTTCGGTCGTGGTCTTGGCCGCGATGATGATGTTGGCCCCGTCACGGGCCGCACGCAGGGCGATGGCCTTGCCGATGCCGCGGCTGGCGCCGGTGATGAACAGGGTCTTGCCCTTGAGAGTGCGTTCGGTGCTCACGGGGAGTCCTTTCGACGGGATGGTGGGCGGAGCAGTTGTTCCCGCTGAGTA
>JAJRWA010000172.1 GCA_024277025.1 Candidatus Krumholzibacteriota bacterium | reverse complement strand
TGCCCAAGAAACCCGCCATGTCGGATTGGGTGGAACAACTCCAATCACGCGGCTGCTACACATTTACCCGCTCAAAGGCTGAATCCGAGGCCGAGCGCTCGGCCGTAGCCGTCCAGACCGCCTTGCGCAGGTTGAAGAACCAAGGGAAGATCGTCTCCCCCAGGCGCGGCTTCTACGCCATCGTTCCTCCCGAATACCGATCAACAGGTTCGCCCCCGGCCAGTTGGTTCATCGACGATCTCATGCGCCACCTCGACCAGCCCTACTATGTGGGAATTCTCAGCGCCGCAGCGATCCACGGCGCGGCCCATCAGCAACCCATGGTGTTCCAGATCGTGACCGGCAAGCCCACGCGCGAGATACGCTCAGGCAAGGTCACCATCCGGTTCTCGATGAACAGCAAGGTCGAACAGATGCCGGCGACAGGAATCCAGACCGAAACCGGCACGATGCGGGTAGGCTCTCCCGAAACCACCGCATTCGACCTGGTCCGCTATCAAGCGGCGGCCGGACATTTGAGCAACATCGCCACCGTCCTTGGCGAACTGGCGGAGCGCATGGACGGCCAAGCCCTGGTCAAGATCGCGCACCTGGTAAAACTTTCGGATGTCCAACGCCTCGGGTACCTGCTCGACGCGGTCGGCGAAGGCGATCTCGCTGGCCCGCTGGCGGAGTGGCTCAAGGCCAGGAAACCACGGGTGACCCCTCTGCTCCCCGGAGCACAGGCACAAGGCGAGATCGATGAGCGCTGGCGCGTACGGTCCAACGCCGAGTTGGAGATCGAACTGTGATACCCCGCGCCAACATCACCGCGTGGCGCACCCACGCGCCTTGGCCCACTAACGAACAGGTCGAACAGGATCTGGTGCTCTCCCGGGCCTTGGTGGCCATGTTCTCAATGGAAACCGTGGCCGCTCAGGCCATCTTCCGGGGTGGCACGGCCTTGCACAAGCTGTTCCTTGGCGCAGGAAGACGTTATTCCGAGGATATCGACCTTGTCCAGCGCGACGCGGGCCCCATCGGCGAGTTGATCGACACGATCAGGGATGCCCTCGACCCGTGGCTTGGAAATCCGAAGTGGAAGCAGAACAAGGGGCGTTTCACGCTGGTCTACCGCTTCGAGACGACCTTCCCGCCGGTTACGACCATGCGGTTGAAAATCGAGATCAACACCCGGGAGCACTTCTCCGTTCTGCCCATTGAGCAACACCCATTCGTGGTCGATAACCCGTGGTTCGGTGGGACTGTTGCGCTCCCGGTGTACCACCTCGACGAACTGCTGGGGACCAAAATGCGAGCGCTCTACCAGCGAAAGAAGGGACGAGACCTTTTCGACCTCTGGGTGGCCCTGCGAGACGGTGCGGCCACGAGTACTCGGATCGTTGAGTGCTTTCGGAGGTATATGGCTAATGAGGACCTGACTGTGTCACGCGCCGAGTTCGAAGCCAATCTGGCGGCGAAACTCAATACCGCGGCTTTCAGGGAAGATGTCCAGTCCCTCATCTCGGCCAACATCACCTACGATCCGGAGACAGCAGCGGAACTCGTCCACAGCGAATTGATCTCGAGGTTACCTGGGCACCCGTGGAAGGGGTTGGACAAGTAATGTGATCCTCCTCAATCACCCTGCCTGTCCCCTGAATTTTCCCGATCGGTAAAAACACGGCAAAATTCCCTTTCCGAATCGAAAGTTTTCCCGATCGGGAGATTTTTCCGAAGCCAAACCCACCCATCCGGAACAAAGCGAACGCGATACTCGGCGAGGCTCTTCTGTCCGCCGAGATGGCTGGCGAACTCCTCCACCGTGAAAACGCGGTTCAGTTCCATGAAATCGGTGGTTCGCTGGGTGTCGCGTTGCTGTTCAGAGTGTTTTCTCATAGTATTTTTATCGGTTTCCTCTCCCAACAACAACACCAGAAACGACATCGTTTATGTTAGGCGTAAAAGTGACAGGATTTCTGTCACTTTTTAAGCTGAACATCAAAAATCTACAGGTTGGGACGGATGGCGTCAGCAGGTCAATTGATGATCCTACTCTGGATAGGAATACCGGCAATTACTGAGAAACGCTGGTAATCCTATCCTTTATTGACAGTCCGCTGATTCTTGTATGCGGATTGCTGCTGGGACACCCAATACAAGTTCACCTTGCTTCCCCCTCAATAATGTGTCTAAATAGCGAATGGTTAAACCTAACGTTCGCTATTCCGACACAGGTCAGGTATGAGCAAGGAATCCGACAAGCTGAGCCCCAACGAGGTCGCAATCCTCGATCTGGCTGCGACCCTGGGCATCCTCAGGCCACGCGACCTCCGGACCCATGGCCATTCGGTTGCCTATATCCAGCGGCTGCTGGCCAAAGGACGCCTCGCCAAGCTTGGGCGTGGCCAATACGCCCTGCCCGGCCGTGAACCGACCGAGGACGACACCCTGGCCGTCACTGCCAAGCGATATCCGGGAACGGTGGTCTGCCTGCTCTCTGCGCTCAGATTCCATGAACTGACGACCCAGTCGCCCCGCTCCATTTGGCTCGCGGTCGAAGGCTCGAAGCTGGCCCCGTCCGATACCCCCGCCGCCGTCCAGGTGGTCAGGATGACCGGCCCCTCATTCAAGAGCGGATTCGCGACCCACCTGCTGGGCCAGGTCCCCGTGCGTATCTTCGATCCGGCCAAGACCGTAGCCGACTGCTTCAAGTTCCGCAGCCGGATTGGTCTGGACGTTGCCGTCGAGGCGCTCAGGGACTGCCTCGCTCAGCGGCGGGCCACCCCCGCGCAGATCTGGAGCTACGCGGGAATCTGCCGTGTGAAGACCATCATGAGACCCTATCTGGAGGCACTCGCTTAATGGCCGAAGAACGCGCTCCCCTGCAGGCATCGATCAGACAGAGGCTGCTCAACATCGCCCAGAGAGAAGGCATCGATTTCCAGTTGGTGCTGACGAGATACGGCCTGGAACGTTTCCTCTACCGGTTGGGGCGTTCCCCGCACAGGTCCACATTCCTGTTGAAGGGCGCTTTCCTATTCTATGCCTGGCAACAAGAGGTTGGCCGCCCGACCCGGGATCTGGATCTGCTCGGGCAAGGAGCCCCCGAAATCGACCGGTTGGAAAGTATCGTCGCAGATATCGCAGCCGTGGAAGTCGACGATGACGGCCTGGACTTTCTGCCGGACACGATCAAGGGCGAAGCCATCCGGGAAGCCTCCCTGTACGACGGGATCCGGCTCAGGCTCGTCGCTACTCTCGGCAGAACCCGCATATCGGTGCAGATCGATATCGGATTCGGCGATGCCGCCGATCAACAGGCTGTGGAACTGACGTACCCGACGCTGCTCGACCAGGATCCCCCCAGCATCTTGACCTACCGGCCGGAGTTCGTGGTCGCCGAGAAGCTTGAGGCCATGGTCGCGCTCGGCGACATCAACACCCGACTCAAGGACCTCTACGACCTGTTGCGGATAAGCCGCACCATGGAACTGACACGCGAGGATCAGATCGAGGCGCTGCAAGCCACATTCCTGCGCCGGGGTACGGAGATCCCCGCCGAAGTCCCGCCGGGTTTGGCTGACGATTTCGCCGACGATAGCCGGACCCGCATGTGGGACGCATTCATCACCAGGAATGGGCTCGACACCGAAGGAGCATCATTCGCCGATGTGGTGCGGGAACTGCGTTCCTTTTATTGGCCGTTGATCCTGGCGGCAGGACGTGTCGAATGAGCAAACCTTGTCGTTCTAGCGAAACTTACCAAGAAACGCTGGTATTTATATCCAGACGCTTCGGATACACCAAGGTCGAATCGCACCGGGCTCCAGGCCATCTCTAGCCCACCCCCACCAACACAAACCCCGCCCCCTGCCCAGCAAAGGATAGCGGAATGACCTCGACCTCAGCCAAACAATCCCTCTGTCCGGCATCACAACCAATCCCCACTACCAAATAGCCAAAAAAGATCCGACCAGTCGGGTCCTTTTCTGCATCCGGATCCCACTGGTTTTTCAGACAGTCTTGGTCTATGATGCCCTCCACATTGGCCGATAACCGAGGATTTCCTGCAGCAAAGGACCATACATGTCATAACCCCGCGGACAATGGAGCGGCAAGCTGGGCTTTATTCTGGCCGCCACCGGCAGCGCCATCGGCCTGGGCAACCTCTGGAAATTCCCCTACATCACGCACGAAAACAACGGCGGCGCCTTTGTCCTGGTCTACATCGCCTGCGTGATCCTGATCGGCGTGCCGATCATGATGGCCGAACTGCTGATCGGCCGGCGGACCCAGCTCAGCCCCGTCGGGGCGTTCCGGGTCATGGCCAAGGACAAACCGGGCGGCGGCCTGTGGCGGGGCGTCGGTTTCCTGGGCGTCCTGGCCGGGTTCACCATCCTCTCCTACTACAGCGTGGTCGCCGGCTGGACCATCCACTACACCTGGCTGGCGCTGTCCGGGCACCTCAGCGAACTGGCCTCCGACCCCACCGCCCTGGGTAATTACTTCGGGGGCGAATTTCTGGCCAACGGCGGGCAGCAAGTCTTCTACCACGTGCTGTTCATGGGTCTGACCGTCGGCTCGGTGTTCTTCGGCGTCAAACGCGGGATCGAACGGGTGACCAAGATCCTCATGCCGCTGCTGTTCCTGATCCTGCTGGTGCTGCTGGTCTACAGCTCGACCACGAGCGGCTTCGGCGAAGCGTTGCGGTTTCTGTTCCGGCCTGATTTCTCGACGCTGACCAAGGGGGCGATCCTCGAGGCGTTGGGACACGCCTTCTTCACCCTGAGTCTGGGCATGGGCGCCATGCTGACCTATGGCAGCTATATCGGGCGCGACATTTCGCTGCCCAAAGCGGCCATGCAGATCTCGGCGCTCGATACGCTGATCGCCCTGATGGCCTGCGTGATCATGTTCTCGATCATCAACACCTCGCACATCGAGGTGAACAAGAGCGCCACCATTCTGTTCACCACCATCCCGACCGTCCTGGTCAAGCTGCCCGGCGCCGGCCTGCTCAACGCCCTGTTCTACCTGTTGATCGGCTTTGCCGCCCTGACCAGCACCATCAGCCTGCTGGAGGTCGTCAGCAGCTACGCCATCGACGAGTTGGGCTGGACGCGGCCCCGGGCCACCCTGACCATGGGGCTGGTGATCACCGTCTTCGGCGTGCTCAACGCCCTGAGCCTGGGCGGCAACGCCACGCTGTCGTCGGTGAACCTGATCGGCCGCGAATCGACGGCCGGCATCTTCGGCACCATGGACTATCTGGCGAGCAACTGGTTCCTGCCGGTGGGTGGTTTTCTGATCGCCCTGTTCACGGGCTGGCTGTTGAGTCCCAAGCTGACCCGCAGCGAGTTGGAGGACGGCCATGGGCCGCTGAAGGGCTTCGGCGGCTGGCTCTTTCTGATCCGGTTCGCCGCGCCCCTGGCCGTCGGCGCGATCATCGTCAGCGTGATCCTGGGCAAGGAATACCAGTAGGCCGTTGCGGCGGGAGTGACCATGCGGACCCGAATGGGTTTCTTGTACGGAACGTTGGTGGCGCTGCTGGTCATCATGGGGCTGTGGTGGACCTACTTTCTGACCGGCGAGACCAACAGCCGGGCCGATTTGCAGGTGCAGAAAATGACCACCGACCGTCTGCACGCCAGCTTCCTGCTGCAGGTGGAACCCCAACTGATGGACGAGTCCGGGGATTTCCTGCGCACTTCCTTCCCCCATCTTATTTTCCGGCACACGGCGGACTGCGTCGACGTGCAGATCGATCCGGCCGTGCTGGCCAGCATCGCCGCCGAAGCCAGCTCCAAGCGGCGCATGTTCCTCTTTGAAGGGCTCTTCTTTCTGCTGCTGCTGAGCGCCGGTTCGGGCATCCTGATCTATTCGTGGCGCAGCGAAGTGCGCTACAAACAGACCCGTGAATTGTTTCTGTCCGGGGTGACCCACGAATTCAAGACTCCCCTGGCCAGCCTGCACCTCTACACCGAGACCATGTGCCGCGAGGGCCTGAGTGAAACCGACCGGACCCGCATCGGCGCCAACATGCTCGAAGACATGAAACGCCTGGAGAACCTGGTCGACGATGTCCTGGCCCTCAGCGCCGGCGATACGTTTGCGCGCGGCGTGCCGGTGCGGCTGGAACTGCTGGCCGAGGCCCAACTGGTGCTGAACGACCTGGCCAGATTCGCCGCCGACCGCGGCGCCGAGTTCACCCTGGTCGGCGAGACCGAAGCCTGGATCCTGGGCAACCGCATGACCCTGGCCCTGGCTCTGCGCAACCTACTGGTCAACGCCGTCAAGCACAGCCCGGAACCGGTGCGCGTGACGGTGACCGTGGCCAGCGGCGCCGGTGCCCACCAGTTGATCGTCAGCGACGATGGCCCGGGCATTCCCCGGCGCTTGCACAGCAAGGTCTTTGAGTGTTTCTATAGCGGCAGCCACGAAGGTCGTCGGCGCGGGGCGGGGCTGGGCCTGCACCTGGTGCGTCAGAATATCGAAAGCCTGGGTGGCCGGATCGAACTGGACAGCGAAGAGGGTCAGGGCAGCACCTTCACCGTGACCCTGCCCGCCGCGGGCAAGGAAGGATAATCCCGATGAAACGCCGCATACTGGTGGTCGAGGACAACGCCCATCTGGCCGATGGCCTGCGTATCAATCTGGAACTCGAAGGCTACGAGCCGGTCCTGGCCGGCAACGCCGAGGAAGGCCTGGATATCTGGCGCCGGGGCGGCATCGAACTCATCCTGCTGGACGTGATGCTGCCGGGTATGGACGGCTTCCAGTTCTGCCGTCTGGTGCGCGAGGCCGGCGACCGGTTGCCCATCCTGTTTCTGACGGCGCGAACCGCGGGCCAGGACCGCATCCGCGGCCTGGACGAAGGCGGTGACGACTACATCGCCAAGCCCTTCGAACTGCAGGAACTGCTGGCGCGGATCAAGTCGTTGTTCCGGCGGCAGGACTGGTTCCGCGGCCGCGAGACACCCCAGGTGCTGCAGATCGGACAGGCTGAGATCAACCTGCGCGCCTACCGGGCAACCACCCCCGGCGGTGAAGTCACGCTCAAGGAAAAGGAAGTGATGATCCTGCGGCTGCTGGCCGAACACGACGGCGAGCCCGTCGACCGGGCCACGATCCTGGACCGGGTCTGGGGCTTCGGCGCCTACCCCACCACCCGCACGGTGGACAATTTCATTCTGGGCCTGCGCAAGATCGTCGAGAGCGACCCGGCCAAACCGCAGCACATCCTGACCGTCCACGGCGTGGGCTATCGTCTGGTGACCGGCTCGCCGGCGAGTCCGGTTCCGGGCCCGGCAACGGAGCCGTCGCCATGAGCGACGATCTCGCCGCCCGCTTTGCCCGCGAGCTGGCCCAATGGACATCCGGAACAGCGGAAGCCGACGCCGTTGCTCTCGTTGAAGCCGCCGAAGCGGTGCTGACCGGACCCGGCACGGACGCGTTTCCCGCCGCCACCTGGGCCGCCTATCTCGAACGCACGCGCCTGCCGGATTTTCTCGGCGCGCTGCCCGGGCCGGCTGAGCGCAACCGCTGGGCCAAGACAACCTTCACCATCTGCGAAGACACGGCCTTCACCCTGGGCGACCTGCTGGATCAACGGGAACGCGCCCACCCGGACCGCATCCTGTTCCAGGAGCTGAGCGAAACCGGCGGCGGTCGTTGGGACTACACCAGCATCCGACGCCGTGTGCGGCAAATTGCAGCCCTGCTGTGGCGCGACGGCCCGCGTCCGAAACTGGCGGCGGGCGGCAGCCGCGCCACCGACGGACCCCGCGTCGCGCTGCTGACGGCCAACAGTATCGCTTCGGCCTGCTGTGATCTGGCCTGCCTGACCCAGGACCTGTTCGTCACGCCGCTGAACATCCACTTCAGCGTGGCCGATCTGACCTGGATCTTCAACCGCCTCTGCATCACCGTGGCGATCTGCGACGATCCCGACCGGCTGGGCATGCTGCTGGAGATCAGGCAGGAGGCCGACCAGCCTTTCGACATCTACACCCTGAACCTGTGTGACCGGGTCGGCCACGAGCGCATCTTCAACCTCGACGAGCAGCGGGCGGACCTGACCCCCGACGCGGTGGAGCGGATCCTGGCCGAGCGGCCGCGCCGCACCATGCGCGAGCCGGCCACCGTCATGTTCACCAGCGGCAGCACCGGCCGGCCCAAGGGCGTGGCTTTCAGCCAGTTCAATCTGGTGAGCAAGCGCTTCGCCCGGGCTGCGGCCCTGCCCGCGGTGGGCCGCGACGAGGTGCTGCTCTGCTACCTGCCCCTGTTCCACACCTTCGGGCGCTATCTGGAGATGCTCGGCACGATCTTTTGGGGCGGTACCTATGTCTTCGCCGGCAATCCGTCGGTCGACACCCTGCTCAGCCAGTTCCAGGAAGTGCGCCCCACGGCCCTGATCAGCGTGCCGGTCCGCTGGGCCCAGATCCACGAGCGCGCCATGGACCATGTGCGCGAACAGGACAACGAGATTTCCCTGGCCGAGAGCCTGCGCGAACTGGTCGGCGACCGGCTCTACTGGGGCCTGTCGGCCGCCGGCTATCTGGATCCCCGGGTCTTCCGTTTCTTCCACCGTTGCGGCGTGAGCCTGTGCAGCGGCTTCGGCATGACCGAAGGCACCGGCGGCCTGACCATGACCCCGCCGGACGACTATATCGAAGGCTCGGTGGGCATTCCCCTGCCCGGCGTGAAGGTCCGGTTCGGCGATCAGGGTGAGCTGCAGATCGCCGGACCCTACATCGCCCGCTACCTGCCGGCCGCAGCGCCGGCCGGTTGCCTGGCCGTCGACCAGCCCGACGGCGACGAATTCTGGCTGGCGACCGGTGACCTGTTCCGCCGGACCCACGGGGACCATCTGGAGATCGTCGATCGCATCAAGGATATCTACAAGAACAACCGCGGGCAGACCATCGCCCCGCGCCAGGTCGAGTCGCTCTTCGATCTGGTGCCCGGCGTCAAGCGCACCTTCCTGGCCGGCGACGGGCGCAGCTACAACACGCTGCTGATCGTGCCGGACAGCGACGACGAGGTGCTCAGCTCGCTGCCCGACGATGACGCGCGCCGGGAGTATTTCGAGCAGATCGTCACCCTGGCCAATCCCGGCCTGGCCGCCCATGAACGCGTGGTGAACTTCTCGATCCTGGACCGTGACTTCAGTGTGGAACAGGGTGAACTCACGCCCAAGGGCAGCTTCAAGCGCAAGATCATCGAGCGCAACTTTGCCGACGTCATCGCCGACCTCTACCGCAGCAACGTCACCACCCTGACGGTGGGCGAATTCGAGGTGCGCATCCCGCGCTGGTTCTTTCGGGATCTGGGCGCCCTGGAAGACTCCATGCGCACCACCGACAGCGGGCTGCGCAACAAGGACAACGGCAGCACGCTGCGCCTGGGCCGCCACCGCAACGGGCGCGTGCGCATCGGCGACCTGGAATACGAGGTGGACGGCACCGTGATCGACCTCGGCCTGCTGGCGCGCCAGCCCCTGCTGTGGGTCGGCAACAGCGAACTGATCAACTTCAGCCCCTGCCGTCTGGGCTGGGACACGGACCCCGGTCCCTTCGGCGAGCAGATTTTCCTGCCCGCGGACTCGCGCCGTCAGTATTCGGGACCGCCGGCCCCGGGGCGGGTCGACCGGCAGGTGGCCGCGGTCGACGATCTGTGCCGCCGGGCGCTGTTCGGCGACGCGGCGACCGCCCTGGCCGCGGTGCAGCAGTTGAACCGGGAACTGGAGCGGGTCAGTCCCCAGCAGGGCACGCTGATCCGGCGGCGGCTCGAAGCCCTGGCCAACCATCCGGTCAAAACCGTGCGCTGTCGCGCCTACCAGGTGCTGGTCCTGGACCAGCCGGTGGCCGACTACAACCGCTACCTGCCAGCCTTCATCGAGTCGGGGCAGCCGTTCCTGGACAAGGAGAGCTTCGAGGCCATCGGCCGGGCGGCCATCGAGCCCCGCCGGCTCGAGGCCCTGCGCCAGCGCCTGCACGCCTACCGCACCCAGTTGAAGTGGCCGGCCAGCGAGCGGCGGCGGCGTGTCTTCGTGGATCTCTTTCACCTGCTGGCCGACTTCGGCCGCTTCCATCCCGAATTCTACGGCCCCATCCGCGAAGAGCTGATCAGTTGGGCCCTGCACGTGCAGGACGCCAAGCTGGCTGTGGCGGCAGACCAGGAAATGAGCGACCTGTCCGAGTGGCTCGAAGATCAACTGCTGGCCGAGGGTGACGATCTGAGTCCGGCCGCCTGGCGGGGCAAGCTGATCTTCCAGGAAGGCCTGAGCGATTCCGAGATCAAGCGCCTCAATGAGGTGCTCGTGGGCACGACGTTCCTCAAACAGTCGATCATGCTCGCTTTCGAGGGCGAGCACATCTCGCTGTCCCAGGTCGGACCCGGTGGAATCTTCGTCTCGCGCATTATCTCGCGCTATGAGGATTCACGTTACCGGATGAGCATCAACACCCTGGCGGGCAAGCACTTCGATCTTCAGATCATAATCCGCAAGGATACGAACCAGTCCCTGATCAACGACACCATCTACTGGTACATCGCCTTGCGCGGGTACCCCTTTGGGACACCCATGCTGCCGACCTTCGGCTGCTGTCGGCCCGAGCTCGGAGCCCTGTCCATGGCCTACGTGAGCGACCTGACGGTGTGGGAGAAGATCCGCGAGTTCAGTTCGGTACGCGGGCCGGGCACCAAGCCGCCTTCGCGCATGCGCTGGCACCAGCTGATGGTCCGGGCCATGACCGTGGTCGTGCGCGGCTGGCGCAACAGCGGCCGCCGCATCATCCCCGGCCTGATCACGCCCAACAACATCGTCGTGCCCGAGCCGGACTTCCGGCGGGGCGCGGTCCAGAACAACCTGACCGGCTGGAAGCCCTACACCGGCCCGCTGTCCCTGGTCCGTCCCCTGTGGCGCAACATCTACCAGCACACCATCAGCCACTACCCGTGGGTGGCGGAGTACCTCGAACGCGAGTGGATCCTGGAAGCCTTCGTCGAAGCGCTGGATGTGGACGAGGCCCGCGCCTGGTTCGCCGAGTTGCAGGCCGAGATGAAGACCCGGGACGTCGACGAGATGGGCATGGGTTTCACCGAGGTCCTGGCCGGCTTCGTCCGGCGCCTGGAAACAACCTACTTCCAGCCCCTGGCCCTGCGCGCGGCCATCCACCGCTACCGCGACTGGCACCTGGTCAACGCCGAGGCCTCGCCGCGGGCCCGCCTGGAGATTATTGAAGAGCTGTCGCGGCTCTACCGGCTGGACCGCATGCCCGAGATCGCGCGCTTCACGCTGTTCCGCAACACGTACTTCGCCGAGGCTGACCTGCATCTGGTCGATGTCTTCGAACGCCTGCTGGTGCGCATGTTCCGCCATCCGCAGCGGCGCTCGACCCAGATGGTCGAGTTGAGCGACCTGCAGAACCTGCTGACCGACTCCGACGACCGCATCGCCTTCAACCGGCTGGCCTTCCCCCACCGCCTGCGGCACGAGCAGATGCAGGTGCAGACGGTCGGGCATCCGGAACGGGGCCAGGTCATCGTGCGTTCGACGATCAGCGACCGCCGCGGCCAGAAGTACGCCGTCGGCGAGCCCAGCGGTCCGGCCGAGGTCGGCCTGCTGTACCGCCTGTTCCTGCAGGCCGGCTTCCCCAAGACCCTGAGCAAGGCCGACCGCTACTTCGTGGCCATCGACGAAGCGGAGCAGCTGATCGGTGGCTTGGTCTACCGGGAGCCGGGCGAACAGGAGGTCATTCTGGACGGCATCGTGGTGCGGCAAACAGTGGGCGAACGGGGCATCGCCGCCGCCATCCTGGCCGATTTCTGCACCCGCATGGCCTCGCGCGGCTACAAGACGATCAAGACGCACTATTTTCTGCGGCGTTTCTACGAGAAGCACGGCTTCCGCCGCGACCAGCGCCTGGGCGGACTGGTGCGTTTTCTCTAGTCGGAGGATTCCTCGAGCAGGTGGCGCTGCCAGGCATCGGCGCCGCGCCAGTGACAGACCGGACGCATGGCCAGCAGGCCCGTGCGTCCGATGCTTTTCTCCAGCCACCGCAATTCGGTCAGCTTCTCGGCCAGGCGCGGGTCCGGCGCCGGCTCAAGTCCCTGTTCGCGCAGAATCAGCAACCCCTTGGCCCGCAGGGAAAGCTCGACCTGCAGGCGCACGAGGCAGAGCATGTCCGCCACCGTGTCGGACCGGAAATTCTGGCGCAGGGAAAGCAGGTATCGGCCCAACGGCGTAGTGTGCACCTGGCCCTCGTTGATCAGGGCCAGCAGTTCGCTGTCCCGGTCGAAACCGCGGCCAAGCCACTCGCGCAGGCGACGTTCGCCCTGCCGGTAGACCAGGACCATGATCACGGGCAGCACCACGACCATGATGAGCGTGGCGAGAACCGGCTGGGTCATGAAGCGGTTGAACGCCGCATGCAGCAGGGTCGCCAGGAAAACGGCGCCGATCCAGGGCGGGCCACTGGGGCTGGTGTCGCCGCGACCGCGCAGGTAGACCGCCAGGACGGCCGTCGTGCCGCCGTGCATCAGGGCCGTGCCCAGGCCGCGGATCACCCACACCAGCAGGGGCACCTCGCCCAGACTCTGCACGTAGTAGATATTCTCCACCAGGGCAAAACCGGCGCCCGTGGCGAACCCCAGGATGGCCGCGTCGATCAGGAAACCGATCTGCCGCTGCCGGATCTGCCAGGCCACCCACAGCCCCTTGCAGGACTCCTCCACCAGCGGTGCGGCCACGATGGCGAAAGTGACGGTTGGCAGGTCCGTCAAGGCCAGGATGACGCTGTTGATCACGTAGCTGGCCAAGGCCCCGACGGCCCCGGCAGCCAGCCCGACCAG
>JAJRWA010000171.1 GCA_024277025.1 Candidatus Krumholzibacteriota bacterium | reverse complement strand
GACCCTGGACATGGTGGCATGGATCCGGGCGCCAGCCGGGGCGGCCTGGCTGAGAAGGCCGTGGTCCTGGATATTGCCCGGGAGGTGGCGCGGCTGCTCAATGCCCTGCCCTGGTATCGGGCGGTCCTGACGCGAACCGGCGACTATGGCCTGGAACTGTGGGAGCTGGTGGATTTTGCCAGGGAGCAGGAGGGGGATCTTTTCCTTTCGATCCATTGCAACACCCACGCAGATGCCCGCGTCGAGGGGATGGAAGTCTATTTCCTGTCGCTGCAGGGGGCGACCGACCGCGAGGCGCGGGAACTGGCCGATGCCGAGAACGCGGCCCAACTGGTGGGCCTGGATCCGGGCAGCCACCATGATGAGCTGGTCATGGATATTCTGATGGACCTGAAAATGACCCGGGTTCTGCAGGAGTCGGCCCGGCTCTCACACCACATGCTGGACGCGGGGCGAGCCAGCGGCGTCGTCGGTGGCCGGCGGGTGAAGCAGGCCGGATTCCAGGTGTTGAAATCGCTGGCCATGCCGTCGGCCCTGGTCGAGGTGGCGTACATGTCCAACCAAGATGACCTGAAGGTTCTGCGCACACGGCAGGGGCGCAAGGATCTGGCCGGGATACTGGTGCGGGGCATCGCCTCCTGGCGGCAGGATACGGCGGGATTGCAGCAACTGGCTGGCAATTCGGACTCGCCATGGTCCCGTCGTTATCGGGTTCGGCGAGGCGACAGCCTGTGGGGGTTGGCCCGCCGGCACGGAACGACGGTGATGGAAATAAGTCGTCACAACGAATTGCGCAGCGGAGCCATTAACGTGGGGCAAACCCTGAGGTTGCCCGAGGCGGTCCAGGAACCATGAATCGACTCGGCTTGAAAATCAGTTGTTTTGTGGTTTCGGTGGTCATCTGGGTCCAGGTGGCGAGCACTTCGACTGTGGAGCAGACCACGCAGCTGCCGTTGCGGCTGACCGGGGTCGGCGCCGGTCTCACGGCTGCCGGCAGTGAGATTCCCAGTCGGGTCAAGGTCAGGGTGCAGGGCAGCAAGCTGCGCCTGATGACCCACAACTATTTCAATCGCTACATCGGTGAGGTGCGGGTCAATCTGGCCGATCGTGTGCCGGGTCCGACCTTCAGCTATGAATTGGGGGTCGGCGATGTGTACACCGACCTGGTTGTGATCGGCATCCAGCCGCCGGTCCGGCTTCGGGTGAAACTGGACCAGGAAGTGAGGCGGCGCTTGCCGATCCGGCTGGTGACCAGCGGCACGTTGCCGGCCGGATTCGGCTTCCTGATTCCACCTGCGGTCACGCCCGATTCGGTCATGGTAACGGGGCCTGAGCGGTTTCTGCCGCCCAGTGGAGAGATCGTAACCGAACCCGTCGCGTTGGACCGGCGGGAGAGTTCGGACGAGCAAATAGTGGCCCTGATGCCGCCGCATGAAGAGCTGAAGATGGCCTCGCGCGAG
This sequence comes from Candidatus Krumholzibacteriota bacterium, assembly GCA_024277025.1. Taxonomy (GTDB): domain Bacteria; phylum Krumholzibacteriota; class Krumholzibacteriia; order LZORAL124-64-63; family LZORAL124-64-63; genus JAGRNP01. Next base: position 3,689 of record JAJRWA010000171.1, on the reverse strand, counting down.
GTCCGGGTTCGCTTCCAGGTGGCGCCGCTGGTCGAGCGGACCCTGGCGAACCTGCCCGTGATCCCGCTGGTGGATGCGGGGCAGCCGGAGGTCGGCGTCTCGCCACCGGTCGTTGATGTCATGGTGCGCGGTGTCGCCGATTCGGTGGAGGTCCTGCGGGGGGACCGCATCCTGGTTACCGTCCCGGTCGGGAGCCTGGGGCTGGGGGTGCACGTTGTCCCGGGACAGGCCAGCCTGCCGAGCTGGTTGACCCTGATCGGTATGGATCCACCGGAGTTCCAGGTGGTGGTCGGCCGCGCCGATCCTGTCTGGGCTGATAGCCTGCGGGGCGGGACGGAGCAGCCCGATGAGTGAACCAGCCCCGGCAGTGAAGCCCGGCAGCGCGGGGATCGGCTGGGTGACTTTGGCTGCGGCTGCCGTGGTGATTGTGCTGGCCCTGGGAGCACTGCTGTGGCCCCGACACGCATCGCTCGGTCCGGCTCACACCTTGCTGGTGCTCGATACCAGTGGCTCAGAGTCGCGGGCGAACGGTTTCTTCGAGGCGCTGCGCGAGTATCTGGGTGAGATTGGCGAGGCGCCGTTGGGTCTGGTAGTGGCGCGTGATCTGGCTACTTTTGGCCGCCATCTGGCGGCCCGCCCGGATTTCGTGCTGGCACCGGATGGACTGGCGCTGCAGGTGCCCCGCCGGGAGTTTCTGCCGTTGGTCGTCGGGCGTCGCCCGGCACCGCGCAACCTGAGGCCGCAGGGTGTGCTGGTCTACCGCCGGGAGGCCGGGGATCAACCGGAGCCCTGGCGAACCCGAACGGCCGCGACCGTGTGCGGCGACTCGCTTTCCCTGACCGCGGCGGGAGCCCTGCGCCGGGCAGGTCTCAAGGTCTGGCCCCGGGGCCTGGCCTGCGGGCCGGATCCCTACGACCATGGGCCGGTCCTGCACGCCCTGAGATTGGGGGCTTTTGACTACGCGATGGTCAGGCAGTGGGACGCCGAGCGCTTCTTCAGGGAGGGCCTGCTGGATCCGGCGCGATTCGCCTCGCGGGAGTTGGTCGGGCCGGCGCCGGATCTGGTGCTCATGGTGGCCCGTCGGGTGCCGCGCCATGCGCGGCTGCGCTGTGGCGAGGGACTGACGGCTTTGGGGCGTCAGCAGACGGATGGGAGCCCGGCCGAACAGGCGCTGCGGGCGGGTCTGCGTGCCCTGGATCTTGCGGGCTTCAATCTGCTGCTTGAGCCGGACTTCGAGCTTGTGCGAAAGAATTATCCCTCGGGTTGGCTCCTGGGCGCCGATTGACCCATATTGTCGGCGGCGAAGACCCGGTCGCCGCGCTTGAGGACCCGCTTCGGAAGAGGACGACATGGAGATCAAATACCGCCGCCACAAGGGAACGCGCGACATCATGCTCGCCGAGGTGGAGCGCTGGCGCTGGGCGGAGGCCCGCTGGGCCGAGGTGCTGGCCCGGTTCGGCTACGGCGAGATCCGCACGCCGGTGATGGAGCCGACGAGTCTGTTCCTGCGCTCGGTGGGGGCGGGCACCGATATTGTCGACAAGGAGATGTACACCTTCGAGACCAAGGGCGGCGACAGCCTGACGTTGCGGCCGGAAATGACCGCCTCGGTCGTGCGCGCGTATCTGGAGAACGGGCTGACCCGGCAGCCGGGCACCATGAAGTTTTTCTACATGGCGCCGATGTTCCGCCATGATCGGCCCCAGGCCGGGCGCTACCGCCAGTTCCACCAGGTCGGGGTTGAGGCCATCGGCTCGGACAGTCCGGTGCTTGACGCGGAGGTGATCCGCACGGCCATGGCCCTGTTCGAGGCGGTGGGCGCGACGGGCTTGACGGTGAAGATCAATAGTATTGGATGTCCTGAATGCAGACCAGCTTACCTTGAAGACTTGAAGTGTTTTCTGAATGATAATCTGGCTGTCATTCCGGCCGCCATGCAGGGCCGGATCGCGATCAACCCCTTGCGTCTGTATGACGCCAAGGACGATGGGGTGCAGGAATTGCTCAGGGGGTTCAAGCCCATCACCGACGCTCTGTGCGCGGACTGCCGGGCGCACCACCGAATTGTAACCGGGACGCTGGCCGACCTGGCGGTGCCGGTGGAACAGGATCCGTCCCTGGTGCGGGGGCTGGATTACTATTGCCGCACGACATTCGAAATAACCGCCACCAGCGGGCGGAAGCAGAGCAGCCTCTGCGGCGGCGGACGCTACGACTATCTGGTGGAGCAGTGCGGAGGCCCGGCGACCCCGGCGGTGGGTTTTTCCATCGGCGTGGAACGTACGCTGCTGTATCTGGACGACACGCCGGTGGACCTGCAGCGCAGCCCGCAGTCGCCGGTGGATGTGTACATCGCCTGCCGCGGTGTGGCGGCTCAGCAGGTGGGGTTCGCTGCGGCTGATGATCTGCGCAAGTTCTGCCGGGTGGAAATCGACACGACCGACCGCTCACTGAAGGCCCAGGCCAAGTCGGCGCATCTGCGTCAGGCCCGGTTGCTGCTGACGGTCGCCGAGGATGAATTGAAGGCCGGATCCATGATGCTCAGGGATCTGGCGACGGGACACCAGGAGCCGATGGCGCGGGAGCGGATTCCGGCGGCGGTTCAGGAGGTAATCGAAGGGTGAACGCGAACATGAACTCGGGCGCATTGCGCAGCCATCGCTGCGGTGAGATCAACGAGAGCCTGGTCGGCCAGGATGTGAAGGTGGCTGGTTGGGCCGCGCGTATCCGGGACCTGGGCGGTGTCGTCTTTGTGGGTCTGCGGGACCGCTATGGTCTGGTGCAGGTCGTTTGTGAGGATGGCGAGCCGCTCGAATTGGCCAAGAGCTTCAAGCTCGAGTCGGTGCTGGGTATCAGCGGCACGGTGCGCCGCCGTCCCGATGACATGGTCAATCCGGACATGGCCACCGGAGCGATCGAAATCGTGGTGCGTGAGGTCGAGATCCTCAATACGTGCGCGCCGCTGCCGTTTCAGGTGGACCAGGCCTGGGAGGCCAGCGAGGAGTTGCGGCTCAAGCACCGGTACATCCATCTGCGTCATCCGATCATGGCCCACAACATGCAGGTGCGGCACCGGGTGGCCATGGCTGCCCGCGACTTTCTGTCCAGCCAGGATTTTCTGGAGGTTGAGACACCGCTCTTGATCAAGACGACGCCCGAGGGCGCGCGGGACTACGTCGTGCCCAGCCGGATCCATCATGGCCAGTTCTACGCCCTGCCCCAGTCGCCGCAGTTGTACAAGCAGATCCTGATGGCCAGCGGGGTGGACCGCTACTTCCAACTGGCCCGCTGTCTGCGCGACGAGGATCTGCGCAGCGACCGGCAGCCGGAGCACACCCAGATCGATCTGGAAATGAGCTTCGTGACCGAGAACGACATCTATGCCGTGGTCGAAGAAATGATGGCGCGAATCTTTGCGGCCGGCAGCGGGATTGATCTGCCCACGCCGTTCCCGCGCATCTCATACGACGACGCCATGAACCTCTATGGTTCTGACAAGCCTGACCTGCGCTTCGGCTGTCCGATCCACACGCTGGATGATCTGGTGGCCGGCTGCGGCTTCGGGGTCTTCGAGAAGGCGATGGCCGGGGGCGGCACGGTGCGTTGCCTGAACGCCACCGGGCTGTCGAGCTGGAGCCGCAAGCAGGTCGACGCCCTGGAGGAGGTGGCGAAGAAGCGGGGGGCTTTCG
>JAJRWA010000170.1 GCA_024277025.1 Candidatus Krumholzibacteriota bacterium | reverse complement strand
TGAACTCGTAGACCAATGGATCTGCGCGGCCGGGATTGATCCAACAACCTTATTTGCCGTATACTTATAGCTTGAGGGGCGTTGAACAAACGGCATTCCACCGGCTGTCCGGCTGTGTTCAAACGAAGGATTTCCCACGACTCACCGAATCCAATGCTCATTTGGAATCGCGATATTGTTTCTGTTGAGTGGGCCGGTGCGGCGTTTGGCTGGAATGTAGTCGACGCCCTGCCCATGACCCGGGCCCTTAGCGAGCCAGATGGCGTCCGCACCTGGTGCGCCGGGTGCGCACGCCTACCGCAACAAAGCGGCCCGCTGCACGTGAACCGCGCCCGCTTCGGTCAACCGAATGATATAGACCCCGCTGGCCGTCTCCCGTCCACTGCGGTCCAGCCCATCCCACCGGACAACCTGCGGCCCGCTTGCACCGCGGGGAACCGGCAGTGAGCGGACGCGGCGCCCGGCCAGGTCGTAGATCTCCAGGCGAGCGTCGCCGTCTCCCCGCAAACTGAAGCTGATGTTCGTGCGGGGGTTGAAGGGATTGGGATGAATCCGTGTGATTCGGGTTTCGCGCCGCGTCGGGGTCGCGACGCCCACGGAGCTCAGGTCCAGGGGCAGCGGCGGGCCGGCCACGATGGGTTTATTCACGAAATCACAATTCCGATAACCGGGACTTTCAGGGAAGAGCTCACCTGTGATGCCGCGAACGACAATCTGTTCCCCGACGAAAGCGTTGGGGTCGAAGGTCAGCAGGCTCAGCCGGGCCACGGCGCTGTCGGCCGCCGGCGCGAAGCAGGAACCGTAGATCTGCCAGTCCGAATTGGTGCCCAGGTTTTCCGGTCCATGGAGCAGAGTCTGGGAGTCAACGATATAGACACCTGTCGCGGGCAGATCCAGGCCAAACTCAAGACCCAGCATCAGGCGGGGTGGCCCGAGCCAATGAATGAACACGTCAAACGGCACGCCCACCGTCAGGCCGGACGGATCCCGGCTGATTTCCGTCCGGCTGAAACTGGCTGCCAGCTGCAGATAAGGCACCGTGGTAAGTTCAACGGTCCGCTGGCTGACGAAACCGTTCCACTCCGCGATCAATACGAACTGTTCATCCGTGGTCGGGTAGACCGTGGCTGTGCCCACCTGGGGTTGGCTGCCGAAGCCCCGCAGCTCGACGTTGGCCGATCCGTCCACCTGCCAGCTGAGGGTGACCGGCTCGCCGACCACAACCAATTGCGGATCAGCGGTGAACGAGGCGATGCGCAAGGGGTCGACCGCGATGGTGATCTGTGCGGTCTGCTGGCCGAACCCCGCGTTGACCGCGGTCATGACGTAGGTTGTCGTGTCGGTGGGCGAGACGATCAGGATTCCGGAGGAGGCCGTCGTGGTGAAGCCTCCCGGCTCGATCGAGATCGAGTCGGCCCCGGTTGCGGACCAGTTCAGGCTCGTGGCTTCACCATTGACGATCGAGTTGTTCGCGGTCAGGAACCGGAACTCCGAGAACAATGCGGTCGCCACGGAGGTGCTGATGTTGGTCGTGCCAAAGCCGGTGTTCTCGGCGAAGAGTTCATAGGTCGTGTCTGCCGTCGGATGGACCACGAGTGAGCCGCTCTGCTCGGCGCTCGTGTAGCCGCCGGGCTCGATCTGGACCACGTCGGCGCCCTCGGCTTCCCAGGTCAGGGTCACCGGATCACCCAGGGCCACCAGGGGCACCGAGGGTTGCAGGCTGACGGTGCCGAAAGGCACAACGGTGAGATTGACGGCCACCGAGGCGCTGGCGTAACCGTTGCTGGCCTTCAGGACGTAGGGACGGGAGACCGCGGACGGGACCGGGATGGTTCCCCCGGCAATCGTGCCACCGCCCGCAAACTGCCCGTCGAGCTCTATACGATCGGCGCAGATGACGCTGAAGTTCAGGCTCGCCGTGTTGCCCCCGATAGCCGGATTGGGGTAGAAAAAGCCTGATACGCTGGGCACAACTTCCTGGTGCCGAACTTCGAGGCGCCCGTTGCGGCGGAACGCCATCACCAGGCCGGTGGTCGCGTGGGGCGACGCGGCGGCCTCCAGGATGGGTTCGCCGTCGGGCCAGAACGTACGCTCATCCCAGACCAGGGCGCTGAAGCGGTTGAACAACCGGAACGTCCCGCTCGAGTCGGCCAGATACGTCACGTTGATATCATCGCTCCACGGCTCTTCGTTGATCGAAAGGACCGGATCGTCGGCACCCGCCAGCGGATCGATGGTCTCCTTGATCCAGGGTGAAGATCGGTAGCTGCGATAGATGAAGGGTGACGGATCCGTGCTGGTCCAGGCGACGGTGGCCGACTCGGCGCGATCAATCGTGATGGCCGGGGATGATCCCAGGCCGACGACGCCGGAGTGGGCAATTTCCTGGATCCAGGTCGTGTTCTGCCGGTGGAAAGTGACCAGGTCCTGCCCGCGCGCCAGGACGACCCACGGCGTGCCCACGCCGGAGAGCGCGAGATCTCCCAGACCGTCGGCGGCCGACAGGCGCCGCGGTGCTGACCACGCGCCGGACACCCGCTCAGCATACCAGTCACCGCCATCGGCGGCGGAGTAGAACAACAACTTGACTCGGCCCAGCTTGTCCGTGGCCATGGTCACACGGTCGGCGACCGGCCCGGATGGATTCACCACCTCAGCCGAGGAGTCGCCCAACGCAGGGTCCAGCCACACGACCTGCCCGGTTTCATTGATGTAGGCTGCGGTCGGTTCGCCGGTTGGCCCAAGAGCCATCGTGAGGTCGACAACGGGTCGGCCGCCCGAGATGCCCACCGTGCTCCAGACGCCGGACTGGCGCCGCGTGTGCTGGAGCTGCCGGGTCCCCGCGTCCCAGTGGATGATGTGGATCGTGCCCGTGACGGTCATGGCGACGTTCAGGTGGTAGCCGGGTTGCCCGGTGTCGACGGCGGTCTCGACCGCATAACACCGATAGGCATTCTTGTCGGCAGTCTGGGCCAGGTCCGGCCGGGCGGCGACTGCAACGAGGAACAGCAAGAGCAGTTTACAGGCGGTACGGGTATGCATGGGGTCTCAATTTCATTGGCGGCCCGGTGAGCAGTACCTTTCAGTGGCACATGAAAGACAAATACTGTCTTGGTTTGTCCATGGGAGACGGCGCTGTTTCAGGTATTTCCAAGATACAGGAGAAAAATCCGTTCTGCCGCCCAATCAGGGAATTCCCGGGGGGCTGGATTGGCGGATATCATCTAGATGCGCTCTGTCAGGGCCAACAGACGGCAAACCGTTCGCCAGTTCCGCGCCGTCGCGACCACGCCCAGAGGACAGTCGGCCACGATCGCGGCCAGCTCCCGGCCCGTGCGCACGATGACCGGCACGGCAAAGCCGTACCGGTCCCGGATCGCCCCGGTCAGCCGTTCTGACACTCCGGTGCCGGGACCGTCAAAGACCAGATTCCCGCTTTGCACGTAGGTCTCGACATTCTGCAGGCCCAGCTCAGTGGCCAGGGCCCGCAACTCGGCCATGGGCAGCTTGCGGTGCCCACCGACATTGATCCCGCGCAGGACGGCGACCGACCGCACGCTACGGCACCTCGACCCCGAGCACCTCGGCCAGCTCGGTGATTATCCGGTCGAACCGCTCCAGGGCGGCGCTGACGGCCGTCGGCTGGGTCAGGTCCACGCCCGCGCCCTTGAGCAGTTCGATCGGCGCTTCGCTGCAGCCGCCCTTGAGCATGCCCAGGTAGCCGTCGACCGCCGGCTGGCCCAGGGTCTTGACCCGTTCGGCGATGGCCAGGCCGCTGCTCAGTCCGGTCGCGTAGCTGTAGACGTAGTACTTGTAGTAGAAGTGCGGGATGTAGGCCCACTCCATGCCGTCGTTCTCATCCACGGTGAAGTGCGGTCCGTAGTAGGTGCGGATCAGGCCGGCGTAGGTCTCGTCCAGCAGCACCGCGGTGATCGGCGTGCCGTCCTCGACGAAGCCGTGCACCTGGCGTTCGAATTCCGAGAACAGCGTCTGGCGGTAGATCGTGGTCCGGATGCTTTCCAGCGACGCGGCCAGAATGCCCGCCCGCTGCTCTTTGGTCTCGGCCTGGTCCACGAGGTAGTCCGACAGCAGCGCCTCGTTGCAGGTCGAGGCGATCTCGGCCAGGAAGGGCACATAGCGGAAGTTACTGTACGACTGGTGGGTCATGGCCAGATCGCTGTGCAGGGCGTGACCGAATTCATGGGCCAGGGTCGACATGTCGTCCAGGCTGTCCTGGTAGTTCAGCTTCACGTAGGGATGCACGCCGTAGACGCTGGCCGAAAAGGCGCCGCTGTCCTTGTCGTTGCTCGGATAGACATCGATCCAGCCGTGGCGCGGATCCAGGCCGTGCTCCAGCCGTGCGACGTACTCGCTGCCCAGCGGCGCCAGGGCCTGCGGCAGGATCTCGATCGCTTCCTTGTACGTGATGTCCATTTCGGCCGCGGCGACCATCGGCACGTACAGGTCGTAGATGTGCACATCATCCAGGCCCATCACCTGCCGGCGCAGTTCGACGTAGCGGTGCAGGGGCGCCACGTTGGCGTTGACCGCGGCGATCAGGTTGTCGTGGATGGCCGTGTCCAGGTTGTCCTTGTCCAGGTACGCGGCCAGCGCCGTGTCGTAGCCGCGCGCCCGGGCATAGGTCACATCCAGCTTGAACTGGCCCGACAAGGTCGCCGTCAGGGCGTGCTGGAACTGGCGCAGGGTCGCAAAGAACGCGGTCACCGCTTCGGCTCTCACCTCGCGGTTGGGTGAAGCGCGGAATCGGCCGTAGTTCGAAAGAGTCATCTGCACTTCGTTGCCTTCGGCATCGTGCACCACCGGCCAGACGATATCCGACAGGATGGCGCCGAACGTGTCCTCGAGAGGGCTGGGGATTTCATTGAGGTCGATCTCGGCCCACAGGTTGTCACCGGCCAGCTGCAGCACGTGTTCGGCCTCGGTGCCCAGCACGTGGCTGCGGCGGCGGCGCAGATTGTCGATGTAGGTGCGGTATTCGCCCGGGCCGTCCTGGGCCGCGTACGCCGCCTGCATGGCCTGGTCGTCCAGGGCCAGAATCTCGCCCCGGATGAAGCCGCTGGCCGCCATCAGGGCATCCATCACCGCCAGACCGCGCTGGCTGCGGGCCTGCATGGTTTCGTTGGTCAGTTCCGAGTCCAGGGCCAGATTGGCGTACTGGGTGACCCGGCTGGCACGGTCGTGCAGGTCGAAGTAGAGATCCAGGCAGGCCTTGAGCTGTGCCGGGGCGGCCAATTCACCTTGAAAGTCGGCCAGATGGGGAATTTGTCCGTCGAGGTCGTCGACTTCGGCTTCCCAGGTTTCGGGTGTGCCATAGAGCGCCGTCAGATCCCACTTGTAGGCGTCCGGCACGTCGCTGCGGTTGGCGTTGGCGTCGGGTGTGTAGTCGGGCAGGCCGCCAGCCACGGTGGGGGCGGCGAGCGCCAGCACGATCAGGCCGGCGGCGGCGAGGCGCGCGAAGATCTTGGACATGGGATTCCTCCGGGTTGGGTTTCCGGAATCAAAACCAACGGAGGCGGAGCGGTCAAAGGGTTTCTTGGCCGTCGCTGTCGGCGCCGGGAATGTGATTGCCACTGTGGCCCGGCTCAACTACTCTATTCGTCGTAAAACGATCTCGCCTTCTGCGCTCAAGGATAACTGGGAGGTTATTGCGTGAAACACCTGTGGAAGAACCGGCTCTGGTCCCGGCGGCTGCCGCTGATCAGTCTGGTCCTGGTGCTGCTGTTCGGCTTGGCGGCCTGTTATCCGGGCGGCCCCGAGAATCTGGACGAGTTGGGCCTGGTCATGACCATCAAGAACCCCGATATCAGCTTTGCCGGCCTGATGACCTATGCCATGGAAGACACGGTGGTTGGCCTGGGTGATGGCGATCCCATCGACATCCAGTTCAACCCCACGATTCTGCAGGCGCTGCAGGACAACATGGAGGCCCGCGGCTTCACGCGCGAAATGGATCCCGAAACCAACAAGCCCGATGTGTGGCTGGCCGTCGGCACGGTCGAAGCCACCGTGTGGTTCCAGTGGTACAGCTGGGGCTATTGGGGCGGCTACTACCCGCCGGGCTGGGGCGGCGGCTACTATCCGCCGTACACCGGCGTGGGCAGCTTCCAGCAGGGTTCGGTCGTCTGGCAGATGCTTGATCTGCGCGACGTCGTGCTGCCGATCACCGACGAGACCAAGCCGCCGGCCCTGTGGCTCGGCGGGATCAACGGCGCCATCAAGAGCAGTGATTCGGCCAATCATGCGGCCATCACCAGCGGTATCGAAAAGGCGTTCGCCCAGTCTCCCTACATCATTGCGGCCCCGCCGACCGAAGGCAAAGTCCAGGAGGTGGCCCGATGAAGAAGCTTGTTCTGCTCAGCCTGGTGCTGATCATGGCCACGGCGGGCTCGGCGTCCGCCGGCAAGAATACCTTTGGTGGTTCCTGGAACGTTTCGCTGCCCACCGGTGACACCAACGACTTTGCCTCCGGGCTGAGTTTTCGTGGCGCTTCCATGGAGTGGCGCACCTTCCGCACCCGGGACACGGCTCTCGGCATCAACGCCAGCTGGGATGTCTTCAACGAGACCTTTGACGGCACCATCACCGAGGCCAATTTCGCCTTCACCGGCAAGGCCTGGCGTTATGTCAACGCCGTACCTGTCTACGCCTCCTGGCATCGCTACTTCAGCCGGCACCAGAGCGGCAAGCGCGTGTTCGTGGGGATGAACGCCGGTACGGCCTATATCGAGCGCCGCACCGAGGTCGGCATCTATCAGTCCAACGAAGAGAACTGGCATCTGGCCCTGGCCCCGGAAGTGGGCATGCAGATGCCCTGGGATTCGTTCCTCGGGTGGGTTTCGGTCCGCTACAACTACGCCTTCAGCGCGGGGGATGTGGACGCTCAGCAGTGGTTCGAATTCCGGATCGGATTTGGCATGGACTAGCCGGTCATGGTCCGACCAGAGCCACTGCCCCTCCGGGCGGTGGCTCTTTTTTGTACGCCGGCCGGGTTTCGGGTCAGTTCGCCTGTCCGCCAACGGTAGACTGCTGGCGGCGATTCTACCAGGATGCGGCTGAGCTCATTTCGTGCACCAGCCTGTGGCAGGCACGGCAAAGGCAGATCAGGTTGTCTGAATCGTTGGTCACGCCCCGTGATCTGGGGATCCTGTGGTGGACCTCCAGATAGCGCGTGTGATAGCAGCCCGGGCGCTGACATTTGTACTGATGAATATGAATTTGCGCCGGCGGACCCGCTGTCTGGGTTTGTGGCCCCCGGGGCCGCCCTCAGCGGCGAATGACGGCATCACCGCCAGCAACGCCTCGACCTGATCAACCGGAATTCCACCCTGCTTGCGAATCTGCTCCCAGAGAATTTCATAGCGCGCGAACTGGGTCGGCGTCATTTCCAGACTCACGCGCACCGGCACCACGGCAGCGGGCCTGGTCCTGGGCACGGGCAACAATGTCGCCTGCCCTTTTGCCGTCTCGGCCGCCTCACGTTTTGCGGTCTTGACCTCGCGTTCCAACTCCCGGCGTTAGTGGGTCGTCGCATACTCCACCCAGCCCTGCTCGTTGGTCCGGTCCACGATCGGCGCGATGACGCGAGCCGCGGTGTAGCCCAGCTTGCCGGACTCGACTTCCGCCTTCAGCCGCGGCAGATCGGCCAACTTCCGGGACAACGCCACGAAGTCCCGCGTCCGCCGGGCTGAAAATCCGAGCTCCGCCTCGGCGTAGTGGTTGATCGAGCCGTAACCCAGCTCACGATAGAGCCGGCGGGCCATGATCTCCCCAAAGCAGATCACGGCGCATTTTTCCGCCTCAGCCATCTTCTTCAGGGCCGATTTCAGGGCAAGATGCACCTCACGGGCCGACTGGCCGGAGCGGGTCTCCTGGCGAGCTTCAAGCATCGTTTTTCCCTCGCATATTGAGTCGAAATGAGGCCTTGGGGAGGTGCAATCAGCATAGCGAAAAGCGAAACCAAAAGCAAGCTAATATACTTAAATATATATATGTTAAAGAAGCTCACACATCCACCAAAGGCACGAAAAACGCACCAGGACCGAGCCGGGTATCACCCCGCACAAGAAGCCGGGCAAAGTCTTCATCCGGCCGACTATGGGGCTCCACCGGCACGACCAAGAACAATCGCCTCACCCACGCGAACCCAGAACCCCCGCGAGTGGTTCAGAAGCAATTACCGGATGCGGCTTGTCCGGTTTTTACTATGCTATGGGCCGATATTCGACCAAGAATTTTTCCCCGGGACCAAGGAGTCACCCCATGGCCATTTTCAAGACCAACGACGAAGAACGCGAAATTCCCGATGGCACCAGGCTGGAAGAGACCGCCGAAGCCATGGGCGTCCCCTTCGGCTGCCACCACGGCGTGTGCGGAGCCTGCATCGTCCAGGTTCTCGAGGGTATGGAAAATCTCAATCCGCCGACCGAGGCCGAAGATGATTTCGAGATCGAAGCGGACCACCGCATGATGTGCCAGTGCACGATCAGCGGCGGCACTGTGCAGGTCGACGCCTAGCCGACGGTTTCCGGGGCGACGTCAGAGGTATCATCCGTCGCCCCGGCCGCTGCGTCCTCGCAGTGGGGTTCAAGCCGCTCGGCGTCGGTCACCATGTGATCCACAAAATTCCGCAGCACATACATCTCGTCCTGGGTCAGGCCCTGGCCGATGACCGAGGCGCCATACACGAAGGCCATCAGGGCCAGGCTCCCCGGCACGGCCCAGAACCCCCAGGGGTATTCACCGACCGTGGTCTCGGCCCAGCCGAACATCAGGCCGCCCAGGGCCACCAGGGCCAGGATGGCGTAGACAGCCACGAAGCCGGTCCAGACATTGGGCCGGGGACTGAAGCGCCCGCGCAGGATCACGCCGTGCGGACCCGGGCGCAGTTCCAGGTTGAGGTGGGGTGACAAGAGGGATTGCGTGGCCGGCGGCGTCTGCAGGTAGGCGTGACAACCGACGACCTGGCCGCAGACCCGCGTGCTGCCGCGCTCGAGGCGGTGCTTGATCCGGGCCATGGTGCGGGTCCCGTCGTTCTTCATGGCTATCTCGAATGTGGGGCGCATGCGTGGCTGGATGGGCATCGGGGCTCCTGCAGGGCGGCGGTGAAAGAGGATGAATAAGGTCTAATATTAGCATGATCGGGCCGCGACGGCTACTGCCGGACGCCGCGGGCGCCCCCTTGAACCCCATCGGTCCCGGTGCTATCTTGGCTGCTCAACCCTGACCAACCCGACCCGCTTTCCCTGGGGAAAGCCCTGGAAGGACCCCTACATGTCCGCCCACAAGATTTCCGACCTCCTGCACGACAAGGTGCCGGTGGGAGAAACCGTCACCGTCAAGGGCTGGGTGCGCACCCGGCGTGATTCCAAGGCCGGCCTGAGCTTTGTGCAGGTGCACGATGGCACGGCCTTCGACGCCATCCAGGCCGTCATCCAGAATACGCTGCCCAACTACGAGGACGAGGTGCTCAGGCTGAGCGCCGGTTGCGCCGTGATCGTCACCGGCGAACTGGCTGCCAGTCAGGGCAAGGGGCAATCGGTCGAGATTCAGGCGACCGAAGTCGAGGTGGTCGGTTGGGTCGAGGACCCCGAGACCTATCCGGTCCAGCCCAAGCGCCACAGCTTCGAGTATCTGCGCGAGGTGGCCCACCTCAGGGTGCGGACCAACACCTTCGGCGCCGTGGCGCGGGTGCGCAACTGCCTGGCCCAGGCCACGCACCGCTATTTCCACGAGCACAGTTTCTACTGGATCCACACGCCGATCGTCACCACCAGTGACGCCGAGGGCGC
>JAJRWA010000169.1 GCA_024277025.1 Candidatus Krumholzibacteriota bacterium | reverse complement strand
TCATACACGCCCACGAACTGGCCGGGCTGCCGATCGGCCGCGCCATCAAGCAGGCCACCGGTGCGGCCCTGATCTACGACGCCCACGAACTCTATCGCGACATGACCGATGGCGCTCCCTGGTACTGGAAGATCATCGCCAGCTGGGAGACCCGGTTGATGGGTGGCTGCGAGGCGATCATCGCGTGCAACAGCGACCGGGCCCGGATCATGCGCGACGAGTACGGGGCTCCTTTCCTGCCCACGGTGATCCCCAACATGCCGCTGATTCAGCAGTACAGTCCCTCGACGCTGCTTCAGGAGAAAACTGGCAGCCAGGCGACGGGAGTCACCCGTCTGGTGCTGTATCAGGGCGCGATCATGGTGGGCCGGGGGCTGGAAATCCTGCCGCGGGCCCTGGTTGATCTGCCCTCCCATATCGGCATCGTGCTGGTGGGCGGGGGAGACGAGAACTTCAAGGCGGAGTTGGGCCGGTTGGCTGCCGACCTGGGCGTAGCGCAACGCTTCTTTCTGTTGCCGGCCGTCCTGCAGACGGAGCTTTTTCCCTTTACGTGTTCGGCTGACGCGGGCATCGTGATCTACCAGAACACGTGCCGCAACAACTACTACTGCGCGCCCAACAAGCTGTATGAGTACTGCGCGGCCGGGCTGCCGATGGTTGGCGCGGATTTGCCGCCGGTCAGCTCGTTCCTGAGCGAGCATGACGTGGGGACGGTTTTCGACCCCGAGGACCCAGCCTCGCTGGCTGGGGCGATCCGGCAGGTGTGCGGGGACGAAGACCTGCACCGCCGGTATCACGATAACTGCCTGGACGCTGCGCCTCGATTGACCTGGGAAGCGCGCTCGCAAGTGGACCTGCTGGAGTTGTACGCATCCGTCACAGGAGGTCCCGTTCGCCAATGACCGACAACAAGAATACAAGCGAATATTGGGACAAGCGTTTCGGCACCGGCGACTGGAGCGATGAAGGCGGCCGGGATCAGACACGCAAGTACGCCGAAACCCTGGTTGAGCACTGGAGCATTGAGCCGGATTTCGCCGGTACGGTTCTGGATTTCGGTTGTGCGTTGGGGGAAGCGATTCCTGTCTACAAGGCCGCGTTGCCGAAAGCGCGGTTTATCGGACTTGATCATTCCGGAGACGCGGTCGGGAAATGCCGTACCGCCTATGGCGATCTGGCCGAATTCCGGCAGGGTGACCATAGCGCGGTGCCCGAGGTCGATGTGATCATTGCCTCGCACATCCTTGAGCACGTAACTGACGATCTTGAGATTGCCAGGACGCTGCTGGCCAGATGTCGGGACCTGTATATCGTCGTGCCCTACCGGGAAGACCCGCTGTGGCATGAGCACGTGCGCTCGTATGATGAAGCGCGCTATGACGATTTGGGACCTTGCCGGTGGCAGGTCTACGACAAGGAGCCGTTCAAGCTCACCTGGAGCGTTTTCGTTCATATGCACCTGAAAAACCTCCTCAGGCCGCTGTTTGGCAAGAAAGTCGTCAGGCCGGCCAAGGCCATCATGTATCACTTCAGCCGTCATGACTGAGCCGAGCCGTATCCGCAAGGGAACCGGTGCCAGCGGAGCCCTGTTGCGCTATACGCCTTCGCGGTTCGTGGAGCCTCTGCTCTCGCTGCTCTCCCTGCCGATTCTGACCCGTGTGCTGGGTGCTGACGGCTACGGCCAGTTGTCGGTGCTCATCCTGACGGCGGGCCTGATCCGCAATGTGGCCTTTGATTGGGTAGGCAACTGCGCGCTGCGCTTTCGTTCGACATACGACGACGATCTTGACCGGTTCTTTCCGAATATCGCGGCGGGACTTGGACTGAGCGCGGCGCTTTGTGCCGCAGTACTGCTGCTGCTGCGCACCTGGCTCAGCGACGGGGCGCTGGTGATCGTGGGGGCCTATCTATGGTGGCTCTTTGCCGACGCGCTTTTCTCAGGAGTGGCGTTCAGTGGTGAGATGGTGCTGCGGGCAACCCATCGGCCGGTCGCCTTTACGCTGTCCCGCGTCTTTCAGGGTGTCAGCCGTCACGTGATGGCCGTTGGCGGACTGCTGTTGATCTCCCATGACATGACGGCCTACTTCGGCTTCAGGGTCGTGGGCCTGGTTTTGATCTCCTGGTGGTCGTGGGGCACGATCGGCTCGCTGCGGCATCTGTGCTGGCGTCGGATATCACTGGCGACCCAGAAGGAGTTTTTCCGGTTCGGCTTTCCGCTCTCGGTGATGTTGTTGGCCAACGCTCTGCGGATCATTGCCAATCGTTACGTGGTGCTTTGGCTCGATGGGCCTGAGGCCACGGGCTTGTATTCGGCCGCAGTGAACATCGGCAGTGCGCCCTTGCTCGTTTTTCAGCAGGTGGTGATGCTGGGCTTGTATCCCCTGGCCATAGATGCCTGGGAAAAAGGAGAGAGCATCGTCCCCATAATGCGGGACGGATTGCGCTATTTCTTCCTGGCCGGCATCCCGGCGTTGGTCGGATTGGCGCTGCTTAGCAAGCCGGTGCTGGCCGTGGTGGCGGGCCGTGACTACGCGCCGGCCTGGCCCGTGCTGGCGCTGCTGGCGGCGGCGATGTTCATCTACGGCATCAGCCAGTATTTCTCACTGCACTTCATGGTGGCCAAGCGCACCGGAGTGATGGCGGCTATCGGTCTGGTGACCGGTGTGGTGAACGTGGGGCTTTCCCTGGTGCTGGTGGCACGATTCGGCTACCAAGCCGCGGCGGTGGCGACCCTTGTCGCCAATGTCCTGCTGCTGCTGGGCATGCTATCGTGGGGGCGCCAACCCTGGGGTGGTGTCATGCCCTGGCAGGCCGCCCTGCGGTCCGTCCTGGCGGCGGCCGTGATGGCGGCCGCCGTGTGGGCCGTCGGGCTGATAGTGGCGCCGGGCCGGCTGCCGGGGCTGGTGCTGGCCATAGGGGTCGGCGGGCTGGTCTACGCCGGAGTGTTGTGGGCAACCGGCGAATTGAAGAGTGAGTTGGCGCAAGTGCGCGCCAGGTTGCGGACACGGGGATAAACCACCATGGCTTTTCTGATCATCGCGGCACTGCTCGGATTGGGGACGGTAGTTTACCTGGCCCTCAATCCCCTGCGCCGAGTGGATCTGCCTTTGCTGCTGTTCAACTTAAGCCTGGTTTTCTTTCTGTCGCGCTTCAACGGCTTGGTGACTGTCTGGTTGGGGAAGTACCCGCTCTCGGGAATCCACGTTTATCTCCTGGTGCTGATAATGTTCCTGGGTTTGGTGTTGTTGCCGGGAGGACGCGGGCACTCCCGCCTGGTAAGCCTGCCGTTGCCGCTGCTGGCCGTCTATGGCTTCTTTACCTTGGTCAGCGGTGCCGTCAATGCCGGGTTCGACGGCGTTCTCGCCGCTTTTCAGATACTCGTGATTACGATCGCACCGGCTGTCCTGGCCTGGATCCTGGTCGAGTCATACGGCGTGCGGGATGACGACGGAGCCGGCATGCGGCGCCAGTATATTCTGCCGCTGGGTATCGTCACGCCCTTGATCCTGTTGGTGTCAGCCCTGCTGCCGAGCGTATTCCGCGGCTTGTTGGGGTGGGGCGTCTCGGCCGACTTCGGTGGATTCGAGGGATTCACCCGCGGCTGGTCACCGATGGGCAGTACCATCCTGACCGGCACGCTGGTCGTCATTGCGTTTGGATTCGCGCTGCATGAAGCGGTGGTCAATCGCTCACTGCTGCACCGGATTGTTGCCGCTCTTGCCGCCGCCTCGATCCTGTTTACGGCGTCGCGGGCCGTGATGATCATCTTCATTGTTTTCAACCTGATCTACTGGACGATGCTTGGCCGGGCCCGCATGTTCGCCCGCGTTGCGGCCTTGCCTGCCCTGGTGGTTGCACTTCTGGTGGGGTGGTCCCTGGTCTCCGGCAGTGTCAGCTTCAAGCGGTTCCTGGTGCTCAATGATCCAAGTACGGGCATGCGAAAATCGACAGCTCTGGCGGCGGCCGACCTGGCCAGCCAGAGACCTCTGCTGGGACACGGCCCGGGGCAGATCTACTATGAGATGCGCACGATCTGGATCGCCAATCCTCAGCGGGCGCCCAAAGTCATGGAGAAGGCCATTAGCCATCGAATGTCTGCCCTGGAACCACACAACCTGTACTTGTATCTGGCCGCTGAGCACGGGATTTTCGCAGCCGTGTCATTCGTGCTGGCCATGGCGATGGGGCTTGTCGTTGTGTGGCGTACTCCGGCCAACGGGGACCCTGAATGGCGCTCTGAACGGGCGGTGTATGTTGGTCTGTGGTGCGGGCTGTTGATTATTTTTGCGACCGTGAGCTGGCCCTTGCTGAATCATCAGTTCTCGGTCTTTTTCTGGCTGTTCGTATTTTCGGGGCTGCGCGGGGCGGACGCCCGCCGCAGAAGGGTGGCGCCGTGAATCCGGAATTCCTGATCAAGACGGTGCGTGAGTACGGCGTGTCCTGGGCCGCGTGGAGGGCTGCGTATGGCCTGGCCCTGCGGACCGGATATTTTCGCCGCGGATTCCGGCGCGGCGCGGACCCGGTCAGGACGCTGGTCGCCGACCTGGGCGGGGGCGGTGCCGACGGTGCGCAGTGGCTGAGTGAATGCTGGCAAGCCGGCGGCGGTCGCTTTTTCCTGCCGGCCACAATGGCGGAAACAGGCCTGCCGCCGGGTGCCGTCGCTGCGGCAACGACTCGGGCCGAGGCCGTGCTGCGGGGGGAATACCGGATATTTTCGTCACCGCGCGAGCTGGGCTCACCGCCGGACTGGTTTCTGGGCGAGCCCGGCCGGGCGCCGTGGCCTGCTGATCGCCACTGGAGCGAGATTGGGGATCTGGGCACCGACTGCGGTGACATCAAGTATGTCTGGGAGCTGTCGCGCTTCGGTTTTGCCTGGGACCTGGGCCGGGCCTACCGACTGACCGGCGACGACAGGTATGCGGAAGGGTTCTGGCGCCTGTGCGAGTCGTGGTGGGCAGCCAATTCACCGGAGATGGGACCTCACTGGCGCTGTGGTCAGGAAATGTCATTCCGGGTCCTGGCCTGGGTTTTTGCCCTTCACGCCCTGGCCGATGCGCCGGCTTCGTCTCCGGCACGGATCGGCACCCTGGTTGCGCAACTGCGTCTGCACGGGCGGCTTATCGAGCGGGTCAACTGGTACGCCAACCGGTGTGTGAAGAACAACCATGCGATCAGCGAGGCGGTGGCCCTGCGCACACTTGGCCTGGTGTTGCCGTTCGTGCCCGAGGCTGCCCGGTGGCGCCGCCGCGGGCTGGCCAACCTGCAGCGTGAGGTCGCCTGGCAGGTACTGGACGACGGGACATACATCCAGCAGTCGAACGTCTACGCCAGGCTGGTGGTCCAGCTGCTGACCTGGGCGCTTTGCCAGGAAGCCGCCAGCGGAACCCGGCAATCCGAACTGGCGCTGCTGAAAAACAAGGCTGACCTGCTGCGGGACCAGCTGATGGCCCAGCTGGTCGGCGGCGCGGGTGAATTGCCCAACTACGGATCGAACGACGGCACACTGCTGCTGCCGTGGTCGGACTGCGGTTATCGTGACTTCCGGCCGGCACTGCACGCGCTGGGGCTGGCCCTGGGCCAGGCAGGACTGTCGGGCGCCGGCCCCTGGCGGGAGGAGGCCTGTTGGTTCGGTCTGGGGGGGGGGCTGGACGCTGCTCAGACACCGGCCGTGGCCCCCCAAGTCCGCAGCTTCAACGCCGGCGGCCTGTGTGTCCTGCGGCAGGACGACAGCATGGTGCTCTTTCGCTGCGGGCCCAACGCCCATCGTCCGGCTGAGGCGGACATGCTGCACGTCGACTACTGGTGCCACGGGCGGAACCTCCTGCTGGACGCCGGCACTCTGGGTTATAACCTGCCGCGCCGGCTGCGCGACTATTTTGCCGGCACTGGCAGCCACAATACAATAACTGTCGACGGTGCGGATCAGATGCGCCGCGGCGACCGCTTCCTGTGGCACGACTGGGTTCAGGGGCAGATCAGCGAGACCCAGGCCGCTGCCGACGAGTCGGTTGTGGCAGGGCGGCACACGGGTTATCGTCCAGCGGTGCACGAGCGATCGGTTCATTTGCGGAGCCAGGCACTGCTGGTCGTGGACACGATCGGAAGGACCACAGCGGTCGCCGACCTGCGGCTGCACTGGCTGGTGGCTGACGCGGGCTGCCGCGACGCTGCCGGGGGTGTGGTATTCACTGGTGCCGAAGGGCAGGAATGGGTCGTAAGAGTCTGGTGTGACCAGCCTGCGGAGTACGATATTGTCAGGGATAGTCCTGACCAGCCGCGCGGTGTGTGGTCGCCAAATTACGGCGAATTGCGGCCCGCCTGCTCACTGGCGGTAACAGCCCGGGCTGTGCTGGCGCGGTTTGTGACCTTCGTGGGACCGGCAGCGGTGCTGGCCGGGCTGGCGATACCGGCAGGACCGTCAGCAGACCAGACGGTCGAGTCCGTACTCACGGCCTGGCGTCGCCTCAATCCTCAATCAGACGGAAAACAGCCAGCGTGAAAATAGGTATCATCCACCAGTACTATCTGCTGCCCGGTGCTTCGGGCGGATCGCGCTTCAATGAGATGGCGGCCCAGTGGGCGGCGGCCGGCTGCGAGGTGACGGTGATCGCCGGCACGGTGGACTACGCCACCGGCCGCTCACCGGAGAAGTACCACGGCCGCCTGCTGACCGAGGAAATGGATGGCGACGTCCGGGTCGTGCGCTGCGATGTGCCTTCGTCGTACACCAAGGGCTATCTGGGCCGGATGTGGGCCTTCCTGGGTTTCGTCTTTTCGTCGACGGCCGCGGTGCGCAAGCTGGGGGATGTGGATGTGGTGGTGGCCACCTCGCCACCACTGATCACGGCCCTGCCCGGCTATCTGGCCTCGCGCACGCGAAGATCACGGCCTCGCTGGGTGTTCGAGATCCGCGATCTGTGGCCGGAGAGCGCGGTGACCACCGGCGTATTGGGCGAGAAGTCCCTGCTGACACGAATGCTGTATCGCCTCGAGGCCTGGGCCTACCGCCAGGCTGATCACATCACAGTACTGACTCCGGCATTCACCAACGACATCGTCGAGCGCGGCCTGGCCGCGGAAGCGAAGATCTCCCTGATGCCCAATGGTGCGGATCTGCGGCTGTTCAGTCCGGCGGAGCGGCACAACACCGTACGCCGAGAACTGGACTGGGGCGATCGTTTTGTCGTGATGTATGCCGGAGCCCACGGCAAGGCCAATGCTTTGGACCAACTCGTCCACACGGCCGAACTGCTGCGCGAACGCGAGGACATTCTGATCGCGTGCGTGGGTGATGGGCCGGAACGCAGCCGGCTGGCCGATGAGGCGGCGGCCAAGGGATTGACCAACATCGTGTTTCATGGCGCGATGCCCAAGGCGAGGATGCCGGAGGTTGTCAATGCGTGTGACGTCGGCGCGGCGGTCCTGCAGCAGAACAAGACTTTCCTGACTGTCTACCCCAACAAGGTCTTCGACTACATGGCCTGCAGCCGGCCGGTGCTGCTGGGCATCGACGGCGTGGCTCGCGAACTGGTTTGCGATCAGGCTGAAGCGGGCCTTTTCGCCGAACCAGAGAACGCGGCCGCTCTGGCGGCGGCCATCACCACCCTGGCCGATGATCCGGAACTGTGTCGGGCTCAGGGCGAGCGTGGCCTGGCCTGGGTACGGCAGAACGCGTCGCGCGAGGGCATCGGGCAGCGGTATCTGGAATTGCTGCGCAGCCTGGCGGGGCGCTCACCCGAAAGGACGCCGTGACTGCAGGCGCCACATCATCCTGGTACCGCTCGTCGGCCACCTGGCAATTCATATTCCTGCTGGTAACCCTGGCGGCGGCCAGTCTGTCAATCGCCATCAGCCAGATTGGCCTTGGGTTGGTGCTGCTGGTTTTTCTCTATCGCGGTGTTGTGCGGCGGCAGTGGCCCGCGCGCACGGGCGTGGAACTGCCCGCGGCCGCCCTGGCCGTGTGGGCTCTGGGCATGATTCCGCTGGCGGCCGATGTCGGGCAGGCCGCCGTCTACTACCGGCGCTTCTTTCTGTTCGCTGCCTTGTGGGGGGCCGCCTCGCTGGCCACGAATGAGCGCCGCCGCGGCTGGCTGCTGGGGGCGGTCGTTGCCGGTGCGCTGATCGCCAGCGTGGTCGGCGGGATTCAGCTCGCCCAGCAGACGGGCGGCTTGTTCAACCGCCGCTTCCTGGGGTCGTTCAATCCCATGACCAGTGGCGCGTTGTTGATGCTGGTGGTGCTCCCGGCGCTGGCTTTTCTGGTGCGGCGCGGTGTGCCGCGGTGGTGGCGAGTCGCCCTGGCTGTCGCATCGCTGCCGGTGGCCCTGGCGCTGGTGCAGACCATGACCCGCAGCGCCCTGCTCGGTTTGGTGGCCGGCGTGGGAGCCATGGTTCTGTTGGCGCGTCCGCGGCTGTTCCTGATCTTCCTGCTGGTGCTGACGATTCTGCTGGGCGCCTTGTACGTGGGTGGTGAAGCAGTCGTACCGGATCGTCTCTGGCGGCGCATCAACCCTGAGTACGTGCTTGCGGGAGGCAACACGCAGGTGCGCCTGGAAATGTGGCGCGGTGGCTGGGAGATGGTCAAGGCCCACCCCTGGACCGGCGTGGGCGATTGCGACCTGACGGCCCTGGCACCGGAGTACTACGGCGACGAGGACACGACCTATTTCGGCCATCTGCACAGCAATCCGGTGATGCTGGCGGTGATCTGGGGCGTGCCCGGATTCATCCTGGCCCAGATCTTCATTTTCGCGCCCCTGGTGGTGCTGGTGCGCCGCTGGCGACAGCCGGGGGACGGCCTGCGCCGGTGTCCAATGCAGGCCAACTGGATCCTGGGCGCCGTCGGCATCTGGGCCGGTTTTCTTGTGGCGGGCTTCACCGAGTGGTATTTTGGCGATGCCGAGCCCATGCTGCTCTATCTGGCCATTCTGGGGATCGCCCTGGGTACTGGCTGCCCTGAGATCGAACAACCGAAGGAACAACAGTGAAGAAGATCTTCCTCATCGCCGCCGCGCGCCCGAATTTCATGAAGGTGGCGCCCATGTGGCGCGCCATGGCCGAACGCAGCGACCGCCTGGATCCCTGGCTGATCCACACCGGCCAGCATTACGACAAGAACATGTCCGATGTGTTCTTCGAGGACCTGGGCCTGCCCAAACCGCACGTGCATCTGGGCGTGGGCGGGGGTACGCACGCCCAGCAGACGGCCGGCGTGATGCTGAAGTTCGAAGAATTGTGCCTGAAAGAGAAGCCGGACATGGTGCTGGTCGTTGGCGACGTGAACGCCACGATGGCCACTTCGGTGGTGGCGACCAAGCTGCACATTCCGGTGGGGCACGTCGAAGCGGGCCTGCGCAGCCG
>JAJRWA010000168.1 GCA_024277025.1 Candidatus Krumholzibacteriota bacterium | reverse complement strand
TTGAACCTCAACCGGATCACGGATCTGACCCCGTTGGCGGGTCTGTCGCACCTGCAAAGCCTGCAGATTGGCTGGAATCCGGCGCGGGTTATTCCGGACCTGTCGTTGTTGACCAGTCTGGAACTCTTTCTGGCCAACGAGAGTGATTTCTCCAACCTCGCGCCGCTGGTCGATCTGCCCGCGCTGAACCAGGTGGATTTCAGCAACAATCCGTTGACGACCGAAGATGTCCAGGCGGTTATTCCGACCCTGGCCGGCAATGGTGTTGCGGTGGCTTTCACCTATGACAGCGAACTGGTCGAGATCATGGGCCCCTGGACCATTGCGTCGATTGTTGCCGGTGGTGTGGCGACCGACCCGGCCGATTTCTTCGACTGGGACCCCAGTGTCGTGGACAACCGGTTGGCGATCTATCCCCATGGGAAATACGCGTCCGAGGACCACGATGCCTTGGGGGGTGTGGTGTACCACGAGGAGGGCACCGTCGAGGTCGAGGGTGATGCGATCACGGTGACGGTGACGGCCGAGGACGGGACCGCTGTGGCACCCTATGTGGCGTTTGGCGGGACCTGGGCCAAGACAGACGGCAACCTGGTGTTCAGTGGTGTTGATGGGGGGACGCCCTTCACCATGACCTGGCAGCGGTAGGGCTCGGAGGCGGCTTCGCCGGTCCAAGACGAGTGCGGTGCCGGTGTTCCCAGGAATACCGGCACCGCAGTTAGCCGCCGCGCCCGCCGCCCGGTGTGCTATGATGCGGCCAGTACGTCGCGAACCGCAGCCAATATCGGTTCGCTGCCTGACCGATCGCAACGTCTGGTCGACTCATGGAAATTGCGCCGCGCCCCTCCGGTTTCCGGTTGAATGTGATCTGGGCCTGCCTGCTGGCCGCCCTGGTCGCCGTCCTGACCTATCAGGGCACGCTGCACTATTTCTTCTCGGCCTCGGACAGCCTGACCTTGATCCAGACCAGCCGCCTGACAGCCAGCCACGGCCTGGTCGCCGTATTCTCCGAGCGCATCATGAACGGGACGGCTTTCGAGGGCGTTTTCTACCGGCCTGTCTCGGTTCTTTCCTACCAGCTGGACTATTGGGTCTGGCAACTCGATCCCTTCGGCTACCACCTGACGAATCTGCTGCTGCACGTCCTGGCGACGATCATGACCCTGTTGCTGGGGCTGCGCCTGACCCGTGGCATGCTGCGCACATCGTTGCTGGCGGCGTTGCTGTTCACCTGCCATCCGGTATTGGTGGAAACGGTGCCGGCCATCGCCCGGCGGCAGGATATTCTGGAGACGCTGTTCCTGCTGCTGTCCTTCCACGCGTATCTGCAGGCGCGAAGCCGTGGGGGCCGGATTCTGCCTGCGGTGTCGGTGCTGTGCTATGTGTTGGCCCTGGGGTCCAAGGAAACGGGAATTCAGCTGCCGGCGCTGATCTTCTCCCACGCCCTGATTTTTGCCGGCCACGGTGCCGTCCGCTGGCGGGTCCGTCTGCGCGACGCCGTTGTGAGAGCGGCGCCCTATCTCGGGGTCACGGCGCTCTACCTGGTCTGGCGGGTGCATGTGCTCGGCGGGTTGGGTTACGATGGTGCGCAACAGGGTCTGCTCTGGATCACGGTCCACTATTTCGCGGGCCTGATCTATCCACAGGATTTTCTCGGCCTGCGCGACAGTTTGACCTGGGGCCCGATCGTGGGCACGGTAGCGGCCGTGGTCGGGGTCTTCGGCTTCACCGTGGCGGTGGCCGGTATCGCCCGCCGCCGCCGCGATGGGTTTCGGCTGCCGATCCTGCTGCTGGTCTGGCTGGTCCTGCCGTTGTTCATCCTGCTGGCGACCGGTAATTTCGCCTACCGCAGTCTATATGCCACGGTGGTGCCGTTCAGCCTGATGCTCGCCCTGGTCGTGCGACAGGGTTGTCACTGGCTGAGACGGCAGGCGGGGCCGACGGTCGGGTGGGCCGAATTGCCGATCCTGGCCCGGCGCTCGACCCGGCTGGTCCTGTTCGGCGGCATGCTGGTGCTGACCGGGTCCCTGTTCGCCCTCTCGCCCCTGTTTCGCGACTATCCCCTGTGGCGACAGAGCGGTGTGATCGCCGACCGCATTCTGACGATGATCGCGGCGCAGGTCGCCGAGTTGCCGCCCCGCACGACGATCATTGTCGACGGGCTGCCCCGCAGTCACACCCCGGCGATCATCGCGTCGGCGCCGCGGGCCCATTCGGTTTCCTATCTGCGGGACTACAGCATCCGGTCGTGGCTGGAGCTGACAGGACTGGATCGCGATTTCACTGTGCGGACGGGCGCCATGCAGGATCTGCCGGCCCGGGAGTGGGACCTGGATCTGGTGGTCCGGCGCGAGACAGCCAGGGAAATCGAGGTCGAGCTGGTTTGGCTGCGAAAATAGGCCGCGAGCCGCCGTGTTTCCCGGATTTCGGGTTAACCAGCGCAAAAATGGGTCGATATTCATTACAGGCCGCTTCTGCCCCAGAAAGCTGGTCGGCCCGCTACGCAGCGTGAATTGAGACAACACGACCAGGAGACGACTTCCCATGGCGCTGATCAAATGGACAGATGATTTCAATCTTGGTATCGAGAGCGTGGATGCCCAGCACCGGCATCTGGTGGAGATCGTCAACAAGTTCGACGAGGCCATGTGCAAGGGCAAGGGTTCGCGGGTGATGAACGAGATCCTCAACGATCTGGTCGGCTACACCCAGGAGCACTTCGCCGACGAGGAGAAGATCATGACGGAGGCCGGCTACGAAGGCCTCAAGCGCCATCAGGCCCAGCACCGGCAGCTGCTGCAGAAGGTCGAGCGCTTCCAGTACGAGTTCAACACCGAGCACCGCCGGGTGACCAGCACGGTCCAGGACTTCCTGAAGTACTGGTTGACTTCCCACATTCTGAAGGACGACAAGGCGTTTGCCGCGTCCCGACAGGAGCAGCCCGCCTAGGGTTCGACTGTCTCCAGGCGGCGGATGCCATTGCGGTCCAGGATCAGGCGCAGGCGCACGAACTGCTCGGCGGTCCGGCCCTT
>JAJRWA010000167.1 GCA_024277025.1 Candidatus Krumholzibacteriota bacterium | reverse complement strand
TTCGGCACCTACGAGGGACAGTCGATCAAGATCGAACACCTGATCGTGGATTCGGGTGTCGATCTGGCCATCTCCGGCCTGGCCAGCCTGCGTGTGGACCAGACCTTTGTCTGGCGACGCGGGATCATCGGCGACCTGTATCGCTTCACGACCCAATTCGGCTCGGTCGCGACCTTCGAGACGTCGGGCACCAAGATCCTCTCCAATACCGCCTGGGACATCCTTGGTCGCGTGGACGGGGACAGCGCGGTCAATCTCGGCCTGGCCAACGGGGCGGGTGTCGTGGTCGAACGGCAGGCCTTATGGAATCAGGAGTCAGGTGGCACGTTGAAACGCGGACTGGGAAGCTCGACCGGCTTGCAGGTGCTGGGCGAGTTCCGGAAGACGGGTGACGGCGCCTTTGTGGTCGAACCCCAGCTGGACTGCTCGGGGACGCTGAACCTGATCGAGGGGGCACTCACGGTCCAGGGCGACTTCACCCTCCAGGAGAGCGGTGTCATTACCGGTGGCGGCACGGCCATAGCCGGGGAAAACGTCCGCCTCATTGTGGTGGGCGCGACCTCGGCCACGATGCTGGGCACGATCCGGCCGGATCTGGACGGCGATCCCGCCCGCCTGGCCATCATCGGCGTGGTCGAACTCGGTTCGACCTTCGTGGTTGAACTGGACGTGCTTCACTTTGCCGGGATCTCGACCGAGAGCCTGAGTTTCCTGACCGGCCAACAGGTGCTCAATGGCACGTTGGCGCTGACCGTTTGGCAGTCCCCCGATGGGGGGGCGGAGTACCGCGTGGTCAGCATGATCGACGGGTCGGGTGGCTTTGAAGCCATTACCGGCGGTGAGCCGTTCACGGATATCATCGAGGACAGTCGGGGCGTGCTGCTGACGCGTTGAAAGGAACAAACATGAAGAGAACCATGGTTGCCCTCGCCTTGGGCCTGGTTACGCTGGCCGGCCTCGCTGGTTGTGCAAAGACTTCGCAGGCACCGGCGGCACCGGGCCCGGGACTTTTTTCCGTTGGGAATTGAAACCCGTAACCTATGTCTTTTCAGCCATCACGGATGAGAGCTCTGCCGCCGTCGAAGTTTCGGTCGCGGCGGGAGAGCTCTATTTCATCGAGCAGAATCAGCGGCTGGGCCTGTCGTCCGGTCGCGTACAGATGGACCTCAGGGACCAGAGCACAGGTTCGGCTGCGGTGCAGGGCCTGAAGCTCCTGGTCAGTACCTACATTCCCGATTGACCCGGGAAATCGCTCGTGAAAGGGAAGATTAATGAAGAAGTACGGATTTGCAGTCGGGATCGCTGTTGTTCTGATGACGGCGATTGTGGCGATGGCAGCTCCGCCGGAGCATTTTGATGCCAAGGGGAAAATGCCCTCCGAGTTTACGATTGAGTTCCAGCAGGAACAGCGCGCAGCCCTGCCGTTCGATGATGAACGCGACTTCGAGGAGATGCGGAAGGGCTTTATCGCGGCCCCGGCTTACCGCCAAATCATGGCTGACGCCGGTAACGTGGCCTGGGACATGGGAAAGTATGATTTCCTGCTCGAAGAAGGGCAGGACTACGATTCGATCAATCCGTCCCTGCAGCGGCAGGCGCTGTTGAATATGAACTACGGCCTCTACGAGGTCATGCCGGATGTCTACCAGATTCGCGGCTTCGATCTGGCCAACATCACGTTCATCAGGAGTGATACGGGCTGGATCATCTTTGACCCGCTGACGGCCAGGGAGACGGCGCGGGCGGCCTTGCAGTTCATCAACGAGCAACTGGGTGAACGGCCGGTCGTCGCCGTTGTGTATTCCCACTCCCACGGTGATCATTTCGGCGGTGTGCGCGGGGTGGTGGAGGAGTCGGACGTGATCAGCGGCAAGGTTCAGGTCATCGCTCCGGTGGGATTCATGCAGAATGCCGTGGCGGAGAATGTCTACGCCGGTACGGCCATGGCGCGGCGAATGTTCTTCCAGTACGGCGTGCTGTTGCCCGCCAGTCCTTACGGTCACGTGGACCAGTCGATCGGCAAGAACACGGCCGCCGGCGACCTGGGCCTGATCGCCCCCAACGTGGTGATCGAGGACGACTTCGAGGAGATGACCGTCGACGGGGTGCGGATGGTATTTCAGAACACGCCCGGCACCGAGGCGCCCGCCGAGATGAACACTTTCTTCCCCGACAAGAAATTGCTGTGGGCCGCGGAGAACATCACCGGCACGATCCATAATATCTACACCCTGCGTGGAGCCCTGGTGCGCGACGCGCTCAAGTGGTCCAAGGAAATCAACGCGGCGATCTACCGGTTCGGCCCGGATATCGAGGTGATGATGGCCAGCCACAGCTGGCCGCGTTGGGGGCACGATCGTGTGATCGAAGTCATGCAGGATCAGCGCGATACCTACGCGAACCTGAACAACGGCGTGCTGCATCTGGCCAACCAGGGCGTGACCATCAACCAGATCCACAACGTCTACGAGGTGCCGGCGGCGCTGCAGAACAAGTGGCACGCCCGCAGTTACCACGGTTCGGTTGAACACAACAGCCGGGCGGTGCTCAATCGGTATCTGGGCTACTGGGACGGCAATCCCACTACCCTGATTCCGCTGTCGCCGGCGGATTCGGCGCCGCTGTATGTGGAAATGATGGGTGGCGCAGAGAAGATCCTGGCCAAGGGGCAGACCCTGTACGACGAGGGCAAGTACAAGCTGGCCACCGAGATCCTCAACAAGCTGGTCTACGCCGAGCCGGGCAACCAGCCGGCCAAGGATCTGCTGGCGGATAATTTCGAGCAGTTGGGCTACCGGATGGAGAGTCCCAGTGTGCGCAACAGTTTCCTTGCTGCGGCCTTCGAGTTGCGCAACGGCATCGTCAAGGGTGTTACGCCGCACGGCACCGGCCCTGACATGATCCGGGCCATGGGCACCGGTCTCTGGCTGGACTATCTCGCGATCCGGCTGGACGGCAGCAAGGTGAGCGGCCTGTCCGGCAAGATAAATCTGGTGACGCCGGACAACGGCGAGCAGTACGTGATCGAGCTGAACAACGAGACCCTGACCAGCATCGAAGGCTATCTGGCCGGCGATGCGGATTTGACCATCACGATCGACCGTGAGGATTTGATTCCGGTCATGATGGGTATTGCGACCTTGGATGATCAGGCCAAGGCCGGGAAGGCGACTCTCGAGGGCGATCGGACCGTATTCGACCGACTGCGTCTGGCGATGGCCGACTTCGATATCTACTTCGAGCTGATGCCGGGCACCGCGAGACGGGACTTGGCACAAGGCAAGACGAATCCGCTGCAGGTGCAACCGGGCACGATCGACTCGGGCGTGGACTAGCGGCTGCGGCGACCGGTCCTCAGGCCGGATCCTTTGTGGTCCAGATGAACATCAAGGGCACGAACAAGAGGGTCAGGAAGGTTCCGGCCAGCAGACCACCGATCGCCACGGCGCCCAGGGGCGCCAGCCGCTCCAGGCCAATCGCCGAACCCGCGGCCACCGGCAGCATGCCCGCCGCCACCGCGAACGCCGTCATCAGCACGGGCCGGGTCCGGATCCGGATA
>JAJRWA010000166.1 GCA_024277025.1 Candidatus Krumholzibacteriota bacterium | reverse complement strand
CAGGGGTGACAGGTACCGTAAGGTGAATAATTATACACGGAACCACACTGCAGGACAACCGTCGATGCGAGGCGGCCCGATGGTGGGAGCCGGTCCGGCCTAGGGTAGCTGCCGCCGGTGATTGCCGTCGTTTCGCCAGTATTGGCATTGGTTCCGACCCCGGTCCCTGGACAGGAACATCAGCGACTGGGCATGGTTGTGCAGCTGTTCGTAGTTGCTGCCGTCGTCCGGAAAAATGCTCACGCCGTAGGACATGGTCAGCTGGATTTTCCGGTTGCCAGTGTCAGGCCCGGCCGGCAGGACGAAGGGTGCGTGCAGCAGTCTGGTGATCACCTCCCTGGCCGCTTGCGGTCCGGTTTCCGGCAGCATGAGTGCGAACTCCTCGCCGCCGCGCCGGCAGACCACATCGACCCGCCGCAGTTCTTCCTGCAGGCGGCGGGCGATCATCTGCAGGGCCCTGTCACCGACCAGCAGGCCAAATTCGGTGTTGATGGACTTGAACAGATCGATGTCCGCCATGATCAGGGTCAGCGGTGTCTCGCTGCGTCGGGCCCGCTCCAGCAGCACCGGACAATGATTGTCCAGGAAGCCTCGATTGAACAGGCCCGTGAGCGCGTCCACGTGGATCTTCCGGTCCAGGTCACGGTGCACCTGCCAGCGATGAGTGACAAAGCGGCTGAGTTTGGCGCCCAACTGCAGGAGGTCGTCCCGGTCCACCGCGGCGTCGGCCAGGACAAAGACCAGGCCCGCTTCCCGCGCGTCGCCGATGCCCGCGTCGGGCGCTGCCGGGTCGACCAGTGGCACTGCGACGGCCTTGGTGAAGTCCGGGCCGCCGGGCAGCTTGTCGGCGATGGCGCGGGGCAGCTCTGCGATCGTGGGCATGAAGACCGCTTGACCCGGCGCACGCCGGCCGAGCCAGGCAGGGTACTCGGCGGTGGGGGCCAGACTGCAAACCCAGTGCCGCGCCGGCCCCAGTTCCGTGTCATCAAAGAGCAGGATGAACAGACCGCAACGGGGGACCAGGTCCTGCAGAAGGCTGGCCACCGACTCCAACAAGATCCCGGCTGCTCCCGAAACGGCGTTGCCGACTTTCAGGTCCTGCGCACTGGTCATGGCCGCCAGAATGTGATCGACATCGGGAACGCCGTGCCGAGCGTCGGCGACGGTTCGGGGTTGCTGGCCTGCCGCCGGCCTGGGCGTACCTCTTCTGGCCAACTCGGCGATGATGACATCGGCCACATCCCGCATGCGTCGGCGGTCGCCTGAGCGCACCGCGCGGCGGGCGGCTTGCCGCAGATGGGGGCCCACCTTGTGCAAAGCCAATCCCCCGGTCAGGAGGCGTTTCAAATCATGGTTGGGATCCACTGCTGCCGTGCCTTCTCGTCGTATCGCGAACCGGAAACCCTCTGGGATCGTCGACCAGTATACCCGGGATTCATGCCTGGTGGCGGAATTTCCGCGTGGATCAGGGACGCAATTTGATGTACTCCTCGGGTGCCTTGCGGCTGATGGCCGGGACGGTGGCCGCGGGGGCCGGGTGTCCGGCCACCAACAGCAGAAACGGCTTCTCGTTGGCCGGTCGCTCCAGGATACCGTTGAGAAAGCCCATGGGACTTGGAGTGTGGGTCAGTGTCGCCAGTCCCGCCCGATGCAGGGCGGCGATCAGAAAGCCGGCCGCCAGCCCGACCGATTCCTTGGTGTAGTAGTAGCGAACCTTCCTGCCTTCATCGTCCCAGCCGTGCCGCTGCTCGAAAATCACGATAAGCCAGGGCGCGATCTCCAGGAATGGCTTGTCCGCGTCAGTGCCCAGCGGGGCCAGGGCTTCCAGCCATTCGTCGGCAGCCCGGCCCTCGTAGAAGGCGCGCTCTTCTTCTTCGGCGGCCAGCCGGATCTGCCGCTTGAGCTCCGGATTGCCGACGATCTCGAAATGCCAGGGCTGCATGTTGGCGCCGCTGGGGGCCTGGCCGGCCGCGATGACGCACTCCCGGATCACCTCGACGGGGACCGGACGGTCGGCGAAATCACGGATGGTGCGGCGGGCGGTCATCTGCACCCGAAAGTTCCGGGCCGCGGCGAGTGCCGCGGACGGTGACAGCTCAGGCAGGCCGGCGAATGGCACGTGCTGCGGGTCAGTCATGGGTTCTCCTGTCAGATCCCCAGCCCGAGTTCCAGGCCCAGGGTCCAGAATTCATCGATCTCATCGTCAGCGACGCTGGTGAAGCTGAAGTGGTAGCGGATATCCAGGGAGAAGTCCAGGCTGCGCCGCACCTGCCAGCGCAGACCGCCGCCGACGTGGGCGCCCAGGAAACTGGCGTCCGACAGGTACCAACCGGTGCCCATGGCCAGATACGGTCCCAAACCCAGACTGCGGTTGCGGACCATGGCACCGAGGGAGAAGGCGACTATGCCGGCGGTCTGCTGCACTGAGCTGCCGTTGTCCTGGTAGGTGATGACCGGTCCGCCAAAGTCGTGGTAGGCGATTTCCGGACCCAGGGAAGCGGCCTTGCCCAACGCCTTGTGCAGGGTGACCCGGCCGGTGAACCGGCTGTAGTCCAGCTCCAGGGTGCGGGCATTGCCCAGGCCGGCGAACAGCCCCAGTCGGGTGTTCCGGGAGCGCCGGGGCGGCTCGGGCAGGGGTGGCCCGATGTCCTCGGGCCAGATCTCGTGCCAGGAACTGATCAGGGCTCCCATGCCGCCGCCAAGCAGGCCCCCGGCCAGGGCACCCATCCCGGCGCCGACCATGGTCAGCCCGACAACGGGACCGACATCGTTGTCGCCGGTATCCAGGCTGGCGGCGTACAAGCCGACCAAGGTGCCGAAACCACCCAGAATGACCGCACCGGTGGTGGCACCCCAACCGGCGCCGCCACTGGCATTGGTGTG
Organism: Candidatus Krumholzibacteriota bacterium; assembly: GCA_024277025.1. Taxonomy (GTDB): domain Bacteria; phylum Krumholzibacteriota; class Krumholzibacteriia; order LZORAL124-64-63; family LZORAL124-64-63; genus JAGRNP01. The sequence goes on along the minus strand of JAJRWA010000166.1, from coordinate 4,639 downwards.
CCACTGGCGCACGAGGATGATCTCGTTCAGAGCGTAGGCGAAAGTGGTTCCGCCGTCTTCCTGTTCGCGCAGGTAGAGGGAGTCACCGCGGACGGCCGTCAGGTAGCCACGGGCGAACTGACCGCTGCCCAAGGTGATCTCGAACAGGCGGTTGGCCGGCTGGTCACGCAGGACCTCGGTCAGGAGCGTCGTCGGGTCCGGACCCGGCTCGGGGTCCGTGGCCGCGTAACCGGGGGCGGTCGCCAGAAAAAGCAGGGTGATGGCCAGCCGCCGGACCATGGCGCACCTCGGGAGTCGGGGCATTGGCGTGATGATCGATAGTGCAGTGAATATCCGGCATCGCAACGAAGGAGGCAACCCTGAGGTTGCCTCCTGCAACGCGATGCGTGCCAAGCGCCGGTTCGGCCTATTCGGTCGGCAGCGCGTCACCCGGTGGCGCTGTCCCGGCCGGCGCCGGGCCGAGGAATTCATCCCGCAGATACTCATGCATCTGACGGTCCGGGTCGTTCTCCTGGACCGGCAGCAGGAACTGGAACTGGCTGGCACTGTCCATGGCCAGGATCGAGTGGCAGAGCGTGCAGTCATAGGGCACCGCCTGTCCCGCCTCGTCGACCATGTCCGCATTGTGGCAGCGGAAACAGCCGGCGCGTCCCGTGTGACCGAGGTGGGACTCGTAGGTGTTCCAGCCCACGTTCATGATCGGGAAGATATTCTGCCGGTAGATCTCCTGCAGCACCGCCACCATGGCGTCGATGTCGGACATCAGGCCGCTGATGTCGTCAACTTCGCGCAGGTAGTGTCCCCGCACGCCGTCGTCGATGGCCTGCAGGGCCACGGCCTTGTCGGAGCCGTAGTTGCCCAGCAGGGCACCCAGGGCGACCTTCTTGGCGAACGGCAGTTCGCGGTTGATGTGGCCGGCGGCCAGCGCGGCATCCACGGCGTCCTCGGGATCCTGGTAGATGTGCGTGGCCCGGTTGTGGCAATCGATACAATCCATGGTGCGCACCGCCGGCGGTTCGGTGCCGGGCTCGCCCGGCGGGAACGTCTTGCGGTTGGTGTACCGATGGAATACGTCGCCCTTGCGGATCTCGACCCACTGCATTTCCAGCCGCTGGTCGTCCGCGGTCTGGTAGCGGACCTCGTTGTCCGCGTCGGTGTGCCAGTGAATGGTGCCTTCTTCCCGGCCCGAGCCGACCTTCAGGGCCAGCGTCGTATGTTTGGGAGTGGAGACCTCGTCCATGGCGAAGCTGTCGAAGGTCTTGATCCGATCGCCATAGAACTTGTCCGGCCAGTGGCATTTCTCGCAGGTTTCGCGGGCCGGGCGCAACTGGTGCACGGGCGTCGGAATCGGACGCTCGTACAGGTCCAGCGTGGCCGAGACCACCTGCCACAAGCCATTGAGCTTGGCGTCGAGCAGGGCCTCGGCACCTTCGCCGACGTGGCACTCCACACACTTGACATGGGCGTGGGGGGAGTTCTGGTAGGCGACCCACTCGGGTTCCATCACCGAGTGGCAGGCCGTGCCGCAGAACTTCGGTGAATCCATGAAGTGCAGCATGCGGGCGCCGCCGATCCCGATGAACAGGATATTCACCAGGGTCAGCAGGGCGAACGTGGCCATCAGGGACGAACCGATGCGCTTGGCCTTGGTCATGTCATCGGGGAATCTCTGGGTGAGCAACTCCGACGTCGTTCGACCCGTCGCCCGGCGGAACTGCCACCAGCCGAGCGGAACCAGGATCAGGCCGAGCAGGAAGATGGCCGGCAGGGCCATGTAGCTGATCAGCCCGACGTAGGCATTGGTCAGGATTCCCGCCATCTGCAGCAGTTCAAAGAAGACAAACAGGATGAACGAGGAGGTCGTCAGGGCGACCCCCAGCGTTCCGGTCCAGTTCGTTGAAATGCCGCGGATGAAGAGCTGGAATCGCTTCATCACTCAGCCCCTTACTTGGTGTTGACCTGGTACATGTCTTTGTACATGGCGTACATCTTGCCCGACTTGATGTCGGCCTTGATGTCGGCGGTCGGCCGGTTCATCCAGTTGTGGTAGTCGTCGGCCATGACCTCGTCGATCATCTTGTTGAGCTCGGGGTTGTCGAACTCGCGCAGCTCGGGGATGTACTTGAAGTAGAAGTGCTGGGCCACTTCGTAGATCCCGTGCCACCAGGTGTAGTCCGGGCCCATCATGGCGGCGCCGTGGCGGGCGCGGCGACCCTCGTGGTGCCAGATCTCCCACCAGGTCCACTCGTACTTGTTGGAGAAGTTGGCCGTGCCTTCGCCCAGCTTGAGCTCCTTGGCTTTCTTGTAGAGCATCAGACCCGGCTTGGCGAACTTCTCGTTGTACAGGTTGACCAGTCCGTCGAACTGGGCATAGTGGCCGTCGATGAAGCCGGCGCCGTGGCAGTTGCTGCAGACGTCCTTCATGTTGGCGCGCTTCTGCTCCCAGTTGGGCTTGGTCTTGGACACCGGCGGACGCAGGGTCCAGCTGATGCGCTGGCCGACATCGTGGGTGATCGGCTGGTTCGGCGTGGCGGACATGTGGCAGGTGGCGCAGGTGGGGGCCTCGAAATAGTCGAGCCCGACGACCCAGCGGTCCGCGTCCAGATTCATGTCCTCGCGGTTGGTGTAGTAGGCGTTGCCGTGCTTGCTCTCCTCGTAGACTTCCTTCTGCGGATGGTCCGGGCCGAGGTGGCATTTGGAGCAGGCTTCGGGCTGGCGGGCCTGCTTCACGCTGAAAGCGTGACGCGTATGGCACGCGGTGCAACTGCCCTTGGAACCATCCGGGTTCAGGCGGCCGATGCCGCTGTTGGGCCAGCTCAGGCGATCCAGCTTGTTGGGGCTGTTGGGGTCGATCTTGACCTTGGAGCCGTGGCAGTTTTCGCAACCCGCGATCGCCACTGGCGCACCGCCGGCAGCGTGGGCCAGGTAGGCGTCCTTGGAATCGAGGATTTCGCCGGCGGTCGCGTGGTAGCTGGCCATCACTTCCTCGGTCTCCCGGGCGTGGCAGTTGCCGCAGTCCCTGGGTGTGACCAGGGTCGCGATGAAGGCGCCTTCGTGTTCGAATGCATCCACTTCATCCCGGGCCGCCTTGTGGCAGTCCAGACAGGTGATGTTGTGTTTGGCGTGTTCGCTCTTGTACCACTGGTTGTAGATACCCAGGGTTTTTTCCTTGTGACAGGTCATGCATTTGCCGGCCACGTTGTTGTCGACGGCCAGGGCGGTGGCGGCCAGCAGCAGGCTGAGGGCGCATACGAGCAAGAGGATTCGTTTCATCGTCGGGCTCCTTGTTCCGGAAAGGCCGGGTCCAACATGGCGGACAGCTAGAACGCATTGGGTTCCGTGGCCGAATTCTCGGCACAATTGCGGGGCGGGGCAACGGTTTTGTGACGCCGTCATGACATCGGCAAGGTGAGGACCGCAGGAATTTGCGCTTTGAGAATTTTGAAGCCGCCCGGCGAAAAAGCCGAGCGCGAATGTAGGGGTTGGGCGGGAGAACTTCGCCAAGGCGCAGAATTTACTGGCAGGGTCGAAAAGAACAGGACAAGAAGGTCCGGATATCAACCAGGGCGTCGGGGCCGTGGGTGGGGGCGATCGGCCGGACTTTCAGTCGATCTGCCAAAAAGTAAAATTCACGAACGAGAACGGGCTTGCGAAAAAAAAAACAGGATGGGTCGCGTGAGCTGGCGCGCCAACCCTGCGGCAGGGCGGACAGATGGCGCAGAGTCCTTTTCTTCGTGTGGCCCAACTCGTATGATCAAGCCATGAACTTGAGCGACCGTGCAGAGTATCTGTTGTTTCGTCTGGCTATCGGCGGCCTGGCCGTCCTGCCCACGCCCTGGGGAGAGCGGTTGTGTCGCGGGGCCGGCCGGCTGGTCGGGCCCGGCCTCGGTGTGCGCCGGGAAGTCGTACGGCGGCAGCTGATGGCGGTTTATCCCGACCGGCCTCCGCAGGAAATCGATCGGCTGCTGGCCGCAGTCTACCGGCACCTGGGGCAATCGGTGGCGGAGACGTTCTGCACTGACCCCGGCCGGTTGGCGGCGCGCGTCCGGATCGAACCGGGCTGGGGAACGCTGGATGCGGTGATGGCCGCCGGGCAGGGTGTGCTGGCGGTCACGGCCCATCTGGGAAACTTCGAACTGGGCGGCCGGATCCTGGCGGCGCGCTATCCCGTACTGGACGTGATCAAGCCCATGCGCAACAATCTGTTTGGCCAGTACCTGCAGCGGGACCGGGCGCGGCACGGGATCCGGACCGTGCCGATGGATCAGTCCGGACGGACTGTCCTGGCGCATCTGCGCGCGGGCGGGATGGTGACTCTGCTGCTGGACCAGGATGCCGGGCGCGAAGGCGTACACACCGAATTTCTGGGTCTGCCGGCTTCGACCTGGCCCGGCGCGGCCCGGCTGGCGGTGCGAACCGGCAGCCCGGTGGTGCCGCTGGCCATTCTGCGGTTGCCGGGCGGTGACCACGTCCTGCACATTGGCCGGGTCGTTGACCCGCGGGGCGCGACCGACAATGATGAGGACATTGCGAGGCTGACCGCACGGATATCAGCGGCGGTGGAAGTGTTTATCCGGGAGCGGCCCGAACAGTGGTTCTGGGTTCACCGGCGGTGGAAAGGTGCGGCGGAAGCCAGGGT
>JAJRWA010000165.1 GCA_024277025.1 Candidatus Krumholzibacteriota bacterium | reverse complement strand
GCACCGGTGAGCCGACTTCGGCCACTTCGGTGGTCCCGGTGCGGACCAGTTCGCCCTGTTGTTTCAGCGTCATCTCGCGGCCGAGATCGCGCTCGCGGCGCTTGACGGCCTCGGCCATGAATGTCTCGAGCTTGCCGACAGCTGACGACCGCGCCGTATTGGCCGACTGGCGGGACGACCGCTCGAGATCCGCGCGCAGATCCTGCAGCTTGTCGAACTCCCGCTCAGTCGCCCTCAGGTCCCGCTTGATATCCGCGGTCGAACGCGTGTCGACGTAATCCGACGCCAGCGCCGTGCCGGCCACCAGCAGCACCAGGCAAACAGCCAAGCCGCCGCACCAGGGGTAATTAATTTTGTAGTTGAGCATGATTTTACGCCCTCTTGCTGTGATCCACGGCCTTGAGAATCTTCAGGTTCAGGACAATGAACCGGAAGAACTGGAAGACCTTGTTGTTCATCCAGAACTTGTCTCGATCGGTGATGTCCACTTCGCGCCTCCCTATTCCGGAATGATCTTCCAGCCGATGCGGCCCTGCAGTTTGTGCATGAACGTGGTGTGGATCATGCGCTTCATCCAGGCGCCGGCCAGCCCCATTTCCAGATGGGTCACGAACTGGTCCCGCCCTTCCTCGTTGGGGTAGCGCCGCGTATCAGGCACCACGGGATAGACCATGATCACCGCCGCGGAGCCGTCCCACATGCTGTCACCCATCGAAGCGATGCAGGCCGCCGCCATCTCGGTCATGCGCTCACTGTGGGTCATGCGGCCCTGCTTGACCAGGTCGACAATATTCAACGCCACGATACGCCCGATAATTCCCGATACCATGCCCGTGCGCGGCGGCGCCGGACTCATGGGCACGCCGTTGGGATTCACGTGGGGCCGGGAAATAGGCCCCGGCGGCGCGAACGCGATGCCGGCGGCAAAGATGTTGCGGTAGGCGGGGTTCTGATACACAGCCGGCCAGGCATCCGGGTTGGCGGCCAGTTCGTCATAGGGCAGGCCGTAGATACCGTCGACCTTGATCAGCCCGGCGGGATTGGTGATTTTTTCGGCCACATCGGTGCCGTCGGCGTCCACGTACTTGAGCGGTTGGCCGACGAAACGAGGGATGAGCATGGCGTAGTCGTAGTCGGTTTCACCTTCGGCCCCGGCCATGTCCTGCCAGTGGATCGCCTGCTGTTCCACGCCCGTGACACCGCGCCCCACCAAGGGCTCAATGTCATAGTCCCGGAACACGGCCCCGATGAAATCCTCGGCCGTCCGGCGCCGGCCCTTGTGCTTGACCGATAACCCGCGGATACCGAAGTCGCCCAGGGCCGGTTCGTTGGACAGGTAGCGCAGGTCGCACTTGTCGCGTACTCCCCGGCGCAGCAGATCCTTGTGAACATTGGAAATGTATTCCAGGGCCGCCCCCTGGCAGGTCGCCGCCCCGTGACCGGTGCCGATGACGATGCGCTGGCGCTCACCCTTTTCCATCCTGGCCACGGCGGTCAAGTAGTGCTCACGAGCCTCGACCGCGTGGGGCGGGCTGCAGATGGACCAGGTGTTGCCCTCGGCCGGACCGAGGCCCGGCGTCGCGGCGAAGTCCAGCTTCGGCCCGGTGGCGATCAGCAGGTAGTCGTAATCCACCTGCACCGGCGCGGCTTCATCACCGTTGGGCTCGACCACCACCTGCTGGGCGTCGGCGTGCACCTCGGTGGCCCGGCCGGCAATGAAGCGCACGTGCATTCGCGAGTAGACCCGCTCCAGATCAAACAGGGTTTTTTCCACCGGCATCCGGTCGATTCCCACCCAGACCAGCGACGGAATATAGACGAAATCCGGTGACCGGTTGATCACCGTCACCTCATGGTCCCGCCCCAGCTTGTCCCCCAGATACAGCGCCGCCGTATGCCCGGCGAATCCCGCCCCGATCACGCACACTTTCGCCATGACAGCCTCCCGGTCAGAATAAGCCTGCCGGACCAGCATACTCCACGCGGGAATTTTCGTCACCCTCGAACCGGACCGTCCGTCACGCCTTTTGCCGGGCACCGCGACAGGCGAGCACCGGCTAGTGAACGTATGTCAGGCTGGTCCGGTATTCCCGACCCAGGGCCTTGATCGTGATCACGTACACGCCCGCCGGCACCCGGCGACCGTGATCATCCAGACCGTCCCAGTTGATGGTGTTGTTGCCCGCGACTCCACTCATGGTGCCGAGGTCACGCACGGCCAGGCCACGGATGTTGTCGATGCGCGCCCGCACCCCGGCATCGCCGCGCAGGGTGTAGCGAATGTCGATCGGCGCGACGGAAACCGGATTGGGCACGGCCCCGATCAGGCCCAGACTGTTCTCGGTCACGGTGAGCACAAAGTCCCGCGTGGTCGACCCGGAACCGCCGCTCTGATTGACGAAACTGATCTCCGCCCGGTGAGCGCCCACGCCCAGGTTGTCGGCCAAGCCCACTATGGAGACCGTGACGTCCAATTGCTGGCCAACCGCCAGACTGCCACCCGTGGTGTCGAGTTCCAGCCAGTCCGCGGCCGTCGACACGGCGAACTCGACGGCGGCGACACCGTTGTTGGCCACGCTGAAGGCATGAGCCAGGGGTGCGAAGGGACCGCCGACCACACCGGTGGCGGCCGCCGCATCCAGCGGTGTCACGGTGATGCTCGCGGCCTGCGGATCGTACAGATCCACGGCCACGGCCCCGCTGCCGGACGGGTCCAGGTAGTCGCGCAAGCGCGTCTCCGGCGTACCGTCCCCCTCCCACGATACGGACAGACGCCCGAACCAATCCGAATCGTCATTGCCGCAGGCGGCGTAGCCACCGTGCAACTGGCCGACCACCCGGTGGTTCTGGTCGAACAGCGGACAGCCCGACGAGCCGGGTTCGGTCGTGCCCGTGTCCCAGTCGGTCACCCGCAGATGGGTGCCGTCGCCGGGCACGACAAACTGCAGATAGCTCGTGGTCGAGGTGGGATCATTCTCGAAACTGATGCTTTTCTCGTCGCCGCGTGGGTGGTGGATCGCCGTGGCGCTGACCGGATCGGCGGTCGATCGATCCCAGCCGGCAAAGGTCACGCCCAGCGACGGATCGACGGCGTCGTCCATCTCAACCAAAGTGAAATCCGACGTCGCCGAAGCGGCCCGGAAGGTCGCGCCGCTCATGAACTGGTCCAGCACGCCCCCACTCTGATCCCCGCAGACAGGGCTCTGGTAGTTCCAGTACACGACCAGGGACGCCGCGTTGCCCACGTTGATGTTGCAGTGATTGGCCGTAAGAAAATAGGGCTTTCCGTCACTCGCCGTATTGTTGACCATGACCCCGGTGCAGAAAGTCGAGCCCCCGGTCGAGATGGCGCCGACCGAGTTGATCTCGGCCCGCCAGTCGTTTCCCTCGGGGCAGACGACGTCGACATTGCAGGTGCCGGCCTTGTCGGCGGCCGGCTCGCCAAAAAACCGGTAGCCCTGGTTGATCGTCGTCAGTTCCAGGCGGTAGTTATCCCGCTCGCCGCGCGGCAGGACGAGTTCGACCACGATATCGTCGGCCAGGATCACCGGCGTCCACAACTGGCCGTGGTCCTCGTTGTCCGCGGCGGTGAAGACCGGGTGCCCGCGCCGATCGTCCAGCCCCGCAAAATCAGTTGGATAGAGGCTCAGGCGCGCTCCCGGCGGCAGCCAATAGCCCGTGAAACCCAGATTCAGCGACAGGGCCCCCGGCGCGGTGATCCGCGTGCGCCACATCACATAGCGCGCGTCCAGATCCACCCAGGTGCCGGCAGTTCCCGGCGTCAACCACACGCTCTCGGGCACGGCGAAGCGGGGCGGCAGACCCGCCGCTTCACGCCCTTCGTCCTCGGCGCGGACCGCCGACAGATTCAGAGGAACAGCAACGGTCGCCGCCAACTGCCCCGCCGGGCTCACATTATACGCTGCAGCAACCGGACCTTCGACCGCCAGCGGATCGACACCGTCGCCCGCCGCCAGTCCGACACCGGCCGCCAGAATCAGTATCCCGACAACCAGCGAAACCCGCCGCACCCGGAACATGGTCTTCATGGGCTCTCGTCTTTCTTCTGTTGAGCCGGCACCTCGTTGACTGCGGTGACGGCGTTGCTGGCAATGGTCCAACCCAGCAGGATCTGGGATACATAGTGCTTGCGGTCGTTCAGTCGCGACCACCCGGTAGCCACGGAGGCCAGGCGGCTGAATCCGGCCAGCGCACGGTTTGAGGTGCGCGCCGCCAGACTCAGCCACGGCACCGCCGCGATAAAGGCATGGCCACTGGCCGAATTGGGCGCGGCCAGCGGCCGCCAGCGCGGGCTGCCGTCGTCCGAGGACGGGCGGTTCGCGCCCAACCCCCGCTGCATGGTCCACAACAGCGGCAAGCCCACCACCATGGCCTCGAAATTGGCCCGGCCCCAGCGGCTGAATGATCCACTGCGCCACCAGGCATCAACACCAGCGACGAGCAGCCAGTTCAGAAACCAGAAGCGCTCGCCAAAAAAACGGAGTACGCCGGCCGCCGCATCGGTGTCAGTCGAACGCACCCGGCGCCGGTGAAAGCCCTCGATCGCCTCATCGGCACCGGTGTAGATCAGGGCGCCGGCCACAACGGTGGCCGCACCCAGACGCAGAAAGGCCCGGCGCCCGTAGTTGCGCCGCCATTGGCGCCCGGTACCCTTGAACAAGGGCGCGCGGGAACCCGCGCGGCGGCGCGTGCCGTCCCCCCAGCGGGTCGGTACGGCCAGCGAGGCGCAGACCAGGCACAGGCCGATCACAACCCACATCTAGGCATCCATTTCCGCGACCAGACGGCCGACTTCCCGGGCCAGGGCCGGTCCACTGGTCAGTCCGGGCGACTCGATTCCAATCAGGTTTATCAGGCCTGTCAGTTCAGGCTCATCTTCCCGCCTGACCACGAAATCCACTAGACCGGTGGTCGACAACTTCGGGCGCAGACCACACATGGCCGGAGCCAGATCCTCGGGCCGCAGCCAGGGCAGGATCCGCCGTGCACCTTCATAGAAGGAATCCCGCCGTGCCGCGTCCACACCATAGTCCAGGGCAATACCCGCTGTGCCGTCGGCCCGATCACGCAAATCGTGGTCATAGATCTGCACATCCGGACCCAGTTTCATCTGGCCGCCCAGGTCCAGGCACACGTGCACGCCCAGACTCACGCCATCGGCAGGCGGCACCGGATAGACCAGGCGGCTGACCCGTCCCGCGTGGGCATTGGCCACTGCGAAGTAGTTGCCCTTGGTCAGATGCAACGACCAACCGCGTTCGACCACGTCGATCCCCGCCAGGGCCGCCACGCGATCCGCCCACAAGCCGGCCGCGTTGATGACCAGGCGACTCGTGTGCTGCCAGCCTTCGGTTCGTTTGTCGCCCGTCGGCGAAATGGTCACGCGCCAGCCGCCGGGCACCTTGCCCAATCCGGTGGCCCGCGCCGCGGTCATCACCTGCCCACCGCGGCTCTCGGCCAGTTGGGCATACGCACGCGCGGCGCCCTCGGCATCGAGAATCCCCGTGCGAGGCGACAACAATCCGCACACGGCGGTGATCTCCGGCTCCAGCCGGGCCGTCTCGGCCTGATCAATCAGGCGCAGATCCTCGACCCCGTTGGCCTGCCCCAGGGCCAGCAGCCGTTCCAGTTCGCCGATCTCGCTTTCTGCCACTGCGACAATCAACTTGCCGCACTCGCGGTAGCCCACGCCCGTGGCCGCACAGAACTCCTTGAGCAGGTGCCGGCCCTCCACACAGAACCGTGCCTTGAGCGATCCCGTCGGGTAGTACATGCCACCGTGGCACACTTCACTGTTGCGCGAGGTCGTGCCGCGGGCCAGACCCGACTCCATTTCCAGCAGCACCGTCGTCAGGCCCTGGCCGGACAATTCCGCAGCCACGGCACAGCCGACAATGCCGCCGCCGATGATTGTGACATCTATGTCCAAGGATTACCCCTCAATGGCCGCTGCGTTTGTCGAGCCACGTCTTGTAGTCGGTCGTTTCGTAAATCTTCTCCCTGATGTATTCGGTCACTCGCAGCATCTTCTGAGGACCCACTTCGCCGTTGATACTGGTCAGGGCCTTGCCCTCCGGGTCCAGGAACCACAACGTGGGCAACGACTCGACCTTGTACTTGCGGGCCAGCGACGGCAGGGTCTCGATATCCACCATCGCCACGGCAAAATTCCGGTTCAGATAGCGGATCACCTGACGGTCCTTGTACGTTTCCAGTTTCATCTTGCGACAGATCGGCGAGTAGCCGGCCGTAAAATGCAGCAGGATGGGCTTCCCCTCGCTCTGTCCGGCGTGCATGGCCTCCCGATAGGTCAGCCAGTTGACGGCGCGGTTGTCTTCCTCGTCCTGGGCGGACACGACGGTCGCCCCGGCGACCAGCATCGCGGCCAGCATTCCCATCATCAACAATCCGGATGTGCGGTTCATGCTTTCCTCGCTTTGCTGGCGGGATCCGGCCAGGGCCAATCCCGGGGTAACGGTGCCTCGAATACCAGGTCGCGCCCGCCGACCGGATGTTTGATCGTCAATCGTGACGCGTGCAGGGCCAGACGATGGTCGGCCAGGCGCCAAGCCGAACCATACTTGATATCGCCCAGCAACGGGCAACCAAGCTGGGCCAATTGCACCCTGATCTGGTGGCGCCGCCCGGTAGTCGGCTTGATCTCCGCCAGAGCGAAACGGCCATCCGTCGCGGTCACATCATAACGCAACCGGCTTTCCCTTGCGCCGGGAAAAGCGGTAGCGGCCGCCCGGGTTACCCCACGACGATCGCCAGTTGCGGCCAGCCAGCTGACCACCTCTCCCCGATCAGGCTCCGGCACACCCGACACGACGGCCAGATAGGTCTTGTGCACCGCACCGGCCCGGAACTGGCTGCTCAATCGTCCGGCTGCCTTGCTGGTGCGGGCCAGCACGACGACGCCACTGACGTTGCGGTCCAGGCGATGCACGAGGCCGACATAGACGTTGCCCGGCTTGGCGTAGGCTTCCTTCAGGTAGGCAGCCGCGGCCGCCACCAGGGTATGGTCACCACTGTGGTCGCCCTGGGCCAGCAGACCCGCCGGTTTGTCCACCACCAACAGGTGATTGTCCTCGTAGATGACTGGCAGATCCATCGTGCTCCCGACCGTCAGGGTGCGTATCATATTAACCTCGCCATTGTACCGCTGACAAGACGCACGTTTTCGGCTACTCTGGCCATCATCGCCACCGATTCCTTTGCTTGAGTCAGGAGCAACGCTCATGAAGCCCGTCACGGGTCTGTCCGCCGTCGCCATGCTTGGCCTGGCCATCCTGCCTGTGATCAGCCTGCCGTTGTCCGGCTGCGGCGAAAAGATCGAGTCCAGCTATCCTTCAGCCAGCCGCCTTGTGCGGCAACCGGTTATCATGAAAAAACTTATCTACCCTGAGACCGCTACCGGGAATCAGACCGACAACTATCACGGCACCGTGGTCGCCGACCCCTATCGCTGGCTTGAAGATGTCGATTCGGACCGGACCCACGCCTGGATCGAGGCCGAGAACAAGGTCACCGACGATTTCCTGGCCTCGATTCCGGCCCGCCAGGTGTACCGTGACCGCCTGACCGAGATCTGGGACTACGCCAAGTATAGCGCGCCGTTCCGCGAAGGCGGCCGCACGTTCTTCTACAAGAACGACGGCCTGCAGAACCAGTACGTGTTCTATGTCCAGGACACGCCCGACGCCGAGCCCCGCGTCCTGCTGGACCCGAATCTGCTGAGCGAGGACGGCACCGTCGCCCTGGCCGCCATCAGCATCAGCCGCGACGGCCGATATCTGGCCTGGGCCGCCAGCACCAGCGGTTCGGACTGGCGCGTGTGGCGGGTGCGGGACATCGCCAAAGCGGCCGACCTGCCCGACCGGATCGAGTGGAGCAAGTTCAGCGACGCGAGCTGGGATCACGACAGCCAGGGCTTCTACTACAGCCGCTACGACGCACCGGGTGAGGGCGAAACCTTCGAGGGGACGAACTATTATCAGAAGCTGTTCTACCACCGCGTGGGCACCGATCAGGCTCGGGACCGGTTGGTCTACGAGCGGCCGGACGAGAAGGAATGGGGCTTCGGCGGGACAGTCAGCGAGGACGGTCGCTACCTGGTGATCACCGTTTGGCAGGGCACCTCCCACAACAACCGGCTTTTCTACAAGGATCTGCGCGACAAGAGCCTGGTTGTCCATGAACTGTTGGCCGGGAATGACGCCGACTACACTTTTCTGGGCAACGACGGCCCGGTATTCTTCATCCGGACGGACAACGCCGCCCCGCGCAAGCGGATTATCGCCGTGGACCTGCGCGACCCGGCCCCACCCGCCTGGCGTGAGATCGTACCCGAACGCGAAGATCCCATGGACGGCGCGTCGCTGCTGAACAACAGCTTCGTACTGACGTATCTCCATGACGTGAAACACGTCGTGCGGGTGCACACCATGGATGGCACGTTCAAACATGAGATTCCGCTGCCGGGCCCGGGCACTGTCGGTGGCTTCGGCGGCCATGCCGATGACACCGAAACCTGGTACACTTTCACCAGCTACCTGAATCCCAGCGAGATCTACCACTACGACCTCGGCACACGGCAGGCCACCCTCGTCCGCAAGCCGGACATCCGCTTCGATTTCGCGGCCTACACCACCGAGCAGGTCTTTTACACCAGCCGGGACGGCACGCGGGTGCCCATGTTCATCATCCGGCGCCGGGATCTGGTTCGGGACGGCACCAACCCGACCATTCTCTACGGCTACGGCGGCTTCAACATCTCGCAGAATCCCGCCTTCAGTATTTCACTGCTGCCCTGGCTGGAAAACGGTGGCGTTTACGCGGTGGCCAACCTGCGCGGCGGCGGCGAGTATGGTGAGCAGTGGCATCAGGGCGGCATGCTGAAAGACAAGCAGAACGTGTTCGATGATTTCATCGCGGCGGCGGAATACCTGATTGAAGAACGATTCACCAGCCCGAACCGGCTGGCGGTCTACGGCGGCAGCAACGGCGGCCTGCTCGTCGGCGCGGTGGTCAATCAGCGGCCGGAGCTCTTCGCCGCGGCCATTCCCGCAGTCGGCGTCATGGACATGCTGCGCTTCCAGCATTTCACGATCGGCTGGGCCTGGACCAGCGACTACGGCAGCAGCGACGACGCCGACATGTTCCCGACCCTGTACGCCTACAGTCCGTACCACAACCTGAAACCGGGCACCGAATACCCGGCGGTGATGGTCATGACCGCCGACCACGACGACCGGGTCGTGCCCGGCCACAGTTTCAAGTACGCGGCCCGGCTGCAGGCCTGCCAGGCCGGCAACCTGCCCACGCTGATTCGCATCCAGACCAAGGCCGGGCACGGTGCGGGCAAACCCACGGCCATGGTCATC
>JAJRWA010000164.1 GCA_024277025.1 Candidatus Krumholzibacteriota bacterium | reverse complement strand
GAGATCGCCCGATCGCCCATGCTGTAGCCATAGTGATCGTTGAAGCTCTTGAAGCGGTCGATATCGATGTACATGAAGGAATACTCGCGGCCGCTGGCGATCCGGGCCTGGATCTCACGCTCGATGGCGCGGTTGCCCGGCAGTCCGGTCAGCGGATTGGCCTCGCGCTCACGCCGCGTGGCCTCCAGCAGGTTGCTCACCCGCAACAGCAGTTCGTCGTGGTTGAACGGCTTGATGATGTAGTCGTTGGCCCCGCCTTTGAGGCCCTTGACCTTGTCCGCCTCCTCCCCCTTGGCCGTCAACATGATCACCGGCAGCCGGGCGGTCTCGAAACCGGCACGAATGATCTCCAGTACGGAAAATCCATCCATGCGTGGCATCATCACGTCCAGCAGCACCAGATCCGGTTGAAAACTGGCCACAGCCTTCCAGGCTTCTTCCCCATCCTCAGCCATCTGCACCTCGAACCCCTCCTGTTCCAACAGGAACTGCAGGATTCGCCGGATGTGTGGCTCGTCATCAGCAACGAGAATTCGTGCTTTCGCCGTCATTTTTTCCCTTTTCGTCTGGACGAGAGGCATGGCTTCCCCTTCCCTGAGGCTCCACGCAGCCGAACCGGACGCAAAGGCTATGCCATGTGAGGAAATATCGCGGAAGTCGGGAAATGGTCAGGCCCAACTGACAATGGGCCCACGGGGAAAACTGTCCAAGTCGAGGGAATCCCGCCGGCCCGCCCTGAGTTGGCAATAACCCGCATAGGCAATCATCGCCGCGTTATCAGTTGAATACACGCGATCAGGGGCCACAAAATGCAATCTGCGCTGCCGGGCCTCGCGCGCCACCCGCTCGCGCAGGCGCCCGTTGGCCGAGACGCCACCGGCCAGATAGACCGCACCCACATGTTTCTTGCGGGCGGCGGCAAAAAGCTTGGCGCACAGGGAATCGACGATGGCCTCCTGCAGTTCGTGGCACACATCGGCCACGGTCTGAGGCTCCAGGGGGCGCGGCAGGCCATCCACCGCGGTGCGCACCGCGGTCTTCAGCCCCGAAAAACTGAAAGCCAGCCGCGGATCCTTCTGCAAGGGCCGGGGAAAGCTGAACCCACCCGGCGTGCCCTGCCGGGCCAGGCGGTCGATCTGCGGGCCCCCCGGATAGGGCAGACCCAGCAATTTGGCCGTCTTGTCGAAGGCCTCACCCGCCGCGTCGTCCAGCGTACCGCCCAACCTTTCGTAGCGGCCGATCAGCGGCATGTGGATCAGTTCGGTGTGCCCGCCCGAAGCCACCAGCACGACCGCCGGCAGCTGCATCTCCGCGGTCAGGGCGTTGGCCAGGATGTGGCCTTCGATGTGATGCACGCCGACCAGGGGCAAATCGGCCGCCATGGCCAACGCCTTGCCCGTACTCAGGCCCACCAGCAGGGCACCGATCAGGCCGGGACCGGCCGTAACCGCCACCCCGTCCAGATCCTGCAGGCGCAGCTGCTGACGCTCCAGCAGCACCTCCACCAGCGGCAGCAGGTTCACCAGATGGGCCCGGCTGGCCAGCTCCGGCACCACGCCGCCGAAGTGGTCATGCAGATCCACCTGGCTGGACACGAGGTTCTCGGCCACCCCGCCTTCGCTGTCGTACAAGGCCACGCTCGTGTCGTCGCACGAGGTCTCTATACCCAGGACCTTCACGGATTGACCTGCCAGATGCGCTCGCGCAGTTCCGCCGCCGTACTGGCTTCCTTCTCCATCTCCTCGAAAACCGGCCCGATGGCGGTCGCGACCTCGCGGACCAGCACGCTGCGGCTGCTCAGGCCCCGGGCCGCCGCCGTGCCGGCCAGGCCGTGCAGGTAGGCGCCCAGCAGGGCCGCGTCCAGCGCGCTCAGGCCCTGGGCCAGCAACCCGCCCAGCAGGCCGCTCAGCACATCGCCGCTGCCGGCACGGGCCAGGGCGTCATCACCGCTGGCGTTGATGAAGACCCGCCCGTCGGGGGCGGCGATCAATGACGGCGCGCCCTTGAGCATCAGGACGACGTTCCACTTGCGGGCGTACTCGGCCACCAGCTCGAAGCGCCGCCGGTCCACCTCATCGCTGGTCAGGCCGACCAGCCGGGACAGTTCGCCGGCGTGGGGCGTGAGGATCACCTGGTCGGTGCCGAACCGGGGTTCCCGATCCAGCCGGGCAAAGGCATTCAGGCCGTCAGCGTCCAGCACCAGCGGCGTCGTCTGGGCCGCGACCAGATCACAGACCCACTGGTCGGTTTCCGTATCGCCGGCCAGTCCCGGTCCCACGACCAGCGCCTTGCTGCCGCTGCTCAGGGCGCTGAAGACATCTTCAGCCAGAGGCGCGATCGTGCCCTGATCGGTCTCCGGAACCGCGTTGGTCAGGGCTTCGGGCAGACTGACCCGCATGGCGGTTTCCAACCCGCGTGGCACCACCAGCGAGACCAGCCCCACACCCGACCGCAAAGCGCCCATGCCGGCCAGGGTCGCGGCCCCACCGAAGGCACGCGAGCCAGCCACCACCAACAGTGAACCAAACTTGTACTTGTGCGAGACGGACGTCCGGGCGGGCAGCAGGGCCAGATATTCCAGCCGCGGCAACCAGTGCACATCCGGCGTGTGGGCCTCGCAGATCTCCTCCGGGAAGCCGATGTCCACCACTTCGATATCCCCGGCGAAATCGCGGCCCGGCGCCAGCAGCAGACCGCGCTTGGGCAGGCCCACGGTGACCGTCAGGTCCGCCGCCACGGCGACCGGATCGATCCGGCCGTCGTCCCCGCCCACCCCCGAGGGGATATCCAGCGCCAGGCAGGGCACGCCCGCGTCGTTGATGTTGCGGATCAGGTCGATGTAGGGCCCGCGCAGGGGCGGCACGATGCCCGTGCCCAGGATCGCGTCGACGACCATGTCCGCCGTCTCGGCCAGCTCGGTGAAAGCCTCGGCCCAGTCCTCGGGCTCAGGCATGAAGACCGCCACATCGTCGGTCAGCAGTTCGAAGTTGGCGCGGGCATCAGCACTCAGCTCGGTTGGCCGGGCCAGCAGCATGACCGACACCGGACAGTCGCCTTCGGCCAGCAGTCGCGCCACGACCAGGCCGTCGCCGCCGTTGTTGCCCTTGCCGCAGATAACCAGCACGCCGGTCGGCCGCACTCCGGCCGGTCCCTCGGCCAGGACCGTGACCGGCAGCTCGTGCCCGCAACCGGGACCGTGCACGTGGTCGTCCTCGTGCTCGTGCAGGAAGTCCAGGACCAGCTCGGTCATCGCCTCGCCGGCCCGTTCCATCAGTTCAAGGCCCGTCACACCCGTGGCGATGGTCGCCTGGTCGATCTCGGCCATTTCCCTGGCGGTGCTCACTCGCATCTCAGTCCCCTTTGTCGGTCGCCGCAGCGCCATTGAGTTTGTCCATCACGTCCAACAACTGCAACAGGTCATCAACCACGAAATCGGGCACCGTGCCCTCGCCCTCCAACTTGTCCGCGTACTGGCTGTACTGGTCGCCGTAGCGGGCGTAGACCGTGTGCAGCCCCGCGTTCCGGCCGCCCAGGATATCCCGCTCCTTCCAGTCGCCGATCACCACCGCCCGTTCAGCCGGCACCTCCAGGATCTCCAGCGCCATCTGGAAGGGCCGCGGGTCCGGCTTGTGGGCGCCGGTGTCGTCATGGGTCAGCACCAGATCGAAACTGTGCTGCAGCCCGAGGGAGGTCAACCGGATCCAGGCCTCGAAGCGCGGCGCGTCGCTGACGACGGCCATCTTGTAGCCTTCCTTCAGCAGACGATTCAAGACCAGCCGGGCGTGCGGATAGGTGACCAGCGAGCCGTCCCGGGCCCGGCGATAGGCCACCACGGCGGCGGCCAGGATGCGGTCGTCGTTGTGCCCGATGGTCTGTTCGAGAAACAGGTTGAACACGCGCTGGTGCTCGATGCCCCGCTTCTTGTAGATGGCGAAGATCTGGTCCGTGGCTTCCTGCAGGCCCAGGGGCAGGCCGGCGTCGATCATGGCCTGCACCGCGGCCCGGATGGAATCCTCCTTGGCCTTCATGAAATCGGTCAGGGTGTTGTCCAGGTCGAAAATCACGGCCTGGATGGGGCGATCACTGCGCCGGGGCACCGGGAATTCAACATTTTCGGCCACGGATACGGCCCTTTCGTTGGCATGATGGTCCGCGCGGGAGGATCTGCGACCATAATAACCGTTTCAGCGGCCGAATGCACATGAATCCCATTGCCATCGGGCCGGCGGACACCGATTATGGGCGCCATGAACCACCAGCTGGAAATACCTCCCTACCGCCCGCCCACAGACCCGAGCCTGTGGGCCACCTGGTCGACCGGACGCATCCTCGGCCTGACGGTGATGTTGATGATCGGCGACTTCGCCGTGCAGATTGTCTTCTACGCCCTGGGCGGCGGTCTGTTTCTCCCGGTGCTGCTGGGCACCCTTGGCGGCGTCTTCGCGCCCCTGTATCTGCTGTCCCGCAATCTGGGCCTGCCGGTCGCGCGCGATTTCAGTCTGCGCGGCGCCTCGCCGGTCGTGCTGGTGGCCGCCGGCCTGATGGCCCTGGCCGCCCTGGCGCCCACTTCGCTGCTGGCCCAGCTCAGTCTCAGACTCCATCCGGCTGATCCGACCTGGGTGGCCTTGATGGCCGAAAACATGCCCACCGGCGGGTTGGACCTCGGCCTCGCGATTCTGACCGTGGTGGTCGCCGCGCCGCTGGCCGAAGAGGTCATTTTTCGCGGCCTGCTGCACCGGGCCATCTCGCGCCACTGGGGTCCCTGGGCCGCCGCCATCGTCTCGTCCCTGGTGTTCGGTATCGTGCACGGGCAGCCGTGGTACCTGTTCGGCCTGATCGGCATCGGCTTCGTGCTGGCGGTCGTCTATGAAGCCACCGGCTCGGTCTGGGCCTGCTGGGTGACCCACATGGTGCACAACGGAATCTCGCTGGGCATGATGCTGTGGAACAACGAGGCCACCGACGAGGTGGCCCCGCTGACGGTGACCGACTGGCTGATCACCGCCGGCTCGCTGGTTTTCCTGGTGCTGCTGGGCCGATACCTGCTGCAGATGCGCCACCCCGGCCGGACCCGAAAAAACCCGGACCAGACCTGATCCGGGTTCTGCATTCTCTTGGTCGGCCGGACATCTACTTGTCCGATTCGCGCAGGTCCTTGCCCAGACTCACTTCCCCGTTGTCGATACGGATACTGAACCCGCAGCGGGGATTGTGGCAGACCCAGGCCTTGTACCGGATCGGTGCGCCGTCGCGTCCGTAGTCCGACAGCGGCAGCAGCATGCCTTCATCGCATTTCTTGCAGGGGGGGAATTCCATTGTTTTCTCCAGGGCGCTTGCCCACATCCCAAGTCTACCAGCCACGGATCGGTGACCCCACCGAGCCCCGAAAACGGGTGCTGCACACAGCCCCGATACCATATCCTAGCAGATAACTAGGGGAAATCAATGTTTGAGCCGGGGGAATCGAGCCTCGAATTGATGGACCACGGATTTCCGCGGTGATCAGGTCTTCTGCGGCTTCTTCCTGGCCGCCGGAAACAGCACGTTGTTCAGGATCAACCGATACCCCGGCGAAGTCGGATACAGATCCAGATCCGTCGGCGGATCCCCCACCCGATGCTGGTAGTCCTCGGGATCGTGACCGCCCAGGAAGGTCCAGGTGCCCATGCCGCGCTTGCCGTGGATGTACTTCACCTCGTCGGTGCCCTCGACCGCCGCCAGCACGATCACCGAACGCTTCAGATGCCGGCGATGATAGCCGGTCGTCTGGCCCAGAAAACCATTGATCACGTTGACGTGGTTCTGGGTCAGCATCGCCGGCACCGGGTCGTACTTGGCCGCGAACGAGAACAGCGTGAAGTAGTCGGCCATCGCCCCGCGCATCATGGCGTAGTTGCTCGTATCCAGATCCGAGAACTCGTACACCATGGGATTGGTCGTCAGCTTGAAATCCTGGAAGGCGAATGTGCCGTCGAAGTTCGCCTGCGCCCGGTAGGTCGGGTCGATCGGCGTGCCGTCGAACGGGGCCGGCACGATATCGGTGCGCAACCAGGCCAAGGCAATATCGATCGTATCGGTGGCGCTGCACATGGCGAACAGAAAACCGCCGCCCTCCACATAGGTGCGGATGATCCCCGCCACCGCGTGCTTCAATTCCCACACCGAGCCAAAGCCCAGCTCGCCCGCCAATTGCTCGTGGAAATGCTTCTGTTCCAGGTACCACGGCTCGAGCCCGAAGTTCGCGTAGAACTTGCCGTACTGGCCCGTGAAATCCTCGTGGTGCAGGTGCAGCCAGTCGTACTCCGCCAACCGCCCCGCCACGATGTCCGCGTCGTAGACCACGTCGTACGGCACCTCGGCATAGGTCAGAGCCAGGGTCACCGCGTCGTCCCAGGGCTGCTTGTTGGGCGGACTGTACACCGCGATCCGGGGCGGTTTCTCCAGCAGCACCTCTTCCATGTTCTCCTGCTTGACCTCGGCCCGGATGGCCGCCACGGACGCGTCGTCAATCAGCTCGAAGTCCACCCCTAGCAGGCGTGCGTCCAGTTTCACCCGCGTGTTGTCCTTGATCAGGAAACTGCCCCCGCGGTAGTTCAGCAGCCAGTTGACCTTCTCGTTGGCCTGCAAGGTGTGAAAAGCCACCCCGTAGGCGCGCAGATGGTTGGTCTGGGTCAGATCCATGGGGATCAACATATACGTTTCGGCCCGGGCCGCCGTCGCGCCCAGCAGGCTGCCGGCCAACAGCCAGCCGGCCAGCAATCTTCCCCACGCCTTGTGCATCACATATCCCTTGTCAGTTGGGCAAGGTGCGCAAGCTGTCGCGCACATCGTCGATGAAGAGGTAGTCCGGATACTGGGCCAACAGCTGCTCCCACGCCGAGCGCGCGCCCGTGCGCCGGCCCACCCGCTGCAGCAGGTCGCCCTGCAACGCCAGCGCCCGCGCCGGATAGCGCCCGTCCGGATGCTCGAGCACCACGCGTTTCAGCAGGTCGAGCGCTTCGTCGGTGCGCCCGTTCTCCGCGTAGGCCGTCGCCAGGTCGAACAGCGTCTTCTCATAAAGGTGCTGCGGCTCACTCATGTCCAGCCGCCGGCCCGCCGCAGTGACAAAGTTTTCCAGAGCGGCCACCCTCCGGTCCGGCTGAGCCGTCAGCTCGTAGTACACCACCGGCGCGTAAAGGGCCAGGATATCCGGGCCACCGGTCGGGTTGTCCATTTCCTCGGCAATGATCAGGCCCAGGTCCAGCGCGTCATTGGCGTAGGCTGCCCCGGGATTGTCCAGGGCGATCACGGCGAACCGGTCCCGCGCCGTGGCGAAGTGCCCCTCGGCCAGATCCAGCCGGGCCAGATGATAGTGGGCATGACCACCGGCCTGCCGGAACTCCGGATCACGCCCCAGGCTGGTCAGCACGACCCGGCCCCGCGAGGTATCGCCGGCCGCCAGATAGCTCTCGCCCAGGGTCAACCGGACCAGGGCCAGACCCTCGGTCGGCAGGTCGGGATTGAGCAGCATGTTCTCCAGGCGCCGCGCCGCTCCCCGCGGGTCGTGCAAACGGTCCCGGGTGTAGACCGCCAGCTGGATCTGGGCCGAATACAAGCGCTCGCTGCCCGGATTCACCGCCCGCACCTGGTCCAGCATCCGGCCGAATATTTCAAGGCTCTCGACCGGATCGGCACCCAGCTGATCCAGTTCCAACGCGGTCCCGCAGACGTCGGCCAGGTAGTCGGACGCCCGGCGGCGCATGGTCAGATCGCGGGTCTCGGGCCCTGTCAGACGTCCGAGCACCGCCAGCAGGAATTCGACCGTCGGCGGCACCTGCGCCGGGTCCGTCAGCAATTTCAGTTCACGACTCAAGGTCAGGCAATTCTGCAGCAGCACCATCACCAGATTGGGTTTGGCGTACAACGGCTCGACCATTTGGATGGCCTCGGCCGCGTGGCCGGTGGACAGCAGCAGGTTGGCCACCAGCAGCGCCTCGCCTCCTTTGGCCTGCGGCTCCTTGGCACGGGTTGTCAGCTCGGCCAGGAACTTCGTGTGCACATCCGGCTGGTACGGGCCTTCCAGCAGCTCGGTCCGCACCAGCGAATAGTTGTAGGGATTGAAGCGCAGCTCGGCGCTGATCTCGGCCGCTGCGTCCTCTTCCAGGCCCAGGGCCAGCAACCCGATGGCCCGCTGCCGGCCCAGGAAACGCGGCTCGTGCAGGGCCAGACGCATCGAATCGACCAGCCCCACCCCCATGGCCGGATGATCCGACTGCAGACACATCTCCAGGCCGACGATGGCGGCACTGCGCCGGTTGGGGCTCACGCCGATGAACTTGTCCAGGGCAATCCGGGCCGAGTCGACATCGCCGACCGCGAGCAGCGAGCGGGCCAGGCTGCGCCACAGGCCGGGCGTGCGGCTCTGTTCAACCAGAGCTTCGCGCGCCAGCTCGATGGCCTTGTCGTGCTGGCCCTGCAGTTGGGCCAGCTTGATGCGCCGGGGCATCAGCTCGCGCGCCAGGCCGCTGTGCATTTCCAGGTCGATGACCAGAGCCTGGGCCTGGGCCAGATTGCCCAGGGCCAGCAAGCGGTCCAGTTCCAGCAGGCGCCGCCGCAGCTCCATCATCTGGTGGGCGCCGACCATGCCGCCGGGCTGGCCGCGGCGCAGCAATTCTTCGGGTATCTGGAGCCGTTTCTCGCCGTTGGGCTGCTCGCCCTTCGCCGGCGGCGGCACCTGGGCGCGCCCCACGGCAGACCACACCGTCAGCGTCAGCAGCAGGATCAGGATTCGGCGCCCGGTCATGGCACGTCCCCTGCCGCCGGTGGTCCGGCCAACTGACCCAGCGAATCCAGGGCAGCAAAGTAGCGGCGCACCAGATCACGATATTCCATGGGCGCCTGCTCGAGCGGCTGGTACTTCAGCCGAAACGGGCTGTTGGCATCGGCGCGTTCGTGTCCGGGCCGGCCCGACTGCTCGGTATAGAGCCGCCGCGAGGTCTGACTCTCGCGCCGACTCGTGAAATCGCGCCGCCGGACGCTGTTGCGGGCATCCAGCATGCGGCTCAGGATGCGCTCCTGCCGCACCAGGGTCTCCTCGCTGACCAGGCCGTCGTCGATCTCGCGGCTGATCCGTTCCATCTCGTTGCCCATCTCCGCCAGATCCCCGAGCAACCGCTCGCCCTCGGGCTGCAGGCGTTCCTCTTCGGCCAGTTCGCCCATGCGGCCGGCCATCTGGGCCTGCTTTTCGCCCAGGCGCTTCATCCGGGCCCGGGCCGCCTGGCTGATGCCGCGATCGGCCAGCATGCGGCGCAACTCCTCGGTCACGCCGTTGAGCTCGGCCTGCTGCTGGGCCATCTGCTGCAGCTTCTCGCTCAGGGACTGCTGGGGATTGCCGCTGCCACCGCCGCCGCCCTGCATCTGGGCCTCGGTCAACAGGCCGATCACGATGCGATTGGTCTGGGACAGGCTCTCGCGGGCCTGCCGCCGCGCCACCTGTACCCGGTTATCCTCCATGGCCTGCAGACCCGAACCCATGGTCTCGATCAGGCCGTCCAGCTGCTTGAGCAGCTTCATGATCCGGTTGGGCGCTTCGGCCATCAATTCGCTCAGGCCCGACCGCACGTTGACCGCCGCCTTCTGCAGGCGGTGCTGGCTGCGGGTCAGATCCAGCGCCCGGATGTCCCGCAACTGGGGCGGGATCTTCTGGGAGATTTCCTCCTGCCGCGCCGACAGCGCCAACAGGTCCGAGGCCAGGCTGCGCAGGCTCCCCACCTGCTCCATCTTCATGGCCTGCTGCATGGCCTGCTGGGACTTGAGCAGCACGCTGTACAGCGAGCCCAGATCGCGCAGGGCCTGTTCCTGCATCTCGGCCGCCTTCTGCGGATCCATCTGCTGCAGCTGCTCGCCGGCCTTGCCCATCTTGTTTTCCTGCTGCTGCTTTTTGACCTGGTCGAGAGCTTTTTCCACGGACTCGGCCATCTGCCGGTTGGCTTCGCTGGGGTTCTCGGCGTTTTCCTTCTGCAGATTTTCCAGAGCCTTCTCGAGCTGTTCCTGCAACTGATCCATTTCCTTCTGGAGGGCTTCCTGACGACGGGCCAACTCTTCGGCCGTGGGCTGGGGGGCGTCGCCCTGCTGTTGGTCACCCTCTTGCTGTTGCCCGTCCTGCTGCTCGCCGCTCTGCTGGTCGGCTTGGGCCTCGTCACCGCTCGGGCTCTGGTCGCCCTCCTGCTGCTCGCCCTCCTGCTGCTCGCCGTCTGGCTGGTCACCCGACTTCTGTTCACCCTCCTGACCCGCTTCGGGAGTCTCATCGGCTGCCTGCTCGCCGGCGGGTGCCTGCGCCGCAGCCTGCTCTTCCCGGGCCTGCTGTTCAGCCAGCTGCCGACTCAGGTCCACGAGTTCCTGCTGCTTCTGGATCATTTTTTCCAACAGGGCGGTCAGTCCGTCCAGTTCCTGTTCCTGGGCCATGCGCTTGAGCATGGCCAGGGCCGCGTCCAGGCGGCGGGCCATATCCTGCTGGTTGCGCGCGACCTCGTCCATGGCGCGCGCCACATCCTCGGGCGAGGCCTGGCCGCCTTCCTGCAGCTTCTGCACCAGCTCGTTGAGTTGGGCACTGTTGTTCTGGTTGAGCAGCTCGCTCATCTGGTCCGCCTTGTCCAGCTGAGCTTCACTGGCCAGTTGGCTCTGGGCCAGTTTCTCCAATTCGCGGCGCAGTTGCTCGGCCACGCGGGCCAGTTCCGACTGCAGCTTCTGCTGGCGCTCGATGGCCGCTTCCATCTCCTGCTGGCGCGCCCAGTCGGGCACCGGGTTCTTCATCAGCTCACGGGTCAAGCGGTCCAGGTCCGTGTTCAGTTCGCGGCTGCGGCGGCGCATCTCTTCCAGTTCGTCGGTACGCTTGCTGTTGGTCTCATCCTGAGTGACCAGAACCTCGGCCGCCGACGGCAGTTGCAGGCGCAGGCGCGCCGAACGGGTGCGGCCCGCGGGCGCGGGCTGTTTGTTGTCCACGGCCTCGACCAGCAGATCCAGGCCATCACCCGCCACCAGGTCCAGGCCGTCAGCCCGCACGTCCAGCCGGAAGCGGCCGCGCAGGGGCGAATCCCCGCTGTCCAGTCGGGTCGGCCGCACGCGCAGCACGCCGGCCGCAGTTTGAATCGCCAGCCACTTGTCGGACGCAGCCGGCGAGCCTGGTCCGGACCAGAACACGCCGCCCAGCCATTCTTCACCGGCGGCTGCGTGCCGTGGTACTGCGGCGCCCGTGCGCGTCAGCAGGCGCAACCGGGTCAGACCGAAGTCGTCAGCGCTTTCGGTCTCCAGGACGAATTCACCGGACAGGGGCAGGATGCCGTCATCATCGGGCCGGGTCAGCGTCACCAGCGGCGGCTGGTCCGGGGCTGCCGCCACCTCGTAAAGCAGCGGCGCCTGGTTGTGCAGGCCGAAAGCATCGGTCAGATCAATGGTGAAACTGCGGTCGCTACTGACTTCGACCTCACCGCGCACATTCAGTGAGTCGCTCGCCAGGGCCAGGCTGTCCCCCGCGTCAGTGATCATCACAGCCGAAACGACCGGATGGTTCAAGCGACCGGATACCCTCAGGCGACTGCCGGCCGGCACTTCGATCCAGGCCGGCAGGCGCGCAAAATCCCGGGCCGGCAACCGGGTGTAGGACGGCGGCGTGACCTGGGCCGCCAGTTCGGCCAACAGTGGATGATGCCGCACCCGCA
The DNA here is from genome assembly GCA_024277025.1 of Candidatus Krumholzibacteriota bacterium. GTDB lineage: Bacteria > Krumholzibacteriota > Krumholzibacteriia > LZORAL124-64-63 > LZORAL124-64-63 > JAGRNP01. Next base: position 4,617 of record JAJRWA010000164.1, on the reverse strand, counting down.
CCTGCCGCGCGGCCGAAACCGTCTCTCCCCGCCGCAAACGCCAGGCAAAATCCTCGCGCACCTTCTCCACGGCGGCTTGCCACTGCCGATAAGGGTCGGGCAGACCGATCGGCGTTGCCAGAAGCGGGGTGCGCCGCGTGGGCACCGCCTGCCAGGTGCCGTTGCCAACCCGCACTTCGGTCACCACAGGCTCCATGGCGCCGGTAAAGTCCACTCCGGTCAGGGCCACATCATGGCCCACGATGACCTCACGTGGGCCGCCGACGGCGAACAAGCCGCCGCCGCGGCCACCGTTCACCTCTGGCGCGGGGTGCAACAGCCGCCGCATGCCCTGGGCCAGATCAGCCGGACGCAGCACAGCCAGGACGGCGCACAGAATCAGCGCGACCGCCAAACCCGTCGCCGCCGTCCTCGCGTAGCGCACCGGCAGGATCGCCGCCGGCGTCACCAGTTCCAGCACCGTGGCGGCGCGCCGGTACAGGCGGCGCTTCAGCTCCGCGGCCACCGGCGTACCATCAGGCCAGCGCTCGGGCAACCGCTCGGCTTCCTCGGCGGCCACCACCAGATTGGCAAAGTCGGCTTCCTGTTCGATGCGCCGGGCCAACTGCTCGGTCGTCGCCAGTTTCCGCCAGGGCCGGTAGACCAGGTTCCAGGCCAGGCAGACCAGAGCCACCAGCAGGGACAAGCTCAGCCCCCAACCGTTGAAGGCGCCCGGACCGGTGCGGCCGCCCACCGCCCACACCGCCGCCAGAGTCATCAGTCCGCCGACGGCCCCGAACCGGATCAGGCCGTGACCCAGCGCCCGGCGGCGCGTGCCGGACAGCAACCGGCGCAGCCGGGTCTCGAAGTTCTGGTTCGGGTTCATGCCTGGCTTCACGTTCATCAGGTCCCGTCTAGGGGTGAGTCAAAGCGTACATCAGGATATTGGTCGCCATGCGGGCGGCCGCCTCACGGGTCGCCGGCGGGTCTCCATGCACATCCGGATCCTCCAGCCCATCGCCAATATCCGACGAATAGGAATAGTAGATCAGCAACCTTCCCTCCCGCGAAACGCCGAAACCCTGGGCCGGTTCCCCGTCGTGCCGGTGGATCTTGGGCAGCCCGGCCAGATCATAGAAGCAATGGTAGATCGGATGGGTGCTTGGCACGGGTTCCAGCGGGTTGTCCGGATAGAGCTTGGCCACCATGGCGCGAAAGGAGGGATCCAGGCCATAGTTATCGTCCACGTAGAGAAAACCGCCGGCCTCGAGGTAGCGCCGAAGCTCGGCCAGTTCGACCTCAGCCAGGGCGATCCGCCCGTGGCCCGACGCGTACAGGAACGGATACTCGTAGAGGTCCTCGCTGTCCAGGGTCACCACGGCCTCGGTCTGGGCGGTCGGAATGCCGGTGCGCCGCTGGAACTGTTCCAGCCAGTTGGGCAGGCTGCTCGGATCGCAGTACCAGTCACCACCGCCTTCGTAGTGCAGGCGGGCGATCCGGAGCCGGCCCAGATCCGCGAGCCGGGCCTCTGACGGCACCGCCGACAACAGCGCGGCCAAACAGAGGCCCAGCAGAATTCGTGGTCCATGGCGATTCATCAGTATCCCTCGCTTCACGCGGTCCCGGCCCGCGGCAACGTCAGTTCGGCCACGGCCCCTTCACCGTCCGGGCGATTGCCCAGGGTGATCCGGCCCTGCATGCGGTCGGCCAGATTGCGGCAGATCACCAGCCCCAGCCCGGTGCCTTTGCTCTTCGTGGAAAAATACGGATCAAAAAGCCGGTCAGCCACTTCGGCCGGCAGACCGGTGCCGTTGTCCTGCCACACCATGGTCAGGCTATCGGGCGCGATTCGCCAGTTGATCGCAATCTGCAACGGCGCCTCCGGGCGGGCGGCGTCCAGACTGTTATGCATCAGATTGCCCAGGATCTTGCGCAACGAGTCCCGGTGCGCCCGCACCGGCGGCAGGGCCATCGGGTCGATTACGACCGTCCGGCCCGCCTGCGGGTCCGTCTCGTAGGCGTCCGTCACCTCGCGAACGGCTGCGGCCAGGTCCACGATCTCGGTCTCCAGTTCGTCCGGCCGGCCGAGCAGGCTGAATTCCGAGGCGATTGTGCGCAGCAGGTCCACCTGTTGCAATACCCGTTCCACCGTGTCGGGCACGATGCGGTCCAGGTCGGGATGGCGGTCCTGCCAGGCCTGCCGGAGCAACTGCACCGACAGCTGGATCGGGGTCAGGGGATTCTTGATTTCGTGGGCCACCTGGCGCGCGAGTTCGGCGTTGATGGCCATTTTCTTGGTGGTCAGGAACTCGGTGATGTCCTCGAAGACCAGCATCGTGTCGGTGCGGTCACCGGGCAGTTCCAGGGGGGCCAGGGCCCCGCGCACGGTGCGCCGGCCGTCGGCGCTGACCAGTTCGCCGGTGTAGCGCGGCGCGCCCAGACCCAGCGCCCGGAATTCCCGCAGCAGTTCGACCACACCTTCGCGCTCAGCCAGGTCGGGGCGGAAGTCGGTCAGGATGTGGGCGCCGGCCGGATTCAGAACCACCACCTGATCCCGGTCATCCAGCACCGCGACACCGACCGTGACCCTGGCCAGCACCGTGGCCAGAAACTGTTCCCGGGCCGCGAGGTCGTCCCGCGCCGTCAACAACTCGGACCGCATGGACCCGAAGGCCTGGGCCAGCAGCCCGACTTCATCGCCCCCGGTATCGGGCAGCGGCGCGTTGAAATCGCCCTGGGCCAGGGAGCGCGTGGCCGTCAGCAGCAGCCGCACGGGCCGAAAGATGTTCCAGGACATCAGCACCGCCAGCACCAGGGCCGTCAGCAGGATGAGATTGGCCAGGCCCGCCAGAAACAGAACGGTCTGCTGGCGCTGGTTGGCATACTCGCGCTCCCGGTCGGGAAAGGCCAGGTTCAGCACGGCCGGGTGCCGGCTGACGGCCAGCGTGCCGTTGGCTCCACGTTCGAGAAAGTCCAGTGGACGGCCGGCGGTGAAGGCGAACGGGCGGCCGGCGGCCGCCACCACGCTGGCGCCCTGCCGATGGTCCAGCACCGGGATCATCTTGTTCGGGTCCGCCAACAGCGGCACCGTGCCGTCAAAGACCGTGGCCGGGTGACTGGCCAGCAGCGGCTGGCCGTCCAGATCAAGGGTGATCTGACCGCCGGCCAGCTCGGCCAGCGAGGCAATCAATCCTTCGTCCAGGGTCTGCCGGTAGAAAAAGAGCCCCGTTGTGGTGACTTGGCTGTGGCCGACGTTGGGACCGGCCACATCCGGCGTACTGACCCAGTCGCCCAGATCCAGCGGGATCACCGTGCCGATGAAGAGCCCGCCGCGATCCCGCATCACAACCATGGGTGAGGCGCGTCCTGCGGCCAGCAGTTCACGGGCCTCATCCGGTGACAGATCGCTCAGGGTCTCGTCCAGCAACAACTCCCCGTCGGCGGTGAAGACCATGCCGCCGCGGCCGCTGCCTTCGCCGACGGGCCGCTGGCCACCGAGACGGCCCCGCATCAGATCATCCATGTAGTCGCTGTCGACCAGCGACCGCGCTTGCTCCGCCAACAGGGCCCGCAGTTGTTCGACGCTGCGCGCCAAACCCTTGCCCGTGCGGGCCCGGGCCTCGGCCCGCACCCGTTCAGAGCCCACCTGGTCGACCGTCATCCCCACCAGTACCAGCAGAATAAGCCCCAGGGCCAGGTAGCCGGCCAGGAAGCGCTCCTGGAACCCCGGACGCCGGAGCCGGCGGCCGGGACCGGACTCGCCGGAAAGCCCACGCCACGCCTGCACCACCAGGAACAGCAGAAAGAGAAACACCAGATCCACCAGCATCAGACGGGAAACATCCAGCAAGTTCTCTCGCCAGTTCGAACGACGCAAGCCCAGCAGAAAACCCTCACCGGGCGTGCGCGCCACATCCCGGGGCAACGGCCGCCAGAGGCAAAGCCAGCGTGAACCGTCCACCGTGATCTCGGCCCAGTCGCGCTGCCCCGACCGCAGGGCCGCCACGGCCGTGTCATCGGCCTTGCCCGGCAGGCCGGCCGGACCGGTGTCCAGCCAACCTTCGTCATCGGCCAGCAACAGCAATACGGGCCGGTCCACTTCGGCCCGGGGCCGGTAGCGGCCCAACCGGATTCCTGCTTCGCTGACCAGGCTTTCGGACAAGGTGCTGACCCGCCACGACCGCACCGGCAGCTCAACCCGAATCCAGCCACGGTCACCGTTGCGCTGGGCCTCACCGATCAACACTTCTTCCTCGCCACCGGCGTAACGTCGACGTTCGGCGCGAAAAATCATGTTCATGGCCGACGGCACCGGCGTGCCGGACATGTCCACCCACGGCCCGCGGTCCATCACTTCATAGGTCAGGGAATTGAGAAAACCGACGGCAAAGAAACTGACCTCATCCGGCTGGGAGCCCAGCAGCTCGACCACGCAATTGTACCCCAGATCACTGAGGGCCGATTCCCGGTACAGGCGCCAGGCAGGCTCATCCTCCCACAGGTTGTCCGCCAGGGGCTTGCCGACCAGGGCCTCATCGTGGTCCACCATGTCGGTCAGGACGCTGCCCAGCAGGTACCGCGACCAGTCGGGGTCCGCCGCCGTGATCTGGCCGCCCTTGTTCTCCAGCCATGACCGTT
>JAJRWA010000163.1 GCA_024277025.1 Candidatus Krumholzibacteriota bacterium | reverse complement strand
GATCCGGGAATTGTTCGCCGCGACCAGGGAATCGATCGCCCACGGGTATGCCCCTGGCCGGTTCAGCTTCAATACCGCCGGCGGCCGCTGTGTGACCTGTCAGGGCATGGGCTACCACCGGGTCGAGATGCAGTTCATGGCTGACATCACGGTGCCCTGCGAGGACTGCCGGGGCAAACGCTTCAATCCGAGTACCCTGGAGATTCGCTACAAGGGTTTGAACATCGCCCAGGTCCTGGATCTGACCATCGACGAGGCGCTCAGATTTTTCGGCGACGTGGGGGCGGTCAGCCAGCGACTGTGGCTGTTGAAGAAGGTCGGCCTGAGCTACCTGACCCTGGGCCAGCCGGCGCCGACCTTGTCCGGCGGGGAGAGCCAGCGCCTGAAGATCGCCCGCGAGCTGGCCATGCCCTCGGGCCAACACAATCTCTATCTGCTGGATGAACCGACGACAGGGCTGCACGCCGAGGATGTGCGCGCCCTGGTCAAGGTTCTGCACGAGCTCGTGGACCAGGAGCACTCGGTCCTGGTCATCGAGCACAATCTGGACCTGATCCGGCAGGCCGACTGGGTGATCGATCTGGGCCCCGGCGGCGGTCGGCACGGCGGCAGGGTCGTGGCTCAGGGGACACCCGAGGCTGTGGCCGCCGATGCCCAATCCCCGACCGGTGTCTTCCTGGCCGAAAAGTTCGGCGCTGGAGTTTGAACTTCCACTGATCGCCCCGCCCGGGGTGAGCATGGCATACCCCTTGCAAATTTGGCTGGAAACGGCACCGTCGGGCAGTGGTGCCTTTGAGCTAACATGTTGCAGGCGTGGATTATAATTCCAAATCCATATCTGCGGACGCAACAGGCGAAGGAAAAAAGTGCCTGACCATCTGCAGCAAAAGCTCCATCCGGATGATCTGGCGGCGGCCTGGCAGGGCGCGCCGACAGCCCTGGCTGCGGTTTCCGCCGGCGGGATGCATTCCTGGAATGACGCTTGTCGGGTGCTGCTGCGTGAGGTCGTGGGCGGCTCGGAACTGGCCGGGAGACGCTGGCTCTCGGCAGCCGTCGAACGTCTGCTGGCCAGTGGGCACACGCGCGAGGTTGTCACGTGCCCGGGTGAGGGCGCGGATCTCGAAGTCAGGCTGGGGCCGGCACTGCCGGCCGAGGCGACCCTGCGGGTCGTGGCCCTGCGCCGGGCGGCGGTGCCGGCAAAGCGCCACGAGAGTCTGGCCGAAACGGTCAGCACCCTGAGCCACGAACTGCGCACACCCCTGGCCTCCATGAAGAGCAGTCTCGCCTTGGTGCTCGACGGAGAGACGGGACCGGTCAGCGAGGGCCAGTCCCGTTTCCTGGGCATGACCATGCGCAACATCAACCGCTTGGAGCGGCTGGTCAGTGACTTGCTGGGCGCCTCTCGCGGCGGGGCGCCTGAGGCGTCGATTCAGCGCTGTGCCACGGATCTGGGCCCGGTCCTGCGGGATGCTTTGGCCATGCAGGGCGCCGCGGCCCGGCAGGCGGGCCTGACCCTGGACGCAGCCGGACTGCCGTCCACGCTGCCGGCCGAAGTGGACCCGGACAAGGTTGTGCAGATCCTGTCCAACGTCGTGAACAACGCCATCAAGTACACGCCCGCCGGAGGGCTGGTGCGGGTCTGGGTCGAAGCCCGGCCGCGGTTCCGGCCCGACAGCGACCAGGGGCTGGCCTGGTGGCTGGCCCAAAGGCTGGGTCTGGACCTGAATGTCTTCAACCTCGTGGTCGAGGACAGTGGGCCGGGCATGAGTGCCGAGGATCAGGATCGGGTCTTCGAACCCTGGTACCGCGGTCAGGAAGGCCAGCCGGCGAACGTGCCCGGGGCCGGGTTGGGGCTGCCCATCACGCGTTCCCTGGTCGAAGCGCACGGCGGCTCGATCCGGCTGGCCAGTGAGCCCGGGCGGGGGACGACCGTGTGGATCGCCCTGCCGCAGGATTCGGCCAGCGAAGAACTGCTGCGGGGCGCGGGGCAGCTGCGGGCCCTGCTGGATCAGGATTCGGAGCGTGTTCTGGCGGTTCTGGATGGGCGCAGCCCCGCGCGTGCGACGGCTTTTGCCGCTGAAGCGGCCGCCGCCGAGTTCCAGCAGCAGCAGTCGGCGGTGGCGCCGTGCCGGATCATGCGTTTGGCGGACAAGGTGGTCGCGACAGCGGTCGCTGATCAGACCGCATGGAACGAGGCCTGGGGCAGGGGGTCGTCGGCCCTTGGGGAAACGCCGCCTGCCTGGCAGTTCCTGGTGTGGCGGCCGTCTGAGGTGAATAAACAGTCAATGCCAGGGCTCGCGAGCCGAAAACTCTAGTTGAGGTCGAACTTGTTGCCGGGCGGGGTCCCGGCCCATTGGAGGCGAAAATAATGGAACGCAACCTGCGTGTTCTGGTCGTGGATGATGAACCTGATATCCTGGAAACCCTGGAGTTCAGCCTGTCGCGGCGCGGCTTCGAGGTCGCCACGGCCGTCGACGGCCTGGAGGGACTGGAGAAAGCCAAGCGCCTGCCGCCGGACTTCATGATCCTGGATGTGATGCTGCCGGGCTGCAACGGCTACGAGGTCAGCCGCATGCTCAAGGAGTGGATGGAAAACGACCCGCAGGCCACCAGCTTTCCCATCATGCTGCTGACCGCACGCAAGGTCGAATCCCGCGATCGGGAGAAATTCATCGCCACCTGGTCGCGTGCAGACGCCTGCATGTACAAGCCGTTTGAGCTGGATGAAGTGGTCAGCACGATTACCGAGCTGGCCAACCAGTCAGCCTGCTGACTGGACCTCTGAGGCGTGATATCTGCCGTCCGGTCGGTCACTTACCGGCCGGGCGCGAAAAAACGCCGGCGCCCCTTGACATTCCGCCATCCGACGTGTTTTATTCCCTCTCCCGCGGGGCTCGCGTCCCGTGTCAGGGACTTGCGCCTGGGTAGCTCAGTTGGTAGAGCACATGATTGAAAATCATGGTGTCGGTGGTTCGATTCCGCCCCCAGGCACCACAAGTTCCCGTTCGGGTTTTGAGGAGCTGGTGTAGCTCAGCTGGTAGAGCAGCTCACTCGTAATGAGCAGGTCTGCGGTTCGAGTCCGCACACCAGCTCCACTTTTTTCAGTCCAGGCGAATTCCGCGGCAACGCGGTTTTTTTTTGTGCGTTGTTGGCCGGGGCAGTCATTGTTACTATTTACCGGCCTGCCAT
>JAJRWA010000162.1 GCA_024277025.1 Candidatus Krumholzibacteriota bacterium | reverse complement strand
CGGCCATCTGGTGTTGATGCAGACGCTGCTGCAGGCCAGGCAGGGGGACGTCTTTTTTGACGTCGTTCTGCATCTTGGGACGCTGGGCTCGGTGTGTGTGGTCTACCGCCGCGAAATACGGCGGCTGCTGCGGTTGGACCGAGCGGCCCAGGCCTACATGCTCACCTTGGTTGTCGGCACTTTGCCGGCGGTGGCTATCGGGCTGCTGGCTCGCGGGGCGGTCGAACCGCTCTTTCATCACCCGGTGTTTGCCGCAGGGGGATTGCTGGTCACGGCCACGGTTCTTTTCTCGACCAGATTCACGGCTGCCGATACCCGACCGTTGTCCGAACCCTGGGAGCCTCAGGCGCCGCCCGCGGGCAAGGCCCTGTTGATCGGCTGCAGCCAGGCGCTCGCCATCCTGCCGGGAATCAGCCGTTCAGGTTCGACCATTGCCGCCTCGCTGTGGCTGAACCTGCCGCGAGCCGAGGCGGCCCGCTTCAGCTTCCTGTTGAGCATCCCGGCCATAGTCGGCGCGATGGTGCTGCAGGTTGCGGACGGGGGACCGGTGGACGCCCAGTGGTTGAAGCTGGCGTTGTCAGCGCTGGTGGCCTTCGGGGGCGGGCTGTTGGCCCTGAAGTGGACCACACTGGCGGTCATTCAGGATCATTTCTGGAAGTTCAGCATCTATTGCGCTGTGCTGGGTGCGGTGGCGCTGGCCATTCTGCGCTAGAGGATCAGGCGACGGTCAGCGAAGGCAGGATGCGCTCGAGGGTTTCGGTGACCCGTTCCTGGTCGAAGGGTTTGATGACGAAGTCGCGGGCGCCGGCCTTGATCGCGGTCAGTACCTGCTCCTTCTGGCCAAGGGCCGTGATCATGACAACCTGGGCGTCGGGGTCGGCGGCGAGAATCTGGTTGAGGGCCTCCGTACCGTCCATGCCGGGCATCGTGATGTCCAGGAGGACGAGGTCCGGGTTGTGGTCCCGGTAGGCGGCGACCGCCTCGGCACCGTCCGCGGCTTCGCCGACCACTGCCAATCCCATCTCCACACAGATGTCCCGGAGCATGACGCGCATGAATTCGGCGTCGTCGACGATGAGGATGGTGTGGCCCACCGGGCACCTCCAGGCGGTTCGGTCAGGTGTGGATATTTCCGGCACCTCGTGAAATAATTGCTGTTTAGCCGCGTTAGCGTGTCAACAAAATGATCGACCCGGACGTCTGGTACTTTAGAGGTTTTAGCATGGTCCCGGGGCTGCAGCCGTTGGCCCGACGGACAATCGACGGAGATTCGAAGGAGGAGTCATGTCCAGCCAAAAATTGATCAGGATCCTGTGTTGCAGCGTGTTGGTCTGCTTGTGGGGACTTCCCGCCGTGGCGGCCGACCCTGTTTTTTCCAGTGAACAGGATCGGGAATTGGTGGACCTCACCGTCTACAACGACGATCTGGCCCTGGTGCGGGAGGTGCGCGAGGTGCAACTTCCGCAGGGCGAATTCGAATTCGAGTTCAGGGATGTGCCGGCGCGGATCAATCCAGTCACGCTGCTGGTGGCGGGAACAGGCCGGGCCGGTTTCTCGGTCCTGGAACAGAACTATGAATTCGACCTGCTCAGTCCCGAGCGCATCCTGGCCAAATACGTGGGGCGCGATATTTCCTGGATCCAGGAGGACGGTTCGCGGGTCGATGGTCGTTTGCTGGGCGTGAACAACGGTCCGGTCTACCAGGTTGACGGCGAAATCCTGTTCGAGGTTCCCGGACGTCTGGCCTTGCCTGAACTGCCGCAGAATCTGCGGGCGCGGCCGACCCTGGTTTGGCTGGCGCGGGCCAGCCGCGCCGGGCAGTCGACCGTGTAAGCTTCGTATCTGACCCGCGGCATTTCCTGGAGCGCGGACTATGTGCTGCAGTTGAACCAGGCGGGGACCAGAGCGGGACTGCAGGCCTGGGTGTCGGTGGACAACCGTTGCGGGGCCACTTTCAGCGGGGCCAACCTTTTGCTGGTGGCCGGCGAGATCAACCAGGCGCGGCCAGAACGGGCGGTCATGCGGGAGCTGACGGTGATGGCGGTGGCCGACAAGGGTGGCGGTTTTCGGGAGGAAAGCCTCTACGACTATCACCTGTACACGCTGGACCGTCCCACGACCCTGAAGGACAACCAGATCAAGCAGATTTCGCTCTTCGAGGCCGAGGGTATCAAGGTCGAGCGGCACTATCGCCTCAACGGCAGCCCGCGTTTCTTCCGCGGCCAGGGGAAACTGCGCGACGACTCGAAAGTGGCGGTGAGCTACAGCCTGCAGAATTCGGCGGACAACAAGCTCGGGATGCCTTTGCCTGCCGGCGTGTTCCGGGTCTACGGCATGTCGGCCAGCGGTTCGCGCCAGTTGCTGGGCGAGGACCGGATCGACCACACACCGAAGGACGAGGAAATCGAGCTGACCATCGGCAACGCGTTCGACCTGGTGGCCGAGCGGGTGCGCAGCGAGAGCCGCCGGTTGGCCGACAACCTGTATCGCCACACCTTCCGGATCACCTTGCGCAACCACAAGGCCGAGGACGTGGTGGTGGAAGTCGCCGAGTCGGTCGGTGGGTACTGGGAGGTCATCGACTCCTCCCTGCCGTACGAGAAGGTCGACGCGACCAGCCTGAGTTTCGCCGTACCGGTCAAGGCCGATGGCGAGACGGTCCTGACCTATACTGTGGAAGTGAAGTACTAGACTAGTTCCCATCCGGAAACACCATTTTCTCGCCCGGGCCGCAGCTTGGCTGCGGCCTGATTTCTATCGGGCGATCATACCAAGCCCCGTTCGCGGTGTAACTGTTTCTCTGTCTGTCGCCAAGCCTGTTTGTTG
>JAJRWA010000012.1 GCA_024277025.1 Candidatus Krumholzibacteriota bacterium | reverse complement strand
GGTATCGTCACCCATTTTGACAGTTCAGGCAGCAACGCCGGCTTTGGCAGTGGCGGTGAGCATTCCGTTGGCTCGATCGCCAGCAACCTCGTTATTGCCGGCGATGGGCTGGGCAACGTCGCGATTGCGTGGGGCACCCACGCCAGCGGCAGTATCCAGGCCACCGGCATAAGGAGCAATTTCATGGATATCACCGGCAACTCCCTCTACTGGTTCGGCAGTGCGGGCGTGATTGGTCTGAGCAACCTAGTCACTGATGTGCGGGTGGCTGTCGGCCCTTCGCAGCGTATTTATGTCAGTTGGGTGGATAGCCGGTTTGGGAGCAAGGAAGTGATTTTTTCCCAGGTCCAGGATCTCCATGGCACGCCCCTGTGGACCGCCAATGGCGTCCAGGTGGAACCGTCACTCGGCGGACTGCAGGGGTTGTACGACCACCAGCTGACCATCACCAGCGACGGCTATCCGACCTATGTCTGGGACAGCAATGCCCGCGACATCTACGTCCAGCAACTGAGCCTGTCCGGCTCGCGCCGCTGGTCCTCGCCGGTGACCGTGACCGATGCACCGGGCAACCAAAGGTTCCCCACGGCCACGCCGGCACCCGACGGCAGCATGGTCTTCGCCTGGGGTGACGACCGCTCCGGTGAGTGGTCCGTATACGCCCAACGTATCGAGCGTTTCGGCTATCTCGGTGACCCGGCCCCGACAATCACCTCGGTCACCGACTACCCCCAGGATCAGGGCGGCAAGGTGCGCCTGAGCTGGGCCGCCAGCTACCTCGACGACTACACCGAATCGGGGATCAGCAACTACACCGTCTGGAACCGTCTGGCCGGGGCCAAGACTGCTGGTGGGCCCGTCTCGCCCGGCGAGTTGGCCGCTGTGGTTTCCGCTGCGGGGATTGATGAAGCCAGCGCGGCCGCCGCCCTGGCCGACGGCTGGACGTACATCGACCAGGTGCCCGCAGCGTACCTGTCAGCGTACGGTTACAACGCGCCTACCTTTGCCGACTCGGTGGCCGGCGGCGCGCCTGTGACCGAGTTCATGGTGCTTTCGCACTCCTCTTCTGTGTCCTGGCCCTCGGCACCGATGTCCGGCCTTTCGGTGGACAATCTGGCCCCGGGCGCGCCGTTGCAGTTGGCGGTCTACGGAGCGGGTGTCAGCGTGGACCTGACCTGGCAGGCCTCCGGCCAGAATGATGGCGACCTGCTGGAGTACCGCATATACCGCGCTGCCACACCGGGTGTCGTGCCGGAGGCAGGGAATCTGGTGGGCACCACGACAGATCTTGCCTACAGCGAACCATTTGCTGCCGGCAGTAGCGTCTGGAATTACGTGGTGACAGCGGTGGACGTGCATGGCAACGAAGGTCTGGTCAGCAACGAGGCGGCCATCCCGGCGACTTCCGCGGTAGGCACAAGCAACCTGCCCGGCCAGTTTGCCTTGCGGGGCAACTCGCCCAACCCGTTCAACCCCGTGACCGAGATCGCGTTCGAACTGCCGCGTCAAGCGCAGGTGCAGTTGGTGGTCTTTGATATCGCCGGACACCGGGTGGCCACGCTGATCGACGGCACACGACCGGCGGGAGCCGGCACCGTGCGCTGGGACGGCCGCAACGAAGCCGGACGACCGGTTCCCAGCGGCATCTACTTTGCCCGGATGGTCGCCGACGACTACCGCGGGGTCTGGAAGATGATGTTGGCCAAGTAGAGCCCGGCGGCAAGGGAACGAAGTGGTCGCGAGCGGCCCCGGACTGGTGTCCGGGGCCGCCGTGTCCGGCCCACCGTGAAACACCGCCCCACATACCACTGGCGGCCCCAAGCGGTTTCCTGCTAGGATCGGCCCGACACTGCTTGCCGCGCCAACCCAGGGGGACGCCATGCGCCGAGGCGCCGCTGTTCTGCTCACCATCCTGTTTGCCGCCGCGACCGCCCAGGCCGGTTCATCCCTCGGGCCGCGGGCCGGGTTCAGCGGCAATGCCAACGACTTCTATCTTGGTGCCCAGATGGAGTTTCCCGCCAAGTTCGGCGCTTTCTCACTCATCCCCAGCTTTGACTTCGGGCCGGGTAGTGGCGCGGCCTCGGTGGCCAACGCCGACCTGCGGCTCTACCTGATTCCCCTGCCGGACACGGGCCTGCGTTTCTACGCCGGGGCCGGGCCGACGATGATGCTCAGCGGCGACCTGGAACTGGGCCTGTCGCTCACCGCGGGCCTGAACATCCCCATGAACGGGTCGCGCAGTTACAACGTCGAGTACCGCTGGGGGCTGGGCGATATCCCCGACCACAAGTTTGGCCTCGCGATCATGTTCGGACTCTAGATTGCACGCGAAAGGAAGGTCCATGCGCCGTTTCCTCCCCCTGGTGACCGCCGCCGTCCTGTTGACCGCCGCGGCCGCCCTGCCCTGCACCAACTTCCTGGCCACACCAGGGGCCACGATCGACGGTTCGGTCATCATCACCTACACCTGCGACGGTGAGTTCCACCCGCACCTGAAGCACATCCCGGCGGCCGATCATGAGCCCGGCGCGGTCGAGCAGATCAAGGACTGGTCGGGCAACGTGCTGGGTGAAATCGCGTATCCGGCACACACCTACGCCGTGGTCAACCTGATGAACGAGCACCAGGTTTCCATCGCCGAGACGACGACCGGCGGCCGCGAGGAACTGATCAACCCCGAGGGCCTGATCCACTACTGGACCCTGATGCGGCTGACGCTGCAGCGGGCGGCCACCGCACGCGAAGCGGTTGCGGTCATGGGCCAATTGGTGGACCAGTACGGCTACCGCAGCAGCGGTGAAAGCTTCTACATCGGTGATCCCGATGAAGCCTGGATGGTCGAGATGGTCGGACCGGGTCCGGGCGGCCAGGGGGCGTATTGGGTGGCTCTGCGCGTGCCCGATGGCTACGTGGCGGCCCACGCCAATCTGGGGCGCATCGACACCTTTGCGCAACACGACAAGCAGAACTGCCTCTACACCAAGGGGATGATCAAGTTCGCCCAGCGGCAGGGCTGGTATGATCCGGCGGTGGACGGCGACTTCAGCTGGCGGCGCGCCTTCCATCCGGCCAACCCGCAGAACCTGCGCTACACCGCGACCCGCGTCTGGAGCCTGTTCCGGCGCAGCGCCCCCTCCCGGGACTGGCCCATGGACTTTCACCGCGGCGTGGCGGGTGCCGAACCGCTGCCCCTGTGGATCAGGCCGGACCACAAACTGACCGTGGCGGATGTCTTCGAACTGATGCGCGACCACTACGAGGGCACCGAGCTGGACATGACCCGGGGCGTGGATGCCGGGCCCTACGGCTCCCCAACGCGCTGGCGGCCCATGGGCTTTGAAGTCGACGGCGAGCAGTACACCTGGGAGCGCCCCATTTCGACCCAGCAGACGGGCTTCTCGATGGTCACCCAGTCGCGCAAGTGGCTGCCCGACGCGGTCGGCGGGCTCTCCTGGTACGGCGTCGATGACACCGATTTCACCTGCTACGTGCCCCTGTACTGCGGCATCACCGAGGTGCCGCCCAGCTTCGCCGCCGGGACCATGAGCCGCTTCAGCTGGGACTCGGCCTGGTGGGTGTTCAACTTCGTTTCGAACTACGCGAACCTTAAATACTCGTACATGATCCAGGACATCCGGGCCGTGCAGGCTGAGCTGGAAGGTGATTTGCTGGACCTGCAGCCGGCTGTCGAGCAGACGGCGGCGCAGCTGGCGGCAACCAATCCCGGGCTGATGCGTCGTTATCTGACCGACTACTCGGTGCAGCACGCCGAGATGGTCACTCGTCGCTGGCGTGATCTGGGCGAGTACCTGCTGACCAAGTACAATGACGGTTACGTCAAGGACGGGAACGGCCGGCCCCAGGAGAAGGGTTATCCCGAGCCCTGGCTGCGGGCGGTGCTGCAGCAACGGCCGAATCAATTCAAGCTGCCGGACCAGGGACCGAAACCCATCACCGAGCCGAAAGACTACTAACTGTGAAAAAGGGGAGAGACATGAACAGGAAATGGTTGGGACCGCTGCTGCTGACCGGAGTCCTGCTGCTGGCCAATCCGGCCGTGGCGGCGGGGACCTTCGAAATACCAAGCGACGTGCAGAAGCTGATGCCGGCCGAGGCCTCGGCCATGATTGCGGTCTCGTCGGTCAATGACCTGGCCGATCGGTATGTGGCCATCATGAACAGTGTCGGCGACGAGGAAGAAGCCACGCGCGAAGACGTTCTGAAGGTATTCGATGAAACCCTCGAGGGGTTCACTGATGTTGTTGACCTGGAGCGACCCCTGTTTGCGGCCGCCGGCCTGCCCAACCTGATGGGAGGCGGTGAGCAGCCGTTCATCTTCATCGTGCGGCTGAAGGACAAGAACGCCAAACTCGAGGACCTGCCTTTTGCGCAGGAATTGCCAAGCACCTTCCGGGAAGGCCGCTACCTGGCCCTGGTCTCGGACCCGACCCTCGCCCCGGCCGACGGCGTGCCTGCTTTGGCGGCCCATCTGCCCGCAGGCGTGATCTCGGCGACCCTGGATCTGGAGGGACTGGTCACCAGCTTCCGGCCATTCATCGAAATGGGCCTGGCCGGTATCCCGGTGCGCGAAGATGGCGCCGGTCCCGATGCCGAAGGCTTCACCGCCGACGAGGCCGCCGCCATGCGCGAGATGATCGTCGCGGCCATGGATGCGATCACGCGCCTGGACATGAGTGTGGGCGCCGACGGCGAGATGATCACCTGGCACACGGGTCTGGGCATCAAGCCCGGCAGCGCCCTGGACGTCGGCCCCCAGCCGGACTTCCAGCGGGCCCTGGCCCTGACGGCGGCCCTGCCCGCGGACGCGGATTTCCTGCAGGTGATCGCCCTGGATCAGACGCGGGTTTTCGCAACCTTCCGCGACTACTACCTGATCACCATGAAGAACGCTTTGAGCGGCATGGATGAAGAGCAGGCGGCCAGGTATGGCGCCTGGGTCGAGGACTACCTGGACGGCATGGAAATCTGGGCCACGCCCATGGCGGCGGCGTTGCGGCTGACTGATGAAGGCATGTCCGCCCACTCGATCATGGAGACCGCTGACGCCAAGGCCGCGCTGGAGAAGCTGACCCGCACCCTCGAAGGGATGAACGATCTGGACATCGGGTACAACCTGACCCGCGGCAAGGACCAGAAGGTGGCCGGCGTGAAGTTCCGGGTCTGGACCATTGACATCGACCTCGAGCAGTTCGAGGCCGCATTGCCCCAGGGCACCAATCCGGCCATGAGCGGCACCGAGCGCATGCAGGCCGAGCAGCTGGTCTCGATTCTGCGCCGCATCATGCCGACCCTTTATCTCGGGGCCAAGGACGGGCGGCTGTACATGGCCTCTGACGACGACACCAGGACACTCG
>JAJRWA010000161.1 GCA_024277025.1 Candidatus Krumholzibacteriota bacterium | reverse complement strand
TCGACGCACCAGTCCAGGCGGTCGTTCAGGCGGTTGCCCTTGAGCCCGCGGGCTTCTCCCACGAAACGCAGGTATTCGTGCACGTTCATGTCCAGGTAGAGGGGCACGTTTTCCGGCAGATAACCGATCCGGTGGCGCACAGCCAGCGGATCCTTCAGGACATCGATCCCATCCACCTTGACGGTCCCGGCGTCGGCCGCCAGGAAGGTGGTGATGATCTTCATGGTCGTGCTCTTGCCGGCGCCGTTGGGGCCCAGAAAGCCCAGGATCTCTCCCTTGCCAAGCTGGAACGAGACGTCGTCGAGCGCGCGCATGGTCCCGAATGATTTCGAGATTCCACGTACTTCGATCATCGCGAAGACTCCTCAGGGGTTTCGGGTTTTTCGCAAGTTGGAGCATACAAAAGAGCGCCCAATATAAGCGCAACGGTCGAATTACTACAACCACGAAGGAAAGTTCCGGGAATTTTGCGGTCGATTCAGTGCGACTGTGATATGATTGCCGTCTGTCGCCCCACCCAAATGATTGAGGAGATCCCGATGCGGAAATTGGCTACGATCATTGTACTGCTGGTTGTGCTGTTGACGACAGCCGGCGCGAATTTCGCCAGCGCCCAGTGCGCCACGGGTATCAGCAATCTTGTGCATGCGGATTTCGAGTATTTTGGGGCTCTGCCCGTGGGGGATCACGCCTGGGCCGGCCAGAGCTTCACCACCGACTGTGCTGGCCAGTTTCTTTCCGTCAGCTTCATGGTTGTGGTGCAACTCTTTGATTTCAACGGCATTCGGCCACTGACCGCCGGCGACACGGTCACTTGTACGGTGATGGACGACCAGCACCGTCCGATCGCCTCGATCGATCAGGTGCTGACCGTGGGTAACGGCACTGAGCAGGTGAACTTCGATTTTTCGGCCCTGGAGCTGGGGCTGGCCGCCGGTGTGCTGGGTGTCAAGATCGACACGCCGCACGATGCGTACGCCCGGTTGGGCACGATCGCTTACTCCGTGCCCGGCAATCTGCTGTTCTATGACGGCAGCACGTTGTTCGAACCGACGACCAAGGATGCCGGGTTTGCCGTCAGCTGGGACCCGAACGCAATTGTCGTGGGGACCACGAACACGTCCTGGGGCGGAGTGAAGGCTCTGTTCCGGTAGGGGCGTGGATCAGGCAGCCGGGGGGAGGCTGGTTGCATGGCGTTCCTGCGCTGCTTGGCCCAGCTTGCCAATCAGTTGGCGTTAAAGGGGTCTTCTGTTTCAGGGAGTGAAGCGGGCCGGTGCGCTGTCCTAACGGACCAACATCAGTTTTCGCGTCAAGGGCTGACGCCCGCCGACAACCAGCCGCGCGAAGTACTGCCCACTGGCCACCGCCCCGCCGTTCTGGTCCAGCCCGTCCCACTGGAATTCATGGCTGCCGCCGGCCAGATCGCCGTTGACCAGCCGCCGTACCAGGCGCCCTCGCACGTCATGAATCGCCAACTCGACGTGTTCGGCATCCCGGGTCGTGAATCGCACGGCGGTGCGTGGGTTGAATGGGTTGGGATAGTTGTCCAGGCCACTGACCGCCGGACCGGGGATTTCGTCGTCCACGGCTGTGACGTAGTCGCCATAGACCAGCGTCACCGGCAGGACAGCCAGGCCGCCCGGATCATTGGTCAGGAAGATCAGCGAGGCCTCGTAGGTGCCCTCGGTCAGGAATGTGGGGTCGATCGTCACCGCAACCAGGCGGGAGTCGCCGGGGGCGAGGTAGCCGTCAGGGGCGGTGAACTGGATCCAGGCGGCGGTGGCCCAGGCGCCACCGAAAACCAGCGGCAGGTTGCCGAAGTTCGTGATCTCCACCTGCAGGGGCCGGGCAGTGGGGGCCTTGTCCAACGCCGCCGGGATGTTGATCAGGCCCGCGCCCGAGTAGTTGTCGCGGCCGCCGCTGGCGGGACTGGCCGTCAGGTCCAGCGCCGTGGTCTCGAACATCTCGGCCAGCTGGGCCGGCGACAGACCCGGTGTCTGGGACATGACCAACGCCAGAGCGCCGGCCGTTACCGGGCAGGCCATGCTGGTGCCGTCGTAGGCCACGTAGCCGTCCAGGCCGTTGGTGCTGGTGATATTCACTCCGGGTGCGGCCACATCCGGCTTCATCAGGCCGCCGGGATAGGGATAGTCGTGATAGTCGGTCGTGCCGTTGGTGTTGGTCGTGTTCCACTCGGTGGGACCGTAGCTGCTGGTGCCGGCGATGCTGTTGGCCACGTCAAGCGCGCCCACGGTGATGACTGCGGTCGGGCCGCCGTTGGGCACGTACCAGGGGTTGGGGCAGTCGCCCGGACTGGCGATGTCTGTCGGCACCGGATTGTGGCTGCCGTAGTTGTCGCCGTTGCCCGCGGCGCACACCCAGGGGATATCCAGGCTCAGCAGCAGTTCGGCGTTGTAGCGGTTGGCCACCCGCACGTCGTCCGGCGGCAGGGTCCAGCCGGCGCTCATGGAAAAAATCTGCACGCCGTGGTCCAGGCCGAACTGCATGGCCTCGACCATATCGGCAAAGTAGCCGGGGATCGAACGCAGGGCCATCAGGGTGGCGCCAGGGGCGACACCGGTCGCGGTGCCGTTGCTGCCGTCGCCGACGATCAGGCCGCTGGTGTGGGTGCCGTGGTTCCAGGTGGTGTCCCCGTCGTAGGGATCGTTGTCGTCGTCGACGGCGTCCCAGCCGTGGTTGGGGAAGGCCGCGCCGCCGTCCCACATCTGGTTCACCAGGTCGGGGTGGTCGTAGGAGACGCCGGTGTCCAGGTGGCCCACCAGAACGCCACTGCCGGTCACTCCCTGGGCCCAGGCCTGGTCCGCGCCCACGGCGCCGATGTGCCAGGCCAGGGCCTTGTCGGCGGCCTGCATCGTGGCTGTAACTGATGGTTCGCCAAATGTTTCACTCAGGTGGTCGTCCAGCCACAACAAGCCCACATCCGGGTTCAGGGCCAGTTTTTCCACGGCGGCCGGGGTCATGCGCATAGCGAGCATGCCGGGCAGCCAGAGGGGCTCAGCTTCGGTGGCCAGGCCGGCCTTGGCCAGGGCCGTCAGGTCCGGTGCCAGCCGGGCGTGGGCGGTGTTCAATTGCCGGCGGGCCGCGTCCAGCATGACCTCGCGGCGGGTGGCCCGGCTCGCGTCCTTCAGGGCGAGGGACATGGCGCTGGGGTCGAGTCTTTCGGCGGGCACGATCATCACGCGCAGCATCTCGCCGCTCTTGGCCTGATTCAGCGCGGCGTTGAGATCGGCCGAGATGACCGGCAGGTGGATTTCGCGCCGGGTCAACGGCGCAGCGGCCAGCTTCAGGGCGTCGGCGCGTTTGGCGACGGGGTTGATCACGGTCACCAGACCGGTGGGCTGGAAGCGCAGTTCGGGCTCACCATCGAGCCAGGTAAAGGTGCGGCTGATGGTGTTGTCGGTTTCGTCGGCTTCGGCCACGGCGTCGGTCGGATCCAGGACCAGGGTGATCGTGTGATCGCCCGCCGGCAGCACGATCGGGAAGTCGGCCACGGGCACGTAGGTGCCGGTGGCCAGGCCGCCGGTCGACTGCCAGGAACCGATGATTTCACCGTCGATTTCCAGGTCCACGTAGAAGTCGGCCGTGGCATCCTTCAGGCCCTCGTTGAGGAAGGCGAAACTGACCCAGGCCGTGTCACCGGCGGCGACCCAGCCGTCCGTGCGTTCGCCGAAGATCATGTTCGCGAGCAGGGAGCTGTCCCAGTCCGCGGGGGTGAAGGGGGCCAGGTTCGGCTGCAGTTCGCGACGACTGGTGTAGACGTTGTGCCCCTCGGTGGCGAAGTCGCGCCGGTCGATCCAGGCCGCGTGTATCCGGTCTGTGGTCACCACGCCGAAGGCCGAGTGGAAGGTGGGTTCGACCAGCGGCTGCTCGGTGACGATTTCCACATCGCCGAAGAAGTTGATGGCGCCGAAGCCGGAACCGAGGCGGCTGCCGAGTTGGTATTCGTCCGCACCGGCGGGCGCGTCCAGCCACAGGCAGCCGACAATGCCGTCGCGGGTGAAGATCGTCGGCCCGACGCTGTCGTATTCGTCGGCGACCATGCCGTAGGGGCCGAACCAGGTGGCGCCCGTGTCCCAGCTGTAGACGTAGATGATGTCTCCGTCGGTGGTTACGTCATCCGACCAGTCCAGTTGGTAGACCACGAAGACATCGCTGCCCGCAGCGGCAATCTGGGGGAATCCGGCGTTGTTCGGGGTCCAGCCGGTCATGCTGGCGGGGTTGCTGAAGCCGCCGGTGTAGACATCGGTCGCAATCAGGATCTCGGTCTCGCCGGTGTAGCCGTCGACCTCGGCGTTGACGAAGTGCACGGTGCCGCCGCTCATGGCCACGTCGGGCCAGTAGTCGGCGTAGCCATCGGGCAGGAAATAGTCGTAGACGACCGAGTTGCCGCCGTTGCCGGACGACATGAAGATCATGGTCCATTCATACTGGTAGTAGCTGGTGTTCAGGGTCAGCCAGCCGGCGGCGATGAAGACCTTGGCGAAGTCGCCGGCCCCGGAAACGGCGATCGAAGGCGTGGCGCAGGGTTCGCCAACCTGCAGGCCCTTGACCCAGGCCCACTGGGTGGGTTCATCCGGGTTGGTGGTGCGGGCGCGCAGGATGTAGCCGTCGGAGCGGATCCAGACCACGTGCAGGTAGCCGCCGCCGTCGATGGCGATTTCGGGCTGGTATTCGTCCTCGTTGAAGGATGGCATTTCCCAGACGGTCCAGGTGGCGCCCTGATCCGTCGACTGGGCGATGTGGATATCGCGGTCAGTGCCGCCGAGGTCCCTGGCCGCGAACACCGCGTAGAGGTTTCCCGTGGCCGGGTATTCGGCGATGGAGATGTACTCGTCGTTCATGTTGGTCGGGTTGGCGAGCTTCTGGTCCGCCGACCAGGGCAGATCCTTGTCGGCGGTGCGGTAGGGTGCGCCGGATTTTTGGCTGCTCAGCCGGGTGCGCAGGAAACGGGGGTCGGTCAAGTCCTGAACCTGTTGCATCACTTCGGGGGAAAGCTGATGCGCGGGACGAGTGGCTGTCCCGACCCCCTGAGCCTCGGCGGTGAGGTCGATGTCACGGAAGTCGGCGAAGTCGGCCTTGTCAGCGGTCGCCCGGGCCGAGCGCCGGATGTGGTTGGGCGTGGTGGTCAGTTGTTTGGTCGCCGGCAGGCGGTCGGAGTCGACGTGGCGGGTGGCGGGCACGGGGGTGGGGCGGCCCAGCTGGGGTTGGGCCTCGCCGGTTGCTGCATTCAGCATGAGTGCCGCAGTCACCAAGGTAAGAGATTTCCGTAACGACTTCACCAGATACTCCCCAATGGAAAAATTCTTAGAGGTCATAGATAAATACATTATATCATAAAATAGAGATATATGTAAAGGGTGGTTGTGGCGAAACAGTCGAATTTGGGCTGTGCTGGGCTGGGATCTGGCGTATTCGTACTGATGCGTGCCGCCTCGCGCGCAGCAGGCGCGACCATTTCACGTGGAGCTGCGGGAGTGGAACCTTGATTCCCGCCAGGTGGGTTCTCTGCTATATTGTCGGCGAGCAGGCTGGCCAAAACAACCCTTTGACCCTCCGAGGAACCATGCCCCGTCCTCCCCGACCCGAGAAAGTCGAACCCCGCCTTTGGCGCTACGAGCTGCCCGGCGGCTGGATCGTGTTGGCCGGCAAGAACGACCAGGACAATGATCAGCTCTCGCTGCGGATCGCCAAGGCCAACGATTGGTGGTTCCACGTCAAGGGGCTGCCCGGCAGCCATGTGGTGCTGCAGGTGCCGGCCGGTGCCAAAGCGGACAACGCCACGCTCAAGGCCGCCGCCGCGGTGGCGGCCTGGCACAGCAAGAAACGGGAATCAAGGCAGGTGGCGGTCAGCTGCACCCAGGCCCGCTACGTGACCAAGCCGCGGGGCGCCAAGCCCGGCACCGTTGAGATTCGCAAGGAAAAGGTCCTGAAAGTCAGGCCGGCCATCCCGGAGGAAGTCTGATGATTGAACAGTCGCGGCTTTGGCTGGATCTCCATTTGCAGAACCAGTTCTGGCGCGTGGGTCTTATTCTGGGCGTGGCCCTGGTGCTGGCCCTGCTGGCGCGGATCATCCTGGTACCGTTCATGAATCGGCTGTCCCGCCGCACGGCCTCGAATCTGGACGACCGGGTGCTGGCCCAGCTGTGGCCGGCGGTCTTCCGCACGATTCTGCTGCAGGGCGTGCACATCGCGACCGTGGATCTGGTCCGTGACACCTCGATCGACAACATTGTCTCGGGCATCACGGCGACCCTGATGGTCCTGATCTGGGGCCGCTTTGCCGTCAACGTCGGCGCGATCATCTTCCGCAAGCTGAGCGACAATGCCGAACGGTTCGCCTGGATCCAGCCCCAGACCCTGCCCTTGATCCAGTTCATCTACAAGGTGTTCACTTTCGGCCTGATGTCGTACCTGATCATGGCCGCCTGGCACATCGACCTGACCAGTTGGCTGGCCAGCGCCGGGGTGGCGGGCATCGCCCTGGGTTTTGCGGCCAAGGATACGCTCGCCAACTTCATCTCCGGCATCTTCATCCTGGCCGACGCGCCCTATCGGGTGGGGCAGTACATCATCATCGACGGCACGACCCGCGGCGTGGTGACCGAGATCGGCATGCGTTCGACCCGCCTGCTGACGCGGGACAACGTGGAGATCACCGTGCCCAACGCGGTGATCGGCAACGCCAAGATCGTCAACGAGTCGAGTGGGCCGTCGCCGCGCATGCGGGTTCGGGTGGATGTGGGGGTGGCCTACGGCAGTGACGTGGACCAGATCAAGGAGCTGCTGCTGGGCTGCGCCCGGGAGGTCGACTACACCAGCAGCGATCAGGAACCGTCGGTGCGCTTCAAGGCCATGGGGGCCTCGAGCCTCGATTTTCAGGTACTGGTCTGGGTGAAGCATCCGGCCTTTCGCGGCCGGGTCATCGACGAGCTGAACACGCGGATCTACAAGGCGCTCGCCGCGGCGGGGGTCGAGATCCCGTTCCCCCAGCAGGATGTGCATGTCAAATCATGGCCCACGACCGGGTCACCGAACGAGGGCGCACCACAGACAGAAAAATAGGCCCGGACGTGATGTCCGGGCCTGGCTGATATGGTTGAGTCAAGGCTCAGCCGCCGAATCTCACCGTCAGACCACCGGCCGCTTCGTACTGCCAGATCCCCGAGCCGGAGACACCCAGCTGCACGCCACCAGGGCCGAAGAACACGCCGCCACCCGAATCGTACAGGGTCGAGATGACCTTGAACGACGCCCGGATGCCGACCTTTTGGGCCTCGCCGAAGTAGGCCTTGAAGCCGGCGCCGAAGGCGATGGAAAACTTGGTGACGCTGTCGATGGCGTAGTCCTCACCGTCGATCGTGATCGAACCGGTGGACGGGCTCATGTAGGTCGCGCCGAGGGATCCCTGGACGAAGGGGATCATTGGTCCACCCTGGTGCAAGGCTCTGATCGTGCCCAGATGCCACACGTTGACCGTCATGTCGGTCAGCGTGATCTTGGACGCGCGGTTGGGGTCCCAGTCCAGACTGCCGTCCTGACGGGTGTAGCTGGCCTCGGCCCAGGTGCCGGGGGCCACCGGCACGTCCAGCGTGAAGCCCATGCTGCCGCCGGTGCCCGTGCGCAGCTTGCCCGTGGACAGGCCGAGATTGCCGCCCCACATGCTGCCGTAGGTGAAAGCGAATTCGATCGGCGGCTTGCCGCCCATGCCGCCGCGCTGGGCCAACGCGACATCAGCAGTCGAAATCGTGGCTGCCAGCAGCGCCACGGTCAGCAACAGGATCATCTTGTTCGTGCGCATTGCGACCTTCCTCGGAAAAACGTGTGGATCTGTTCAGACCGCGACAGTCTAAGGGCGAATGGGCCGCTTGTCGAAGAAATTTCCACCGACGACCACCGCCCGGGCCGGTTCCGGATGGCACAGCAGCAGGGCCGCGACCGGATCCTGGGCGCCGTCGTACCCGATGGCCTCAAGGTCGAACACGGCCAGGTCACAGGCCCGCCCGACCGTCACCGCCCCCACATCATCGCGGCCCAGGCAGCCGGCCCCGCCGAGGGTGGCCATTTCCAGCACCTCGTTGACCGTCATGCCAGCGGCCCCCGCCGTGACCCGGTGCAGCAGCAACGCCTGGCGCAGTTCGGCCAACATGTGTGAACTGTCGTTGCTGGCTGAACCGTCGACCGCCAGACCGACCGGGCAGCCGGCCGCGCGCAAATCCCTGACCCGGCAAATGCCCGAGCCCAGCCGCATGTTCGAACTGGGGCAGTGGGCGACCGCCACGCCGGCCTGGCCCAGGCGCGCAATCTCCTCGTCGTTGAACCAGATGCCGTGGGCCAGCCACACATCAGGCCCCAGCCAGTCCACGTCAGCCAGGAAGTCGAGGGGCCGCTGCCCGTAGATGCTTTCGCAGTACGTGTTCTCATCCTGGGTCTCGGCCAGGTGGGTGTGCAGGCGCACGCCGTGCCGGCGGGCCAGCGTGGCCGTGTCGCGCATCAACTCGGGGCTGACCGAAAACGGACTGCAGGGCGCGAGCGCGACGCGGACCATGGCGCCGGGCGCAGGGTCATGGTACTTGCCGATGACCCGTTCGCTGTCGGCCAGGATCGTGTCCGGATCCTGGACCACCGAGTCGGGCGGCAGGCCGCCGTCCTTGACCGACCGGCTCATGGAACCGCGCGTGGGGTGGAAGCGGATCCCGGCCGCCCGGGCGGCTTCGATTGTGATGTCGATCAGCTGCGGTGAAGCGTCTGCGGGAAACAGGTAGTGGTGGTCCGGGGTCAGCGTGCAACCCGAGCGCATCAGCTCGCGAAAGCCCACCAGAGCACCCTGATAAAAGTCGTCGTCCGACAGCTGCGCCCACACGGGGTACAGGGTTTTCAGCCAGGGAAAAAGCTCACTGTCGACGGCGTCGCGCCAGGCCCTGGTTCGGGTCTGGTAGAGATGGTGGTGCGTGTTGATCAAGCCGGGCAGGACCACGCAGCCGGTGGCGTCGTGGCGCCTGAAGTCGTTCAGGGGGAGTCCATTGATCAGTTCGGGGGCCGGGCCGGTACCTACGGCGGTGATCAGACCGTCTTCGGCGGCGACCCAGGCGCCGGTGAGCACCTCCCGGTCGTGATTCATGGTCACCAGGGTGGCGATGTTCTCGAGCAGGAAGAGGTCGGGCTGGTTCATGGCGTGCTCCGTCATTCGTGAACTATATTAAAGGTCAGTAGTGCTTTGCTTGCCCCGCGGCATCCATTATACTCGGTCACCCAATGAACGTCAGTGGGAAAGGGGTACGTCATGTGGGATCTGAAAGAGTACCGGTTTGCCGCCACCGCGCAGCAGGCCGTTTCACTCATGCGGCAGGGGCCGGGCAAAGGGGCGTTCATCGCCGGCGGCACCGACATGTTCCTCTATCCGGCCGGCTGTGATTTCGTGGTGGACATCAATCACGCCGGGATCAGCGATATCGCGCGGACGCCCGGCGGCGACCTTTTTCTGGGCGCGGCCACGACGCTGCACAATCTGGCGATCAATCCGCTGGTGACCGGTTTTGCCGGTGGGATTATCAGCGAGGCCGCGGCCCATTGCGGCAACCGCCCCGTGCGCAGCACCGCCACGGTCGGCGGCAATCTCTGTAATGCGCTGCCGTCGGCGGATATGGCCCCGGTGCTGCTGGCCCTGGATGCCACCTGCTACATTGCCGACGAGGAGAGCCAGGAAAGCCTGCCCTTGGCCGACTTCTTTGTCGGACCGCGCGTCACGGTGCTCGAGGACCGGCTGCTGGTCGGTCTGGCCCTGCCCGCGGACGCCGGCAGCCGCAGTTGCGCGAGCTACAAGCTGACCCGCTCGGCCGAGGACATCTCCCTGGTGCAGGTGGCCGTGGCGCTGGATATTCGTGACGGCCGGATCGAGACCGCGCGCATCGCCCTGGGGGCGGTGGCACCGGTGCCCATGCGCGCGGTGTTGGCCGAGGCCCAACTGGCGGGCCAGACGGTGGCCGAAATCAATCCCGACCTGATTGCCGACGCGGCCGTGATCGCGGCCGGTGAGTGCGAGCCCCGGGACGATCATCGGGCCTCGGCCGAGTACAGGCGTGACATGGTCCGCGTGCTCACGCGGCGTCAGATCACGCGTGCGCTGTTTGAAAACAACACCCGAACGGAGACGGGGGGAACGGTGGCGTGAGAATCGAAATGGAATTGAACGGGCGCCCGCAGACCTGCGAAATCGCACCCGGAGCCAATCTGCTCCACGTCTTGCGCGAACTGCGGCAGTTTTCGGTCAAGCTCGGCTGCGAGACCGGTGACTGCGGCTCGTGCACCGTGTTGCTCGACGGCGAGCCGGTCAACAGCTGCGTCGTGGCGGCGGCGCGGGCCCACGGGCATCAGGTAACGACCCTGGAAGGTTTGCTGGATGATCCGCTGATGAAGGATCTGCAGGCCCGGATGGTGGCGGAAGCGGCCATCCAGTGCGGCTACTGTTCGCCTGGCCTGATGATCAGCCTGTACGCCCACATCAAGGCGGGCGGCAGCGCGGACGAGGCGGTGCTGCGCGAGGCCCTGACCGGCAACCTCTGTCGGTGCACCGGGTATGTGAAGCCTCTGGCGGCGGCTGCCGCGGTGGCCACCGAACGGCGAGGCGGCACCTCATGAGCAACCAGAAAATCCGGAGCGCCGTTGGTCACAACGTCGAGAAGGTCGATGCCTTCAAGCTGGCGCGCGGCGAAGCCGTTTTTACCGATGACCATCGCCCGGCGGGCATGCTCTGGGCCAAGGTGCTGCGCTCGCCCCATGCCCACGCCCGCATTATCAAGGTCGATACAAAAGCCGCCCTGGCCCTGGCCGGCGTGGTGGATGTCATCTGGCACCTGGATGTGCCGGCGATCCCGCACACGCGCGCGGGCCAGAGCTATCCCGAACCCTCGGCCTACGACACGTTCATCCTGCCGGACAAGGCCCGTTTCATCGGCGACCGGGTGGCGGTCGTGGCCGCCGAGTCGTTGGCGATAGC
>JAJRWA010000160.1 GCA_024277025.1 Candidatus Krumholzibacteriota bacterium | reverse complement strand
TGCCCCAGGGGACAGTCCATACCGAGATCCTGACCCTCGCCAACACGGGGGGATCGGACCTCATCTGGGACACCGGCGTGTTGGCCGCCGATTCGCTCGGCGTTCTCTTGCGCCGGACGGGCGCACAGGCTGTGGCCGGCCTGTCGGCAGATCCGGATTTGAGCCGGGAATCAGGCGACGTATGGGCCGAAGGGGCCATTCCTCCGGAACTGCAGGACCGCCTCGATGCCTATGCCGCCACCGTTGCTCCGATCGTAGCAGCAGGCACCGTTCCGGTGATCGGTGTTGGCGGAAGTGCGGGGCCCTATCTGATGACCGAGTTGCTGGGCAGCTCCGAGCTCGCGGGGCTCTACGTGCTGCAGCAGTTGGGTTCTTTGACCGGTGACATGTCTGCCATCGACGGCCTGATCGTGGCCGAGTTCGACGGCGACCTCAGCGAAAGCGATGCCCTCATCCTCTGGGATTTCCATGCCTCCGGACGCCCTGTCTTCCTGGGCATGGACGACCTGGACGACAGCTGGACCGGAAACGTCCCCGCCCTGCTCGGGCCCCTGTTCGGGATTTCCGGCGTCCTCGACGGCGACATGTGTTACCAGCCGGAACTGAATACTTCCCACCCGATCACCCAGGGGTTGGCGGGTCTCAATCTGGGGGGGACCTGGTGCGACGATAACGACAGCTACCAGCTTGACGGCGCCGATTGGCTATTCAGGGAAGCAACCACCGGGGCCTTCCACGGAGTCACCCACGATGGGTTGGCGCGCGCCGTGCTCATGGGGGAAAACCTGGCCTCCATCTGGAGTATCAACGAGCAGTTGAACGTCAATGCGGTCAACTGGATGATGCGGCGTGAAGGCATGCCCCAGGTGGCGCCCCTTGCCGGGACCCTGCCCCCGGGGAGCACCCAGGACGTCACGATTACCTATGACTCCCAGGGACTTTGCGGCAGTACCCATTTGGCCGAGATCGTCTTCTTCAGCAACGACCCCCTGACCGGGGAGCTCAAAGTGCCCTCGTCCCTGACGGTGACCGAAGAACCGGCCATGGCCGTTTCGGACACGCTCGTAGATTTGGGGGCCGTGCTGCTGGCTCAGGTTGGGACAGACACCCTCCAGGTCGCCAATGAGGGTTGCGCCCTGCTCCAGGTCACCTCCGTAAGCGTCGACAACCCCGTCTTCACGGTGGCCGAGACCCCATTCGATCTCGAGCCCGGCCAGTCCAGAATGCTCGTCATCGAAGCGACGCCCGACCAGGTCGGCCAGTTGGACGCCAAGTTGACCCTGGTCAGCGACGACCCGTTGAACCCGTCCCTCGAGGTGGCCCTGCGGCTCAGCGGCCAGGCCAACCCGGTTATCGCGGTCACACCATTGTCCCTGGCCCCAGTCTTGACGACCGGACAGCAGGAAAGCTTTGTGCTCACGCTGGACAACATCGGCGTGGGCGAACTGGTCTTCAATATCAACGCCCTGAAGGTCACCGGCGCGCCCGTCCGCGCCCTCGAGGCGGTGCGGGGATCAGGCTTTGCGCCGGAACAGGATGCCGCGACCACTGCCACCGGGTCCGTTGCCGCGACGGTCGTGGACACCACCGGTCCGATGCTCGACGTGTTGCTGCTCGGATCGGGGACCTTGACCGGCATCACGGCCGAGTTGCTGGCTTCGCCTGACATCGCCACCGTCAGCAATTTCGAGACCCGTTACGCCACCCCGACCCTCAATGATCTTCTGCCCTATCACACGGTCATACTCACCGGTAACTATGCCCCCCAGGACCCCGTGACGACCGGTGACGTCCTGGCCGACTACATCGACCAGGGAGGCGGGGTCATCGAGACCCTACCCTACTTCTTCGGTGCCTACACGATTGAAGGCCGCTACCGGACCGGCGGCTATTCTCCGTTCGCAGCGGGAACAAATCCCGGAAACACGGCGAGCCTGGGCAGCTTCCAGGCTACACACCCGATCATGGACGGCGTCACCACGGCCTGGGGCCAACTGCTGGTGGAAACCGCCCTGGTTCCCGGTTCAATCTGGATCGCCGACTGGGACAACGGCATGCTCTGCATGGCGGCCCGCCACGCCCGGGTGATCGGTTTCAACGTCCTGGTGGCCGGCAGCGGGAACTGGTCCGGCGATGTGAGCCTGATGCTCAGCAACGCCGCGGTCCTGATGGGCGGGAGAATTCCCTGGCTCGATGTTGTGACCGAATTCGGAACCGTGACCGCTGGCGGAAGTCGGCAGGTTGAGGTCGTCTTCTCTTCGGGCTCCCTGCCCGAGGGCGAGTATCTGGCCGACATCGTGGTCACGAGCAACGCCCCCACTAACCCTGTGGTTACCGTTCCGGTTACGCTGACCGTCGATGCGGGCGTGTCCAACGTGCCTTGGGCCCTTGAGGGCCTGAACCTCCGCAACGTTCCCAATCCGTTCAACCCCAGCACCGAGTTCCGTTTCAACCTGCCGCGCGCGGCGGACACCGAGATCAGGATCTTCGACGTGCGCGGAGCACTGGTCAGGCGGATTCCGGTGGGCGTCCTGCCGGCTGGCCGCGCAGCCGTCATCTGGGCCGGGCGTGATGGAAGTGGCGCCAAGGCGGCGAGCGGAACCTACTTCTTCAGGTTGTATTTCGACGGAAGGCAGGAGGGAAAAACCCTCAAGATCAGCTTGATCAAGTAGGCGGCGGTTATTCTGCGAGAGGTGATCGGGTTATGGGTGGCACTTCACTTCCCCCCAAACCGCTCGATATCCTCGGCCAGCAACGACCCGAAGGCAGCCAGGCGCCTCAGAAGAGCCAGCCAAGTGCCAAACTCGCCTCTTTTTTGCACCCAATCAGCGTGTTTTGGCCATCCGCAGACAGGCCCCAACCCAGACCCATCTCAAGGCCGCTCCAATCATCCCCTCACGCAGGTTCGACTGTTTCGTGGATTTCAGGCCCAGGTCTCGTCACCGCCGCCAGCCGTCTGACTCATATCCGGCCACTCAGCCTGGCCTGATTCCTGGTCGCCATCGATGGTGCAAGCATCGGTCGTCGGCCTCGCAAAATCCGCCCGACCTGGAGTCAGGCGAGGCAGGAGGCCCCAGTAGACACACAGAGCGGCGGGAACCCTTCCGGATCCCCGCCGCCGTCGTTGCGAACACCGTCTGGTCTAGGCGACCTTGCGGCTGAAGAACGTCTTCTTCAACAAGTCGAAGAAAATCACCGCCGCACCCAGGATCATCAGTCCATCCGGCAGCAGCCGCGACCACATCCAGGGGCTCAGGCCGTCCAGGGCCTCGCGCTGGCGGGTGGCCCAGTAGCCCAGATCGTGGGCGATCTGCGCCTGCTGGAAGCCGATGATCAAGGTCGGGATGGAGAACAGCACCACCCCGACGGTGACCAGCCAGAAGCCGATCCGGCTCCACTTCTCGTTCCACTCCAGACCCTTGGCCATGGCATTGCTGCGCGCCACGAGGTACATGAAGGCCAGCGAGATGTAACCGAACGCGCCCAGCAGGGCCACATGACCGTGGGGCATGATCAGGTATGTGCCGTGGGCGTAGTAGTTGATCGTCGGCGTGTTGATGACCATGCCCAGGAAGCCCGCGCCGTACCAGTTCAGGAAGGCGCTGCCGGCCAGGAACATGAAGGGCACGGCGAAGGGAAAGCTCTTGCCCTCGCTCTGGATGTGCCGCTGCTGTTTGAAGGCCTCGATCATCAACAGCACCAGCGGCAGCGGCTCGAGGGCCGAGAAAATGCCGCCGATGGCGATCCAGTACTCGTCCAGGCCCTGCCACCAGTAGTGGTGGCCGACACCCAGGGTACCGCTCAACATGATCAGGCCCAGCTCGAACAGCATGATGCGTTCGGCGGACTTGCGCGAGACCAGGCCCAAGGCCACGGTCAGGAAGGCCAGCACACCGGCGGCAAACAATTCGAACGTGAGCTCGACCCACAGGTGGACGACCCACCAGCGGTAATAGTCATCGACCGTGAAGTTGGGCATGATCTTGTTGAGCGGCATCATGCCCGCGATGTACAGGGTCGCGATACCGAACGCGCTCCAGATGATCGTACCGACCAGCACGTTGTTGGTCTTGGCCTTGCGGATCACGCTGAAGACCATCAGGAACCACATGACCAGCCCCACGACCAGCCCGATATCCCAGACCCGGCCCAGGTTCAGGAGCTCGCGGCCCTCGTTGCCCAGCCAGAACCAGACATCGCGCATCTGGCCGGTGGCGCCCAGGTAGATACCCACCAGGCCGCCGCCGCCGACGACCAGCAGCGCGCCCCAGAGCACATCCACCAGCCAGGGAAACTTCAGGTCCTCGTCGGCCACCAGCGGCGCGATCAGCATGCCGCCGACCAGCCAGCCGATGGCCACCCAGATGATGGCCAAATTCACGTGCAGCGCCCGCATCACGTTGAACGGAATCAGCGACTGGGGCAGAATGAAGTTGTTGGCCGGATCGGTGTAGATATGGGCCAGATAGCCGCCGATGATCACTTGTAACAAGAAGAACAGACTGACGACCGGCACGTATTTCAGCAGCTTCTGCTGCGAGGGAAACAGCTTGGTGATGACCAGCGGCTGTTCCAGTTCGCCGTCGTCCTGTTTGAGCAGTTTCTCGTAGGCGATGATCAGCACCAGGATCGTGCCCACCCACAGGGCCAGCATCTCCCACAGGGTGTAGTAGTGGGTGGTCCAGTTGGCATCCTGGTCGACCAGGGGCTCGGGCGGCCAGTTGTTGCTCCAGCTGCGCTCGGTGCCCGGCCGCTTGCTCGAAGCCACCAGCTGCGACCAGTCGAAGAAGGCGGCGATCAGGCGCGCCTCGTCGTCACGGATCACGCCGCCGGGCCAGGCCATTTCCTGGTTGCCGTTGACCAGGAAGTCCACTACGTAGTCGACGTTGGCCTTGTAAGCCGCAGCCGAGACATCGGAATAGACGACCGTGCCGTCGGTGAGCCTGGTGCCGGCGTGAAAATCCGCCTTGACCATTTCCTTGATCGCCGCCCGCTGGGGTGCGGTGATTTCGGTGGCGCTCCGGCCGTACTCGCGCCGGGCGAAAGCCTCGGTCAGGTACTCGGCGCGGCGATGAAAGAACTCCGTCGTAAAGTCCGGCCCGAGATAGGCTCCCATGCCCAGCAGGGTGCCGTAGTCCATCAGATCGAACTGTTGGAACATTCCCTTGCCATTGACAACATCGTCGTAGGTGTAGAGGGTTTCGCCGCCGGCCGAAACGACCTTCGCCGGGATTGGCGGCACCTCTTTCTGCAGGTTGGCGGTGAACACGATCAACGTGGTCACCATGATGATGCCTACGACCCAGAAAGCGGCGTACAGCCCCTTCCGGCTCAGCAGACGATCCAACAGGGATGGGGTCATGTCGCGACTCCTTGTTGTGCCGGTGGACCGGCGTTCGACTCCCCGGGTAGATATCCTACCTCGGAGTAGTATTTGTGGACAAAAAAACTCCAATTGCTCTCAGGAGATTTTCTTGCCATCTGACTTCACCATTTGGGCCAGGGTCACATCAGCCATCATCCGCTGAATGCTTTCCTTCGGGCCGGACCAGAATTCGTGCATCGGGCAGGGATTGTCCTCGTCGCAGCGCTCAAAACCCAGGATGCAGCGATCGTATGATTCCAGTCCTTCGACCGAGTCTACTATCTGCTCCAGGCGGATGGCCTCCAGGGGCTGGGCGATGCGGTACCCCCCGTTCGCGCCGCGCACCGACTCGACAAAACCGGCCTCGCGGAGCCGGCCCATCAAGCGGCCGAGAAACTTGTAGGGAATGTTCAATTCGGCCGACAGGCGCGTCACCGGGCACAGCTCACAATCGCTGGTGGCCATGAAGACCAGACAGCGGATCGCGTACTCGGATGATTTGAACAGTCTCATATGCTACCTCAGGGTAGAATATGATTGAGACCAGCGGCCGTGGCAAGGCATAATTGACCTGAGCGGGCAGATTCCCGCTCACGGATCCGGTCCGGTGTCAGCGCCGCCTTCCACCACCGCTCGGGCGGCTCGGCGTCTGCCTTGGCGCCTTACGCTGTGGTGCTTGCCGCGGTTGCGCCTGGCGGTCCCGATCATTGCCGCGCTGCCGCGAACTGCGATCACGATCAAGCTGTTGGCGATCGCGCTGTTGACGGTCATTGGGCTTGGCCTGGTCCCGACTGCGGTCGTTCTCCTGGCGGTCGCTCGGCTTGGCCTGGTCCCGACTGCGGTCGCTCGGCTTGGCCTGCTCCCGGCTGCGGTCTTTCTCCTGGCGATCGCTCGGTTTGGCCAGGTCCCGCTCCTTCTCCCGATCACGTTGTTTGCGGTCTTCGGGTTTGGCCGCTCCCTGCTCGCCGTCCGGACGCCAGTTGCCCTCTTCCCGCTTCTCCCACTTGCCGTCGTTGTTGCGGTAGACATCACCCTTGCGGTCGGTATACACGTTGTTCCGCTTGTCCGACGTCGCCGGACGCTGGCGGGCCTGCTTGCCCAGGTCACCGGTGCGCCTGACCCCGGACTTGCGGTCCCGATAGACATTCGCGCGCGGTTGCCGTTGGCCGGCGCGGTATCCCGCGCGATAGCCGGCGGCCGCCCCGCGGCGGTAGCCGTGGCGATAGCCGTGGTTATATCCGCGCCAATATCCGTGACGATAGCCGTAACGATACCCGCCGGCGCCCCAGCAGCCGTAGTAGGGCCGTCCCCAACTGACCCCGATGTGCAGCCAGCCATAGCTCATGCCGTAGGTGAAGCCCCAGCCGCTCCAGGGATTGTAGTGCACGCCGAAGCCGTAGGTAACCGGCCGCGGGTAATAGTAGTGTCCCCACCAGGGCCGATAGTACCAGCCCGTGCCGTATACGACGCACGGTCCATGCACATAGTAGCCGTAATAACCCGACGTATAGCCTACGTACACGATCTCCGGCGTCGACTCGTAGATATAGACATACTTGACATTGTATACCGGGCAGTCCGCCGGCAGATCCTGCACCACCGCCGGCACTTCGGTCGCCACCTGCCAGGGACCCTCCGGCCCGTTGGCGACAAACCACACCGCCGAGTCCACACAGTAGTACTTCTTGTCAATCAACAGCACCGACTTGTCCGTGTTGATCGCGTAGCTGACGCCGGTCCCACAGGACTCGAACTGCGGATCGCCATCATAGCTCACTTCGCACTTGGCCGTCTTGCGGTCCACCTCGGCGGTCTGCGGAATCTGGGTTTCCAGCACCGCTTCGCGCGCTTCCTGGGTGCCCGCCACACTGGCCAGCACCGTCCCCAGATCCGAATCCGGCGGAATGGCCGCAAACTCGGCCGGCAAGTCGTCAAAATCGACATACCGCCAGGGTCCGTCCGGCAATGATTTGCTGCGATACCAGCGGCCGGAAACCAGGATGAAGTAGTCCTGGCTGGCGATATCCATCACCACGTCGCTCTCGGTATTCTTCAGGTACAACAACTGCGTGCCGGCGACCGAGGCGAAATCCGGTTCCCCGTCGGTCACAATCAGTTCGGCGGGCACCATACTGAGGATGATCTCCGGCGCGGGCTCATCCGGATTGCGCACCACTTCCAGTTGCTGGGCGTCGGCCTGGGCGGCAGCGGCCTGCTCCTTCTCCTCGTCCTCGATCTTCTGCGACACTTTGGCTACTGCCGCGGACAGTCTTGTCGTCACAACCCACTTGCCACCCAGATCGTCACTGGTGAACCACAGGCCCGCCCCCCGCAGGAAGTAGGCGCCGGCCTGCCTGTCCTTGACGATGAAGAACATGCTGTTGGCCACATACTGCAGCTCGGAGTCCACCAGATCGGCCAGGATCGGCTCGCCATCCACCAACACCAGCACCGCCGGTACCGTGCGGAAATGGATCACCGGCGGGTCATCCCTGAGGTTGTCGTCCCGGTCGACATTGCCGACGGCCCCATCCAGGGAGGCGGCCAGACGATCCAGAGACATGACCAGATCCCACTTGGGAATCTCCTGCTCCAGGTAGCTGCTCAACTTGGCAACCTGTTGCTCGTCCATGTCCGGAAACTTCGCGGCCGTCATCTGCACGCGCTCCAGGGTGGCCGAACGGGCCTCCTGGTCGGTTGCCAGGTCGCAGGCGAACCAGACGGCCCCGAAGACAGGGTCATCCTGCCCCTTGAGATGCAGCGACACGGCGGAGCGGGCCTCCAGGCGGTTGCCGCTGAAGGACTCCATCTGCGGCTGGTAGATCCTGATTTCCCCCTTCTGGCCGCGCAGCACCTGTGGCCAGGCAAAGTCATCTGCCCGGGCGACGTCGGCCATTTTCGGCAGGAGTACCAGAATCAACCCGAAGATCAACAGCGAACGAACCTGACCGTTTCCCATTGCACTTACCTCCGCGGTCAACCTAAGCCCCATCGTCGTCCACTGTCAATGCACCAGCATCGCTGATTGTGCCCTGCTCCCGGATCATGTATTTTCGGCCCCACAGCCTCCAACCACCAGCCGACCGGAGACCCGACGTGACCCTTGACTCTTCCCGCGCCAGCCGCTCCAACCGCCGGGTTCGCCCCCTGATTGTTGCAGTTGCGGTCCTGATCATCGTCGGGGTGGCCGCCGCGGCCTGGATCACCATCAAGCAACTCCAGGTCCAGCGCTCGGTCTATGCCAAGATTCTTGACCAGAAACTGGCCACGACCAGCCGGCAATTCCGCTACTACCTGCAACCGGTTGCCGACGATCTGACCATCATGGCCGACTGGTGGCAGACCGGCCTTCTTGATCCCGCCGAGCCGGACCGGATTCGTGGCCTGGTCGCGCCGCTGCTGACGCCGCACACCCAGATCGTGGCCGCCTACATCATCCCGCCGGAAGGCCCGATCTATCGACTCGTGCGGCAGGACGACCAATGGGCAAGCCCGCCCGCGGTGGCCGGCGGTTCCGATCCGCGGCACTCCGCCTGGTACGAATCCGCGCTGCAGACGAACGCCGGCAGCCCGGTCGCCTGGTCGGACTACCGCGACCTGCCGGGTGTGGCAGGGCGCGGTTTGCTGACGGGCCGAGCCACCGACGACGGCACCGTCCTGGCCGTCGCCATCCTCAAGGACGACCTGGACCGCTTCTCGGCCACGGCCCCGATCACCGAGAACGGCATCCTCGTGCGCCGCCTGATGGACGGCAGCGTCACCTGGCTGGCGCCAAAGGCCGGCGGCAGCCTGGCCACCGCCGGCAGCGGCGAACTGCTGGTCAGTGACCGGCCCGAACATACCGTCATCAGCAAGGCCCTGCTGGCCTGGGGCAGCCGCAACCAGCCCTACGAACGGGCCTTCACCTTCAAGGTCGGCCGCAAGACCTGGTGGGCCTCGTGCTATCGCAGCGTACCGGGCACCGATCCCGGTGAGCTCTTCCTGATTGCCCCCGCCAGCGATCTGAGCCGCCGCCTGGAGACCGTGACCGGCCGCGTGACCATCATCTTCGCCGTCGTACTGGCCCTGGCCATGATAGCCGTGGTCACCCTGGCCTTCGACTACCGCGAGAAGTGGCGCCGCATTTCCCGCCGCCGGCGCCCCGCACCAACCAGCGAGCAGGAACTGCGCGCACTCATCGCGGCCGGCGAATCGCTGCAGGTCGAATTCAAGTCGACCCTGCGCTGGAACCTGCACGCCGACAAGGCGGGCAAGGAAATCGAGCTCGCCTGGCTCAAGACCGTGGTCGCCTACCTCAACACCAACGGCGGCTTCCTGCTGATCGGCGTCGCCGACGACGGGGAGATCCTCGGCACCGAAGCCGACAAGTTTCCCAACGAGGACAAGTTCATCCTCCATTTCGACAACCTGATCCAGCAGCACATCGGCCTGCAGTTCGCGGGCTGGGTCCACGCGGAGTTCCATTCGCTGGACGGCCGCCGCGTCTTCCTGATCAACTGCGACCGCTGTCAGGAACCCGTGTTCCTCAAGAAGGGCGACGAGGAGATGTTCTATATCAGGGTCGGCGCGAGCAGCCGGCAGTTGCCTGCCAGCCGCATCTTCGACTATCTGGAGGAACGCGATCCATGAACGCACCCGTAACAGACGTGCTCATCCTGCGCCGTGACGCCCACCTTTTCGCGGCCCGTCCCGGGCTGATGGAGAAGCTCGAGCAGCAGCGCGAATTGATCCCTCTGGCTGCGGACCAGCTGCTGCATGCCGCCGTGCCCCGCGACTTCATCGTGCGGCGCGGCAAGCTCCGGGTCTCCCAGTTCCTGCCCGACGGGCGCGAGGTCACCCGGGCCGTCCTGCAGGCCGGTGCCGTTCTGTTGACCCGCCCAGCCGATGCCCGGGAGGCGGACCCGCGGGAGGACCGTTACCTTGTCGACGATCTGGTCCTGATGGCCCTCGGTGAAGTCGAACTGTGGGCCCTGCCCAGCGGTGCCCTTGAACAGGCAGAATAGAACGAGACCCAGCGAAAGAGGCAAAATGTCCACCAATGGTCATCCCAAAGTCGTGCTTTGCATTCTTGACGGCGTCGGCTACCGCACCGGTCCCGGGGCCGAAGTCGGCAACGCGGTCATCGGGGCCGAACCTGCTTTCTACAACTCGCTCCTGCGCGACTATCCGTTCACGACGCTGAACGCCAGCGGCCTGAACGTGGGCCTGCCCGAGGGGCAGATGGGCAACAGCGAGGTGGGCCACCTGACCATCGGCGCCGGCCGGATCATGAACCAGGAACTGGTGCGGATCGGCATGTCGCTGGCCAACGGTGAATTCGCCTCGCTGGCCCCTTGGACCGAGTTCGTCACGCGCGCCAAACAGGGCACCGGCCGCCTGCACCTGTTGGGCCTGGTCTCGCCGGGCGGCGTCCACTCGCACACCGACCACCTGCGGGGCGTCATCAAGGCGGCCAAAGCCGCCGGTCTCACTGAAATCTTCGTGCATGCCTTCATGGACGGCCGCGACACGGACCCGCGCAGCGGCGCCGGATATGTGCGGGACCTGACCACAGCCATGAGCGAACTGGGCGCCGGACGAATCGCCTCGGTCTGCGGCCGCTACTGGGCCATGGATCGCGACAAACGCTGGGACCGGGTCCAGCGCGCCTGGCGCCTGCTGGTCGACGGCACCGTCGACGAGAAGGGAATCCGAGCCACCGATCCGGTCGCCGCCCTCGAAGCCTCTTATGCCGCCGGCGCGACCGATGAGTTCGTCGAACCCACCCTGATCACCGGCCCCGATGGCAGCGCTCTGGCCACCATCG
Source organism: Candidatus Krumholzibacteriota bacterium (assembly GCA_024277025.1). Lineage (GTDB taxonomy): Bacteria > Krumholzibacteriota > Krumholzibacteriia > LZORAL124-64-63 > LZORAL124-64-63 > JAGRNP01. The sequence continues at coordinate 1,018 of JAJRWA010000160.1, read as the reverse complement.
ACAACGGCGACAGTGTTTTCTTCTGGAATTTCCGCGCTGACCGCGCCCGCGAGCTGACCTGGGCCTTCCAGCAGGATGGTTTCGACGGCTTTCCCATCACCGACCGGCCGACCACCAACTACCTGACCATGACCCCCTACGACGAGACCATGGACCTGCCGGCGGTGTTCCGGCCCGAGCGTCCGGTCAACGGCCTGCCCGAGGTCATGGCGGCCCACGGCCTGCGGAACCTGCGCACGGCCGAGACCGAGAAATACGCCCACGTCACCTACTTCTTCAACGGCGGCCGTGAAGAACCCTTCCCCGGCGAGGATCGCCAACTGGTGCCCTCGCCCAAGGTGGCCACCTACGATCTGCAGCCGGAAATGAGTGCGCCCGCCGTCGCGGCCATCGTCAACGAGGCCTGCCAGGGCACCGACTACGACGTGGTCATCGTGAACTTCGCCAACGGGGACATGGTTGGTCATACCGGCGTCTACGAGGCGGCGGTCAAGGCCTGCCAAACCCTGGACCGCCTGCTGGGCGAGGTCGTCCCGCCCAGTCTGGCCCACGGCACGGTCTGGTTGATCACCGCGGATCACGGCAATTGCGACGAAATGCTGAGCCCGGACGGGGCCGTTCTGACCCAGCATTCCCTGAACAAAGTGCCTTTCATCGTCGTCGGACAGGACTTCAAGGGCAGGACAAACCTATTGAAACAGGGGGATTATGGCTTGGCAGACATCGCGCCGACGATCCTGGACCTGTTGGGGATTCCGCAGCCCGAAGAGATGACAGGACAAACAATCCTCGTTGCCGGCGCCAAATAATAAGGATTTAACAAAATCCTAACCATTGCCGGTTCCCTTTTCGATGAGATATGCTATTCTTGTTGTCATCCTGTGCAAACCGTTGGCCCGGTTGGCGCAGGCGGAATCAGAGGCTTCCCGGGGGACTAGACCATCCCGGTCCGGACCACCCGCTACGGGCTGAAGTCTGGGGAGAATTTTCTTCTCGCCTCGCGTTTGATTGCTCGCTT
>JAJRWA010000159.1 GCA_024277025.1 Candidatus Krumholzibacteriota bacterium | reverse complement strand
GCCTCCAGACGGGCGATGGCCGATTCGGACTCCTGCCGTCGGCCCATGATCTGTCCAATGACGATACCGGCGTATATCTCGGCGTAGCGGCTGTTGGCGTGGTGGGCCAAGGCCGACGACAGGGCCGCGGCGTAGAGCGCATCGTCTTGTCGGTCTATCACCGCCAATCGTCTGGCGATCGTCAGCCAGAGACGGGCTTCGTAGGCTGGTCCGCCGGTCCGGCGTGCTACCGGCAGCCACTCTAGCAACCGTCGCACCGCGTCGATCGTGTGCCCCGAATGGTGTTGGGCTGTTGCGAGTTTGACGTTGAGCCAGACTTGTCCCACCGAATCAACCTCAGCGCTCTTGGCTGCGGCCTTGTGGTACATACGTGCCTGGCGACGACGGTTGTGGCTGATCCACCCCTCGAAAAATGCACCGGCGGCCTTATTTGTGTCACCCACGGCAGTAGTCGACCACATCCGCTCGATGTCGTCGTCTCTCCGGAGAAAGCCGTTATAGTTCAATGCCAGTTCGATCCAGAACAGGTTTTCTGGTTCGGCCCGCCACCGGGCATAGAGTTCGTTCCTGGCCTGGGCGCGGGTCTCCAGTGGGAGAATGCGTGCAATGAGTCCGGCGAATTCTCGATAGTCCCGGACACCCTTGCCCACCGGTGGTGGCTCGTCCAGGGTTGCGACTCCCGCCGCGACCGCTGGCGCCAAGTCCGCGGAAAGGGGCACCTTCGACAGGTTATAGATACCCTCATACCAGGCAGGTTGCTGTTTGCTGCAGCCGGATCCTGCCAGCAGAGAAACGAGGCCTGGAATAGCTATCCAGAGTGGTGAGAGCTTCATTGTTGCACTTTCAGGCAGTAGGTACCGGGCGCGGTATCGTGTGGACAGGGCGATTGAATCACCGTATGCTCATCTGGCGCAAGGACAATGACTATACTGACCATCCTGAGCCCCAACTACTCCGGATCATGACCACAAACAACTTCCTCGATCAGGGTGATCTCTTGCCGGACGGTAATCTGCCGGCGTCTGTCGCGGACTATCTGGCAGAGGTTCCCGGTACCGCCGACCATTTGGCCGCAAGTCTGACCGCCATGGCCAGAATTGCCGTGCAGGGATTCTTCAAGTCCCGTGCAGACGATGCTGAAGACCTGGTGCAGGAATCCGTGGTTGCCGTCATGACCTACCTACAGCGCCGGGGCAGTTTTTCCGGCGACTTGGTCAAGTTCACGACCACAGTGGCTCGAAACCGTTGCCGAAACCAAGTAATCTGGCGGAAGCGCCACCACAAGTTGCCGCTTGATCCGTTCGAACCTTTTCTCACTCATCCTAAACAATCGCCCCTGGACGAATTGCTGGGTGACGAGGTGTTGGAATTGATCCAACTTGCTCTTGATCAGCTTGATGAAAGGTGTCGCAATCTGTTATATTCATTATATTTAGATGGTATGACTGTTGATGAAGTGCGACGCAGCGAAGGTCTGAAATCGGTACAAAGCATCTACTATCGGCGCACCCAATGTCTGGGGAAAGCGGGAAAATTCTTGAAGATGCGGTTGAGTGATTGTTCTGCCAATGGGAGTAGTGCCGAATGAAGAACTCAACACTCGCCTGTTGGGAGATGATATGACGGACCGGAACGAAATGCGCGTAGGAAGTTTCGAATGTGTCGAGCCGGAAATCGGAGCCCGGATCTGGCAGCTGACCAGCGCCGACTCGAGTGAAGCATTGAAGGAAGAACTGGCGGAGCATCTTCTGGTCTGCAGTTCGTGTCGGTTGGATGCGTTGGTCGCCGACCGTGTCGCCGAGGGATTGCGGGCCGGGGAGCTCCACTTGGGCGAATCCGGGGCTGCCGCCACGAGGCGCGGTGGCGAGGCGAACGGGCGCCGGACCAACGCCATGATTGCTGCCGCCAGCAGCCTGGCTCTGGCGGCCTCTCTGGTCTTGATGTTCGGTCTGCCGCCGGCCAGCAGAATGTCACCTGAACTTCTGCGCGGTCAGGGTGGCCGCGGCGCGTTCCTGCGACCGGTGGAGGGCGAGGTTGTGACCGTCGCTCGTCCCGGTTTGCGCTGGACCCCCATCGCGGGCGCCACGGCATATCAGGTTGAAATCTCGCAGGTGGATGGGCCGTGGTCCTGGTCCGGCCGGGCAGACGAGGCGTCTCTGGTTCTACCACCGGTGGCGGCCTTGCCCGCTGATGGGGAGTTCCGGGCCCTGGTTGAGCCGATTCCGGCCGATCTCGCCGGCCTGGTCGATACTTCAGTCTATTTCAAACGCTCTGGTTTGCTTGATTTCCTGGGCTACCGGGCCGGCGCGGCTCCTAGATGGGTTCTTGGCCTGGGGTGGCTGGGTTTGCTCGGCTTGGGCTGGGCGGTGGTGGCCAGGATACGGCTGCGCTGACAGGACTAGATCTTTTAGGTTGTGCCGCGCAGAATGTTGCCGGCCCCTATCCTGCAACTTCCCGCCCATGATTTACCTCAAACACCCCCCAAAGGGCTGGCAGCCCCCGTTCTGTCCGAACGAAAAATGCAAGTTCCACAGCCACTTAAAGGCTCGCTGGGGCTACAAACGCTACGGATCATACATCCGCAAGACTGACAACCGCAGGATACAACGCTTCAAGTGCCTGTCATGCGGACGCACCTTCTCAACCCAGACCTTCAGCACCACCTACTGGCAAAAGAAGCCCTTCATCGACGCAATGATCTTCTCCAGACTCGTCAACGGCATGTGCAACAGGCAGATAGCACGCGACATCGGGGTCGACCCCACCACCATCGACCGCAAGATAAGTCGCCTTGGCCGCCACTGCCTGTTGTTCCTGACGGTCATGGGACAGAATGGACCCACAGCCCGCCAGATCGTCTACGACGGCCTGGAGACCTTCGAGCTCAGCCAGTACTACCAGTTCCACCACAACATTGCCGTCGAGAAGGGCACCGACTTCATACTCTTCTTCAACGACAGCGAGTTACGCCGCAAGGGCCGGATGACCAAGGTCCAGAAGAGGCGGCGGGCAGAGTTGGAGGAGCTACACGGTCGGCCGGATCCCCGGGCGATTGAAAAGGCTACAAAGGAGGTGCTGTCTGAGGTGATCCCCCCGCAGGGTATGGTGACATTCTACACGGATGATCATCCACAGTATCGCAAGCCGATCCGCCGCTATGGCAACCGGATCCGGCATGAAGTGACGCCGGGCCGGGCGCACCGGGACCGGAACAACAACCTGTGGGAGTCGAACCTGACGGATCTGTTCATCCGGCACAGCGGCAGGAACCACGCGCGGGAGACGATAGCGTGGTCGAAGCGGCGTCAGAGCAGCACTGAGCATCTGGCGATATTTGCGGTGTGGCGGAACTACATCCTGGGGCGCCGGCAGAAGAATCGGCGCAGTCCAACGCCGGCGATGGAGCGGGGGATGTTGGACCACCGGCTGCGGATTGAGGACGTTCTGGAGTGTCGGTTGTTTCCAGGTCAGGTGGAGCTGGCGGAGAGTTGGCGGCGGTATTACCGGCGTGATGTGGTGACGCGGGCGTTGCCGCAGGAACGGCGGCATCGGCTGGGGTATGCGCAGTAGTGGCAGCCGACCATCAGCCAGGTGTTTCCTTGTGGATCGGGGGCGGCAACATTCTTCGCGGCACAACCTACTTTTTCAGTCTCGTCTATTCCTGTTGTTCTAATTCCAACCGAGACATTCTGACTCACCGGCGAATCGTCCCAACCGAGGTTGGCCGTCGGCGTGGGAGGATGTCGCTTTGAACTGGGTTTGGAACGAGAAGAGGATTCTTATGCGACAAACACGACTGGCAATCATGGGAATGGCGTTGACTGTGTTGCTCGGTGCAGCTTTGCTGCCCTTCTCCGCTCACGCCTTCGAAGAGGCCACACAATCGAATACCTATTGGGTGGCCCCCGGCGGGAAGGATGCCGGCGTCGGCTCCTACGAGATACCCTTCGGCACATTCGGCCGAGCGATCAGCTATGCCTCTGATGGGGATGTCATAATTGCAAAAGCCGGAATCTATACTGTCGACGGGTTTTACGACAGTTGGAATGCCGACATCAACTGCTTGGGCAAACGCTTGGACATTCGCTCGGAAGAGGGAGCTGCCGTCACCATTATCGACCTGTCGGATGGCGGCGTGGCGCATCGCTTTCTCACCTTCGACAGTGGTGAAACCCAGACGACGTCGCTTACTGGTTTTACGATCCGCAACGGCTTGGCTCCGGATGCAGCCGGTGGCGGTGCGCTTCTGATCAACGCTTCGCCGATAATTAGGGATTGCGTTTTTGAGAATTGTGCGGCGAGTACCGGTGGCGCCGTCAAGGTCGCACAGGTTTCTGGTGCCGCTGCACCACGGTTTTTCGATTGCACCTTCAGTAACAATCAGGCCTTCATAAGCGGGCAGGGCAGTGATGGGGGAGCTGTCAGCTTGTCAGACAATGGTTTCGGCCTTTTCCTTAACTGTAGGTTCAACGACAATACCAGCGAGATCGGTGGTGCGATCAACGTCATGGCCACTGCCGGGGTTTCAGTATGGTTTAGTATATTTGACGGCAATGGTTCTGTTGCCGCAGGTAACGGGGTCGGCGGCGCGTTCCACGTTGAGGGTTCGGCTGATATTTCCCAATGTACGCTGGTGAGGAACAATGCTGATCTCGGTGCGGTCCTTGTGGTGAGAGGTGCCGCCGCTAATCTGAATTTTGTGGCCAACATGGTCACTGACAACCAGGCGGCGGCAGTCTACTGCTATGGCACGGGTGAAACCACTACCTGGAGTTGCAACAATTTTTTCCGCAACACTGGCGGCAATTTCGCCCCGGGCAGCGCCAGCAACGAACTGACGATTGGTAGCGACACCATCTACAAGGAACCTGCCTACTGCCCCGACGATCCGGACTACGCAATCAACGCTGCGTCGGAATGCGCACCGCCTCGCAGCCCCTGCGGCTTTGTCATCGGTGCCAACCAGGAGACTTGCCCGCTGGTTTGTGGGGATGTCGACAATTCTGGCGGCGTGGACATTTCCGACATGGTCTATTTGGTTGCCTATATGTTTGAGGGCGGCCCCGCGCCGGTTCCCTTGGAGAGCGGCAACGTGGACTGCAGTGAGGGGGTCGACATCAGTGATCTGGTCTACTTGGTTGACTTCATGTTCAAGGGCGGTCCGGCTCCCTGCGATTGCCGGCTCGCCATTGGTGTGGATGTCAATCGGCTCAAGGCAGGTGCGGGTGGTCTGGTCGCAACCTACAAGGATGGCTACACGACGATTCATCTGGATTCGCCGCTTGCGCTAGCCGGGCTGGAAATCGAGATGTCGGGCCTCGCAGAAGGCCGGCCGATTTGCCTGGATAAACGGGGCGTCGGCTTCTTCGAGTCGCGCCGAGACGACAAAACCGTGGTTGGCTTCATCGATGCGGAGGCTGGTCGTCTGATGACCCCTGGCGCGACAGATATTGTTCGTATCAAGGGACGGGTCACGATAGCCGCGGCTGTTGCCATCGCCGAAGGGAACGAAAGGGTCGACTTGGATCTTGCTGGTGGCAGCACTTCCCCAGCGGGGGTTTCGCGCTTTAACCCGGCCTATCCCAATCCTTTCAATCCCATGACCAGGCTGTCGTTCAGTCTCACCAACAGCAACCACGTCAATCTGAGCGTGTACGACGTGGGGGGGCGCAGAGTCACCGAGTTGCTGAACGAGTCCATGGCTGCCGGGGACCACTGGGTCACCTGGGACGGGCGAACTGACGCGGGTAGTCCGGTCCCGGCCGGAGTGTACTTCGCCAGGTTCTCAGCTGGGCAGTACCGGGCGACAGAGAAGTTGATAGTGCTCAAGTGACAGGATTGACCGGACAGGTCGGCCAAGCGGCCCCGGGGGAAACCCGGGGCCGTTCGGTTTGGTCAGCAACAATGTACGCCCCTGGCGCGGCTGTGCCGGGGCGGTAGAAAAATCCGCCCACTTGGTACCCGGACTGGATGCCCGCCCCCTAAACGTGTAGATTAGCGAACCTGAAAGCCCGATATGAAACCCGACCCGCCGAGGACAGCCATGAGCCAGATGCCGATCACCCTTTTTGACACCCTGACCGGACACAAGCAGGAACTGCAGACCCTGGAGCCGGGCAAGTGCGGCGTCTACTGCTGCGGTCCGACGGTGTACGGCCTGAGCCATCTGGGGAACGCGCGAGCGGCCCTGGTGCCCGACGTGATGGTGCGCTTTCTGCGGCACGCTGGTTACGAGGTGAAGTATGTGCGCAACATCACCGACATCGACGACAAGATCATCCAGCGCAGTCAGGAAGAGGGCATTTCCGCCCAGGAGGTGGCTGACAAGTACACGGCCGAGTACCTGCGCGACATGGCGGCCCTGAATCTGCTCGAGCCCGATGTGACGCCGCGCGTCAGCGACCACATTCCCCAGATCATCGAGCTGGTGCAGAGTCTGGTGGACAAGGAACTGGCCTACGCG
>JAJRWA010000158.1 GCA_024277025.1 Candidatus Krumholzibacteriota bacterium | reverse complement strand
TTCTCGATCTCGTCGTCACCGACGCAAAAGGGCTACTTCGAACTGGGCGTGCGCAAGGCGGGCATGCTGACCGACGTGATGACGCGCCTGCAGCCGGGCGCGAAGATCGGTATCCGCGGACCGTTCGGCACGGGCGTGGATGTGGAGAAATTCAAGGGCAAGGACGTGCTGGTCATCGCCGGCGGCATCGGGCTGGTGCCCATGCGTTCGCTGATCAACTACGTGCGTGACCGGCGCGAGGAGTTCGGCCGGCTGATCATCTGCTACGGCAGCAAGACCGAACAGGACCTGCTGTTCCGCGACGAGTTGGCGGCCTGGGCGGCCGACCCCCGGACCGAGTACCACGTGACGGTGGACCAGGGCAGCGACGACTGGTCGGGCAACGTCGGGGTGATCACGACCCTGATCCCGGGCCTGGAACTGGACCTGACCAACACCGCCTGCTGCGTGTGCGGGCCGCCGGTCATGTACCGTTTCGCCCTGCTGTCGTTGAAGTCCCGTGGGTTGTCCGACGACAGCATCTACATGTCGCTGGAGCGGCGCATGAAGTGTGGTGTGGGCAAGTGCGGCCACTGTCAGATCAATTCGTCGTACGTCTGCCAGGACGGCCCCGTGTACCACTATCCCGAGCTGAGAAAACTCCAGGAGGCGCTGTGATGACGGACAAACCACGCGTCGGCATCTTCGACTTCACCGGCTGCGAGGGCTGTGAGTTGAACCAGCTGAACTTCGAGGACCAACTGCTCGACATCCTGGCCCACGTCGACATCGTCGAGTGGCGCGAAGCCATGGACGAGAAGGCGCCCGAGTACGACATCGCCTTTGTCGAGGGGTCGCTCTCGACGCCGGACTGCATCACGCGCATCAACGACATCCGGCGCCGGGCCAAGGTGCTGGTGGCCTTGGGCGCCTGCGCGGTGCAGGGCGGCATCAACGGCATGAAGAACACCCAGCCCATCGAAGAGGTGCGCCAGGAAGTCTACGGGGACGACAAGTACCTGTTCCCCACCCTGCCCGCCCTGGCGCTGCACGAGGTGGTCAAGGTGGACTACAACGTACGCGGCTGCCCGATGACCCAGATCGAGTTCCTCAAGCTGTTCACCGCCCTGGTCATGGGCAAGCAGCCCATCGAGCCGGATCACGCGGTGTGCGTGGACTGCAAGCTGAAGGAGAACGAGTGCCTGTATGAGCGCGGCATGATCTGCCTCGGGCCGGTCACGCGCGCGGGCTGCGAGGCCCAGTGCCCGAGCGTGGGCCAGTACTGCACCGGCTGTCGCGGGCTGGTCTCGGACCCGAACCTCAAGGGCATGGAAGAGATCCTGGTCCAGCACGGCCTGAGCGTGGATGAGGCCTGGAAACGGCTCGAGCTGTACAACGCCAACGATCTGGAAGGGGTGCGCTGATGGGAACTGATCTGAACCTCAAGGTCAAGCACCTGACCCGCGTCGAAGGACACGGGAACATCGTGGTCAACATGAAGGACGGCACGCTGGAAAAGGCCCGGCTGGAGATCGTCGAGGCGCCACGCTACTTCGAGGCCATGCTCAAGGGGCGCAGCTTTCACGAGGCGGCCATTATCACCTCGCGCATTTGCGGCATCTGCTCGCTGGGGCACCAGATCACCTCGCTGAAGACGACCGAGGCGGCCCTGGGCCTGGAAGTCAGCGAGCAGACCGTGCTGTTGCGCAAGCTGTGCATCCACGGGGCGACCATGCAGTCGAACATCCTGCACGCCTACTTTCTGGCGGCACCGGATTTCCTGAACGTGGGCTCGGTGTTTCCCCTGGTGGGCACCCACCCCGAGGTGGTCAAGCGGGCGCTGCGCATGAAGCGGTTGGCCAATGATATCGGTGACGTGGTATCGGGCCGCGCGGTGCACCCGATCACGCCGGTACCCGGCGGGTTCACCAGCATTCCATCGGCGGGCGCGCTGCGGGAATTGAAGCGGCGCCTGACCGAGGACATGTATCCGGACCTGCTGGCGACGGTCGAGACGCTCAAGAGTCTGGCCGGCGCCATTCCGCAGTTCACCCGCGAGACCGAGTACATCTCCCTGCGCAGTGACGACGAATACGCCCTGTACGACGGCGACATCTGCAGCACCGACACCGGGCGGGTTTCGGACACGGAGTATTTGCGCATGACCAACGAGTTCGTGGTGCCCCACAGCACGAGCAAGCACTGCAAGGTGAACCGCTCCAGCTACATGGTCGGCGCCCTGGCGCGTTGGAACAACAACCACGACAAGCTGGGCGATCTGGCCCACACGGCGGCCAGCGAACTGGGCCTGACGCCCAATTGCTACAACCCCTACATGAACACGATCGCGCAGGTGGTCGAGGCTGCGGACTGCGCCATCGATTCGATTCGGATCATCGACAAACTGCTGGCTGACGGCCTGAAGGATGAGCAGCCCAACCAGGAGCCGACGAAGTTCGGCAGCGGCGTGGGCGCGACCGAGGTGCCGCGCGGCATCCTGTATCACGAGTACACCTACGACAACAAGGGGCGCATCGCCAAGGCCAACTGCATCATCCCCACAGGGCAGAATCTGGCCAATGTGGACGACGACATGCACAAGCTGGTGCCGGAGATCTGCGACCAGTCCCCCGAGGCGATCACCCTGCAGCTGGAGATGCTGGTCCGGGCTTACGATCCGTGTATCAGCTGTTCGGTTCACCTGCTGGACGTGGAGTTTGTGAACCGATGAAGATTGTCGCGGTGGGCAACAGTTTCTACGGCGACGACGGGGTCGGGGCGGCCGTGCTGGACCGGATCAGGCAGAGCGATGCCTTCCCCGGCGCCGAGCTGGTCGACATCCACACCGACGCCCTGGCCCTGGTCGACGAGCTGGTGCCGGATGAACTGAACGTGGTCATCGACGCGGCTGACATGGGTCTGGAGCCGGGCGAAGCGCAGGGTTTCCGTCCGTCGGAAGTGGCAATGAGGATTCGCGGCGACCACCTGTCCCTGCACGGGTTCGGTCTGGCTGAAGCCTTCGGCCTGGCGGCCCAGCTGGGCCAGTTGCCGCGGGACGTGCTGATCGTCGGCGTGCAGCCCGAGCGCATCGAAATCAATCAGGGGTTGACCGACAAGGTGGCCGCGGCCGTACCGCAGGTCATCTCCATCATCAAAGCGGAGGTCCAGTGGGATGAGCGCCAAAACCATCCTGGTCATTGATGACGATATCGATCTGGTGGAAATCATTCGCGTGACCCTGGAGCGCGAGGGCTTCGCGGTCATCGACGCCCAGAGCGGCGAACGCGGTCTGGCCCTGGCCCAGAGCGAGCGGCCGGACCTGATCCTGCTGGACGTGATGATGGGACACGTTGACGAGGGCTTCCAAACGGCGTATGCCTTGCGGCAGGACGAGCGCACTGCCGAGATACCCATCCTGATGCTGACCGCGGTCACCGACCGCACGGGTTTCGACTTCGATCCGGCCCGGGACAAGGATTTCCTGCCCGTGGACGAGTTCATCCAGAAGCCGCTCGGCCCGCGTCAGCTGGTGGATCTGGTGCGCAAACACTTGCCGACCTCGATCTGAGGGGAAGCCGTGGTTCAAGGGTCTGACAGCGCCGCGAGTGAACCCATCGCTCCGGACTCTTCCCAATTCGTGTCCGCCGCCTCGCTGCGCCTGCGGCTGGACTGGCTGAATCGTCTGCGCTGGGGCGCCGCGCTGGCTGTGCTGGGGGGTGCCCTGGTGGCCGGGCCGTGGCTGCACCTGCCGCTGGCCATGGGCCGGGTGGTGCTGACGGCCGCAGGGCTGGCGGTGCTGAACCTGCTGTACGTGGTGCGCAACCGGCGGCAGCCCGCAGTGGACATCCCGACCGAACTGCGTCTGGTCAAGGTGCAGATGGTGGGCGATCTGCTGATCCTGACCGAGCTGCTGAACCTGACCGGCGGCCTCGAGAATCCCTTTTTCTTCATCTACATGATCCACGTGATGCTGGCCAGCCTGCTGTTCAAGGGCCGGGAGATCTACCAGATCGCGGTGCTGGCCATCGTGCTGTTCACCGGCGAGGTGATGGGCGAGTACCTGGGCTGGCTGCCCCACAACCACCTGCTGGGCGGCAGCGACCTGACCCACAGTCTGCCCTTCGTGCTGGCGGGGCTGGGTGCCTTCTGGCTGGTGCTGCTGACGGGGGCGTATCTGGGCGCTTCGATCATGAAGCACAACCGGGCGATCAAGGATGAACTGGTCGAAAGGCAGGCGGCGCTGGTCGCGGCCGACAGCGAGAAGATGGAGTTCTTCCGCTTCGTGACCCACGAGGTGAAGAGTCCCGTGAGCACGGCCCAGAGCGCGGTCGAGGCGGCCCTGGAATTGGACGGCGGCGGCTTGTCCACCCAGGTGCGTGACCTGCTGCAGCGCGGACTGGTCCGCCTGGAACAGGCCAACAGCATGGTGCGCGATCTGGCCGACCTG
>JAJRWA010000157.1 GCA_024277025.1 Candidatus Krumholzibacteriota bacterium | reverse complement strand
GGTGGGACCGGGTCACCACCGGCGGCGGTCCCGGACCTGTTCAACGGTGCCCTCGACCCTGCGCCGCAAAGCTCGGCGCGCTGGATCATGGATCGACTCGATCTGGAGGGTGTGCGGCGGGATGAACTGCGCCGGCGCTGGCCCGGTACCGAGGAAAACTGGGTCGAAGGACTCACGGCGCTGGAATTGGCCGGCCTGATCCGAAGGTTGCCAGGGGGGCGTATCGCCCGTAGAATCTGGAACACCTCATGATTCCGAATCTTTTGTGGGCTCAATTGCAACGATTTGCGCCGGCGGACGTAAAGCGTCCCGATTGAAACGGCAGCGAACCGTATTCGTCCTGTGGAGGGAAACCATTGATTGAAGTCCGGAACCTCGTCAAGAAATACGGCGCCAAGCGGGCGGTGGACGATCTGAGTTTCCGCGTCGAGCGGGGGGAACTCTTCGGCTTGCTCGGACCCAACGGGGCGGGCAAGACGACGACCATCAATGTTCTGGCTACCCTGCTGCCGAGCGATGGCGGCCAGGCCTCGATCGGCGGACACGACGTGTCCCGCGACGCGGCGGCCGTGCGGCGGCTGATCGGCGTCGTGCCGCAGGAGGTCGCTCTCTATACCGACCTGACGGCCCGGGACAACTTGAATTTCTGGGGTCGACTGTACGGGCTGGGAGGCAAGGCGTTATCTGCGCGAGTTGATGAATTGCTCGAAATGACGAGTCTGGTTGAACAGGCCAACCACAAGGTCGATACGTACAGCGGGGGCATGAAGCGCCGGTTGAATCTGGCAGCCGGTTTGATCCACAGTCCCGAAGTGCTTTTCCTGGATGAACCGACGGTGGGGATCGACGCCCAGGCCCGGTCGCGGATTCTCGAGTTGATCGCCCGGCTGGGTCGCGAGGGCCTGACCGTGGTCTATACCACTCACTATCTGGAAGAGGCGGAGCAGCTCTGCGACCGCATTGGCGTGATCGACCAGGGCAAGCTGGTGGCCCTGGGTGACAAGGAGCAATTGATCGGCCAGATCGGAGACACGGACCAGATCCGGTTCCATCTGGCGGCCGGCGAGTCCGAGGGTTTCATCGCGGCTTTCGCGAAGAGAGACGATTGTCGCGACGTGGGCCTGCGCCGGGGCAAGATCGAGATCAGCACGCCCGATGGGGCGCGGCTGCTGCCCGAGATCCAGTCGTGGTTGGCCGGACGAGGCCTGCAGTTGGAGCAGTTGGAGGTCGAGCGGCCCAACCTGGAGACGCTCTACCTGAATCTTACCGGCCGCGGGCTGAGAGAGTAGGTCGGCGGTGCTGCTCACAGCCCTGGTCCGCAAGGATCTCAAGCGTATCAGCGGGGACCGCAAGGCCCTCATTGTCAACTTGCTGCTGCCGCTGGTGCTGACGGCCATCATGGGCTTCAGTTTTGGCGGCGGCCTGGGTGACAGCTCAGGTATGAGTGCCATTCCCATTGCCATGGTGGCCAATGACCTGCCGGTGCTGCTGCAGGAAAAGATCGCGGCTGGCCTGCAGGAATCCGGTTTCTTTACCGTGACCTGGACGGACTCGAGCGGTGCGGACCTGCTGGTGCGTCAGGGCGAGGTTGCCGCGGCGCTGGTCATCCCGCCGGACTTCATGACCAGCCTGGTCGACGGGCGGAAAGCCGCGGTCCAACTCTGGAAAGATCCGGGCAGTCCGTTGAAGTCCGGGATCGTGCAGCAGATCCTGGAACGGGTCTTTGTGCGCTACCAGGCCGGTGACGCGGCCTATGAGGCCCTGTGGCCGGCGGACCGTGTCGCCCAACAGGACGGTGATTTCACCTTCGACGAGTACTTCTCCGGTGACTTCAACGCGGTCTGGAAGCGTTTTCGCAACGCTGGACAGGATACCGTGCTGCAAGCAGCAGGACGCGACTTTATCACCGTCATGGACCACCAGGTGGCCCTGTCCGACGCCATGGCGTCCCCCCGGATCAATCTCGCGGTCAACGACAAGTCGCCCATCGGTGCGGCGGCCGGCGGGGAGGAAGCCAACTTCTTCGACTACGTCCTGCCGAGTTTTGCGGTTTTCTTCCTGATGTTCGCCGTCGCCGCGGCCGCGCGCGAGATCCACCGCGAGCGGGAGGGCCACACCCTGCAGCGCCAGTTGCTCAGCCCGATGGATGCCACCCAGTTCATTGTCGGCAAATGGGTGACCGGCACCATGCAGGGGGCGCTGCAACTGTTGGTTCTGTTCCTGGCCGGTGCGGTCCTGTTCCGGGTCAATCTCGGGCCGGATCCGTATTCACTGCTGGTTGTGGTGCTGCTGACGAGCATGACCGCCAGTGGGGTGTTCATCCTGCTCGCCCTGGTCTGCCCCTCGGAGAAGGTGATGGACAACCTGAGCACGGTCGTGATTCTGGTCTCGGCCATGATCGGGGGAAATTTCGGCACGGTTGAAGCGCTGCCCGCCTGGGCCCACACCTTCGGTCGCTTTGTCTTCAACTATTGGGCGAATCTCGGCTTCAGCGCAGTCGTGATCCGCGACGAAAGCCTGGCCGGAGCCATGGTGCCGGTGCTGGTGCTCAGCTCGGCGGCGGTGACCCTCTTTGTCAGCAACGTTGTTCTGTTCGCCGCACGGTCCCGGCGGGGAGGTCTGCTGTGAGTTTCACCGTTATCGGTGCCATGGTTCGCCTGCGCCTCGTGCGCGTCCTGCGTGATCGGCTGGGGCTGGTCTGGCTGCTGGTGATGCCCATGGTGTTTTCCTACTTGATGGGCATGCTCATGGGAGACATGGGTGGCGGCGGTCCGACACAACTGCCGAGACTGGTGGTCTTCGATCGGGATCAGGGGCCGGCCGCGGACGAACTGTTGGCGCCGCTGGCGGACAACGAACGTTTTCAGATCGTGCGGCTTGACTCACTCATCGGCCGGGAGGCGGCCCGGCAGGAAGTCGATTACCAGCACATGACCGCCGCCTTGATCATTCCGGCGGGGTATTCAGCGGCCGTTGCCGACGGGCGCGAGGCCGAACTGGTGCTGGTCTACGACTCGGATCGTCTCAGTAGCCAGACGGTCAACACGCTGCTGGACCGGTCGGTTCTGCGGGCCAATACGATTGCCGCGGGACGGGGGCTGGTTGCCACGGGGCCCGCCGGAAAAGCCGTGCCCCGTGATCAGGCCCGACAGTTTGACGAGGAGGTGTTCGCGGAGCGCTGGGCGCATCCCCGGCTGACCCTGGTGCCGACGGTGCTGGGCCGCGTCCAGTCCGACGACTTCGCCCTGACCAATGTCCATCAGCATCTCGGCCCGGCCTATATCCTGTTCTTCGTGATGATGTTCATGATGATGACGGCCAAGGATCTGGTCGCCGCCCGCAACGACCGCACCCTGGCCCGGCTGGTCACCAGTCGGGCCACGGGCCTGGACCTGATGCTGGGCTTCTTTGCCGGCGGGATGGTCGTGGGCCTGATCCAGTCGGGGATTCTACTTGTCCTCAACAGCGTGGCCTTCGGTATAGACTATGGTGATTCACCGCTGGGTCTGGTGCTGGTCATTGTCCTTTTCGCCGGCTTCAGCTCCGGAGCCGCGATTTTTCTGGGCGGCGTGGCGCGTACCGGCGCCCAGGCCGACGGGTTGGGCATGGCCCTGACCATGACGATGGCTGCTCTCGGTGGCCTCTGGTGGCCCCTCGAAGTAGTGCCGGATTTCATGCAGCAACTGGGGCACAGCCTGCCGACCGGGCAGGCCATCACTGTCTTCCACGACATGATCGGGCGCGGATATGGGGTGTCTGAACTGGGCGGACTGCTGCTCGGGCTGACCCTGTGGACCGCGGCCGCCATGGCACTCGGCGCGTGGCGCCTGCGCCGCCTGATGGCGGCCTAGTTCTCCGTCTCGAACCCGATGTTGTGATTCAGTTGCGGCTGGCCGGTGAGCTTGATCTCGCCGTGCATCGTCTCGTAGCGCTCGATGTTGGCCTTGATGTTGGCCTGCAGCGCCTTGAGCGCCATGGGCGTCATGATCACCCGCGCGTGGACCTTGGCCTTGGGCATGCCGGGCACGATACGGGCGAAATCAAGGATGAACTCGGCCTGGCTGTGGGAGATAAGGCTCAGGTTGGCGTAGGTGCCATCGGCTTCCTTCTCGCCCAGATCGATGGCGACACGTTGTTGGGTCGGTTTCTTGTCCATGGCTGCTCCGGATCGCACCCCCGCCGGGAAATTGACACTGCCCGGCGGGGGTGATAGCTTCCGGGCGCGTCCGATACCTTGAATTCCAGCCAAAGAATACGGATATGAGTGCAAAAGACAAGCTGTTCCGGACGGAGCGGCAGATTATCGACAAGCTCAGCGGCCGCCGCCTGGCCGTCATCGGGGACTCCATGGTCGACCGCTTCCTGTGGGGGCGCGTGGACCGGATCAGCCCCGAGGCGCCGGTGCCTGTGGTGCGGGTGGAGCAGGAGACGGTGAAACTGGGCGGCGCGGCCAACGTGGCGGCCAACATCCGGGCCCTTGGCGCCGAAGCCTTTCTCTTCGGCATCTGCGGGCCTGATGAAGCCGGGCGCCAGTTGCGGGGGCTGTTGCACGAGCGCGGCATCGACGACTCGGGCCTGCTCGAGTGCCCGTCGCGGCCGACCACAATCAAGACGCGGATCATCGCCCACAACCAGCAGGTGGTGCGTGCCGACCGCGAAGAGGATGCGCCGATCGGGGAGGCGCTGGTGGGCCAGCTGTCCGCGTGCCTGACCGCGACCGGGCCTTTCGACGGCATCATTTTCAGCGACTACGGCAAGGGTGTCCTGACCGATGCGGCCCTGGGCTTGTTCATCGCGGCCGGCCGCAAGGCGGGCGTGCCCATGGTTGTCGATCCCAAGAAAGGCGACTTCAGCCAGTATCATGGCGTAACCAGCCTGACGCCCAATCAGAAAGAGGCCGAACAGGCCTGCGCCCTGCCCATTGTCGACGGCGAGTCGCTCGCTCTGGCGGGCTCGCGCCTGCTGGAGCGCACGGCGGCCGAGGCCGTCCTGATCACGCGCGGCGAACACGGCATGGCTCTCTTCCACCAGGATGGCCGGGACGGTCATCTGGCCACGCGGGCGACCACCGTCTTCGATGTGACCGGTGCCGGTGATACGGTGATCGCGGTCTACACGGCGGCCCTCTCGGCCGGGGCCGAGTTCCTGGACGCGGCCCAGTTGGCCAATCACGCCGCCGGCCTGGCGGTGCGCGAACTGGGCACGGCGGCCATCACGGCTGACCAGTTGCGGACGGCGTTGACGGCGCGCCAGGGGGGGGAGGAGGCCTGATGGAGGCTCCCAGGCGGGGTATTGTCCTGCCACGGTCCGAATTGGCGAACTGGGCGAAAACCGTCCGGGAGGGCGGCGGCACGATCGCCTTCACCAACGGCTGCTTCGATTTGCTGCACAGTGGCCATCTGGCCAGCCTGCAGCAGGCCGCTGCCGCCGCCGATGAACTGGTCGTTGCCCTCAATAGCGACGACTCGGTGCGGCAACTCAAGGGTGCCGGGCGCCCCATTCTGCCCGGGCTGGACCGGGCGGCGCTGATTGCCTCCTTGCGGCCCGTTTCAGCGGTCACTATTTTTGCGGAGCCGACACCGCTGGAGGTCATTCTCCAGATCCGGCCGGACGTGCTCGTCAAGGGGTCCGAGTATGCGGAAGAGGACATCGTGGGCGCCCGGGAAGTCAAAGCCTGGGGCGGCCGCGTTGCCCGTGTGCCGATGGTGCCCGGTTGGTCGACCTCCCAGATAATCGACGCCATCAGGCAATTGCCCTGAGCGGTCGATCATCCGCCGCCGCACGTCCGCGGCTGGCGGGTGGAACCGATCCCGCGGGATCGATAGGAGACGTCATGAGCAAGATCAAGGTCATCATCCTCGGCGCGGCCGGACGCGACTTTCACAATTTCAACTGCGTGTACCGGGACAACGAGGCCTACGATGTCGTGGCCTTCACCGCGACCCAGATCCCCGACATCGATGGTCGGCGCTATCCGGCTGAACTGGCGGGCGGCCTCTACCCCGAAGGCATCCCCATTTTCGAAGAAACCGAATTGCTCGACCTGATCGCGCGCTTCGAGCCGGACCTGTGCGTCATGTCCTACAGCGACCGCTCGTACGGGCAGGTCATGAGCCTGGGCTCGATCGTCAACGCCGCCGGTTGCGACTTCGCCATGCTGGGCGAGAAACTGACCCAGCTCAAGAGCACCAAGCCCGTGATCAGCGTCGGGGCCGTGCGCACGGGCTGCGGCAAGAGCCAGACCAGCCGCCGCATCTGCGAGATCCTGCGCGCCGCCGGCAAGAAGGTCGTCGCGATCCGGCATCCGATGCCCTACGGCGACCTGGTGGCCCAGCGCGTGCAGCGCTTCGCCGAGGTCGCCGACCTGGCCAAGCACAAGTGCACGATCGAGGAAATGGAAGAGTACGAGCCGCACATCGTGGCCGGCGGCGTGATCTACGCCGGCGTCGACTACGAGGCCATCCTGCGCGAGGCCGAAAAGGAAGCGGACATCATCCTCTGGGACGGCGGCAACAATGACACGCCCTTCTACAAGTCGGACCTCCACATCGTGGTGGCGGATCCGCACCGGGCCGGTCACGAGCTGAGCTACTTCCCGGCCGAGACCAACGTGCGTCTTGCTGATGCCGTCGTGATCAACAAAGAGGTCGAGGCCGAATTCGAGGATATCGAAACGGTGCGGGACAACATCCGCGCGATCAATCCCAGGGCGATCATCATCGACGGCGCCAGTCCGCTGACCCTCGAGGGTGACGTGGACCTGATGGGCAAGAAGGTGCTCGTTGTCGAGGACGGCCCGACCCTGACCCACGGTGAGATGACTTACGGCGCCGGGGTCGTGGCGGCCATGCGCATGGGCGCCGAAGAACTCGTCGATCCGCGGCCCTGGGCCACGGGCAAGCTGGCCGAGACCTTCGAGAAGTATCCGGACATCGGCACGCTGTTGCCGGCCATGGGTTACGGCGACGAGCAGGTCGCTGACCTGGAGAAGACGATCAACGCCGTCGAGTGCGACGCGGTGGTGATCGGCACGCCGATCGACCTGAACCGGATCGTCAAGATCACCAAGCCCACCGTACGGGTGAAGTACGAGTTGCAGGAAATCGGCGAGCCGAACCTGACCCAGCTCTTGCAGCGGTTCCTCTAGGGAATCGCCGGATATCGGTAGTTTTGTTTGCGTCCAGACCGGACGGGCCGGGCCCATGCGGGGCCCGGCCTGGCGGTCGTCTTTCCGGGGAGGAAATGAGTGAATATTCACGAGTATCAGGCCAAGGAGATTTTCACCAGCTTCGGCCTGCCGGTGCCCGGTGGCAAAGTCGCCGTTACGGCCGACGAAGCGGTCTCCCTCGCTGAAGAGTACGGGTTGCCGGTCATGGTGAAGTGCCAGGTGTTGACCGGCGGCCGGGGCAAGGCCGGCGGGATCAAGTTCTGCGAGTCGATGGATGACGTGCGCACCAATGCGGCGAACATCCTGGGCATGGACATCAAGGGCCACACCGTGCACAAGGTGCTGATCACCCCCGCCGTGGACATCGCCAGCGAGTACTACATCGGCATGCTGATCGACCGGAACACCAAGCGCGTGCTGCTGATGGCCAGCGCCGAGGGCGGCGTCGAGATCGAGCAGGTCGCCAAGGACACGCCCGAGCTGATCTTCAAGCAGCCCATCGACCCGCGCTACGGACTGCTGGACCACGAAGCGATGGACATGGGCATGCGCCTGTGCCCGGACGACGTGAAGATGGCGCGCCAACTGGCCGCCGCCATGCAGAAGCTCTATCTGGCGTTTGTCGCTGCGGACGCCAGCCTGGCCGAGATCAATCCGTTCATCTTCACGCCCGAGGGCAAGGGGCACGCCATCGATGCCAAGGTGAACCTGGATGACAACGCCATGTTCCGCCATCCGGACTACGAGGCCCTGCGCGATCTGGACGCCGAGGACCCCAGCGAGCGCACGGCCCGCGAGGCGAACCTGAGTTTCGTCAAACTCGAGGGCAACGTCGGCTGCCTGGTCAACGGCGCCGGCCTGGCCATGGCCACGATGGATCTGGTCAAGTACTACGGCGGTCAGCCGGCCAACTTCCTGGACATCGGGGGCAGCTCGAATCCGGAGAAGGTCGTCAACGCCTTGAACATCATCCTGGCCGACAAAGAGGTCAAAGCGGTCCTGTTCAATATCTTCGGCGGGATCACCCGTTGCGACGACGTGGCCAAGGGCATCATCGCGGCGACCAAATCCATGGATATCAGCGTGCCGATCGTGGTGCGCCTGACCGGCACCAACGCCGAAGAGGGCCGGGCCATGCTGGCCGACACGGATCTGCACGCGGCCGAGACCATGGATGAAGCGGTTAAGAAGGCAATTGAACTTGCCGGCTGAACGCCCTGAGAACGACTAATTTACGGCGCCATGAGCGCCTTTGCCGAGGAGATTCGAAAATGGCGATTTTTGTCGACGACTCAACCAAGGTTGTCGTTCAGGGGATCACGGGCCGGGACGGCGGTTTCCACTCGAAGGAAATGCTGGCCTACGGCACCAAGATCGTGGCGGGCGTGACACCCGGCCGCGGCGGCCAGACCTTTGACGACAAGGTTCCCGTGTACAACACGGTCAAGGAGGCGGTGGACCAGCACGGCGTGAACACTTCGGTGATCTTCGTGCCGCCCTTTGGCGCGGCCGGGGCGATCTACGAAGCGGCCGACGCCGGCTGCGAGCTGATCATCTGCATCACCGAGGGCGTGCCGACGGTGGACATGGTCAAAGTCATGCCCTACCTCGAGGAACGCAGCGTGCGGCTGATCGGGCCCAACTGCCCCGGACTGCTGGCCCCCGGCATTGCCAAACTGGGTATCCTGCCGGCCAGCATCGTCAAGGAGGGCCCGGTGGGTCTGGTGTCCCGCTCGGGCACGCTGACCTACGAGGTGGTCTACCAACTGACGGCCGCCGGCCTGGGCCAGACGACGTGTCTGGGCATTGGTGGCGATCCGGTGATCGGAACGACCTTCATGGACGCCATCGTGGCCTTCAACGAGGATCCCAAGACCGAAGCTTTCGTGATGATCGGCGAGATCGGCGGCGACGCCGAAGAGAAGGCCGCCGAGTACATCAAGGCCAACGTCAAGAAGCCCGTGGTCAGCTTCATCGCCGGCCAGACGGCGCCTCCGGGCAAGCGCATGGGCCACGCCGGTGCTATTGTCAGTGGGGGCTCGGGCACGGCGGCGGACAAGCGCAAGGCGCTCGAGGCGGCCGGGATACCGGTGGCCGACCGGCCGATGGACATCGTGCCGAAGCTGCAGGAGATCTGGAAACGTTAGAGCCCTGTGCCGGCGGAAACAGCCGCCGAAGCAGAAAACCAGCGGGTGCCCGCCTTGCGGCGCACCCGCTGAACTTCAAGAGCGGGGGACCGATCGTCGGTCCCCGCGTTACGACAAAGGAAGACAAGCAGCCATGCAGCAGACCTATTTCATGATCAAGCCCGAGATCGTCGCCGCGGGCGACCAGAAGATCGGCGCCATCCTGGCCATTGTGAACCAGGCGGGCTTCCGGATCACCAATCTGGCCCTGCGTCAGTTGGACCGGGCCCTGGTCGAGGATTTCTACGGCGAGCACCGGGAGCGCCCCTTCTACGGGGATCTGTGCGATTACATTGCTGGCGGCCCGGTGGTCACAATCGGCCTCGAGCGCGAGAATGCGGTGGCCGCCCTGCGTGAACTGATCGGGGCCACGAATCCCGCCGAAGCGGCCACAGGGACGATTCGGGACCTGTTTGGCGCTTCGTTGCAGAACAACGCGGTGCACGCCTCGGCCAATCCCGAGGATGCCAAGCGGGAACTGGGCCTGATTTTCGGCGTCTGAGCGGCCGCGGGCCCGACTTGACAGCTTTGCAGGCGCTTATTAAAGTTTGGCGCCTGCAATTGCCATTTATTGAAAAGCTGGTTCAGCATGGAATTGGATCTCGACAGGCAGGAACACGGTCGGTCGGAAATAGACATTGACGGGACACTTGCGCTGGACCTGGGCGAGGGCACGCCGGAAACGATCGCGCTGAACGGTCAGCTTGTGGTGCAGAACCTGGAGAGCCGATTCCTGCTCAACGGAACCTTGCGCGCGGTTGGGCGGGCCCAATGCTGGCGCTGTCTGGGGGACTTTGAGCTGCAGTGGGAAGTCCCGGTCGAGATCATGGTTCTGCGCAATGTCGATACCGACGAGCAGGAGAGCGAAACCCTGCTGATCCTGCAGCGGCGGGGTGTGGTCGAACTGCACGAGTCCCTCAGGGAGTGTGCGGTCCTGGCCTACCCCCAGAGCCCGGTCTGCAGCAGCGGCTGCCAGGGCCTTTGTGCCACCTGCGGCGTGGATCTCAACCGTGAGAGTTGCGCTTGCCGTCAAGAAGACTACGATCCCCGGTGGGAGGGGCTGCCCGGTTAGGGGCGTTCCGCCGACCACGACTTGAGTGTAAGAATGAAGACCTGAACCGGAGGCATCCGATGGCTGTTCCCCAGAGTAAAACTTCCAAGTCCAAAAAAGGACTGCGCCGCGCCAACTGGCACCTGACCAAGCCGGATCCCAACAAGTGCCCCCACTGTGGTGCGCCGCGCCTGCCTCACCGTGTCTGTCGCGACTGTGGCTATTATGGTGAGCGCGAAGTGCTGGTGGTCGAGTCCTAGGACCCGGCAGGCTTGTTAACTCGTCGCGCGCTTCGCGCGGCCCGGCAGGGAGGTAGGTACCATGAGTGAGACCAGACCGGTCATTGCCGTTGACGCCATGGGTGGCGATCACGGTCCGGCGGTTGTTGTCCCTGGCGCGTTGGCGGCTCTGGCTGCGGACTCCGCCTTCGCCGTCGCCCTCTATGGCGACCAGAAGCAGATCCAGGCCGAGTTGGACCGGATTGGCAAGGCCGATCTGCCGGTCTCGGTCGTGCACTGCAGCCAGGACATCGAGATGGGCGAGTCGCCGGCCAGCGCGATCCGCGGCAAGAAAGACAGCCCCATTGTCCGGGCCATGGCTGACCAGAAGCAGAAACAGGTCCACGCGGTGGTCTCGGCCTGCTCCACCGGGGCGATGGTTGCCGCCAGTCTGATCATTCTGGGTCGGCTGCCGGGTATTGATCGACCCGCCATCGCGACGATCATGCCCACGGTCAAGGGTGAGCTGGTGCTGCTGGACGCCGGGGCCAACCTGGTCTGCACGCCGGAACACCTGGTCAGCTTTGCCCACATGGGCGAAGTCTTCAGCCGGGAGATGTTCGGGATTGCCAAGCCCACCATTGGCCAGTTGAACATCGGCGGCGAGCCGAAGAAGGGCACCGACCTGTGCGTCGAGACCTACGCCCAGCTGTCGGCGACAGACCTGAACTTCATCGGCAACGTGGAGGGCAATGACTTAATGCTCGGCCCCTGCGATGTCGTGGTCACCGACGGGTTCACGGGCAACAACACCCTCAAGATGGTCGAAGGCTTTGCCCGCTTCATGGGCGCACTTCTGAACCACCCCCGGATCTCGGACGCGGAGAAGGCCGGCCTCAAGCCGGTCCTCGGATTTCTGCAGCAGAACTTCACCTACGAAGTGTATGGCGGCGCGATGCTGTTGGGTGTCGATGGCATCAGTATCATATCCCACGGGCGCAGTTCGTCCGTCGCGATCACCAATGCGGTCAAGGTGGCCGCCGACATGATCCGCAACGAGGTGACGGCCAAGGTGGCCGCCGCCCACGCCTGACGGAGTGGCCATGAACATATCCGCCCGCGTCCCGCTGATTTTCCCCGGGCAGGCTTCCCAGTCCGTTGGTATGGCCCGCGACCTGGCTGATGGTGGCGGGGCGGCGGCTGAATTTCTCGGCACGGTCAATGCCGCCCTGGACGATGACCTGACGGGCATCATGTTTGAAGGGCCCAGTGAAAAGCTGACCGAGACCCACAACGCGCAACCGGCCATCCTGGCCCACTCGGTGGCGGTCAGCCTGGCGCTGCGTGAGATGGGAATCACGCCGAGCATCGTGGCCGGCCATTCGCTGGGCGAATTCAGCGCTGCGGTGGCTGCCGGCGCCCTCAGCCCGGGCGACGGTCTGCGCCTGGTGCGCAAACGCGGTGAATTGATGTTCGCGGCGGGGCAGGAAGTCCCCGGGACGATGGCTGCGGTGATGGGGCTGTCGGGCGATGCGGTGCGCGCGGTCTGTGCCGAGGTCGCGGCCACCGCCGGCGTGGTGGTACTGGCCAATCACAATTCGGACGGGCAGGTGGCGATTTCGGGCGAGGTCAGTGCCGTTGCCGCTGCCGGCGAGGCTCTCAAGGCCGCCGGCGCCCGGCGGGTCATTCCGCTGAACGTGAGCGGCGCCTTCCATTCGCCGCTGCTCGAAGGGGCGGCGGGCAGTTTTCGCGATTTCCTGGCCGCGGTCGCGGTGGGAGACCCGACGGTGCCCCTGGTGGCCAACGTTTCGGCGGCGGCCGTCAACACGGCCGACGAACTGAAGTCGGGATTCGGCCGGCAGCTCACCTCGCCCGTATTGTGGCACGACATCATGGCCGTCATTGCCGGTGGGTCGGCACCGCCGCCGTTGGTCCTGGAAGTGGGACCGGGGCGGGTCCTGTCCAACCTCGCCAAACGGGCCTATCCTGAAACACGATTTGTACCGGTCGGCACGGCGGAGGATCTGGCGGGGTTGCCGGCAATCCTGGCTGAGCTCGACTGAACCGGCCACGCGACCGCAACCGAGGGAGAGGCCCCATGAGTAGAGGCGCAGTAATTGTCACCGGAGCCAGTCGCGGCATCGGCGAGGCCATTGCCCGTGAGTTGGCCGGCGCCGGCTATGACTTGGCGCTGGTGGCCCGTTCAGTCGAGCCGCTGGCCGCATTGGCGGCGGAGTTGGACGGGGAAACAACTTGCCTGGCCTGTCCCGGAGACATCGCCGACTGGGAGGACGCCCAGCGCATAGTGGGCGAAGTCCACGAGAGATTCGGGGCGCTGCACGGCCTGGTCAACAACGCCGGGGTGACCCGCGACGGCCTCTTCGTGCGCATGAGTCCGGAAAACTGGCAGGTGCCCATTGACGTCAATCTGAACGGGACCTTCTACTTTACACGGGCCGTGAGCCCCATTATGATGCGCCAGCGCAACGGGCGCATTGTGAACATTACGTCAGTTATTGGCTTGACCGGCAACGCCGGACAGGCTAATTATGCTGCGTCCAAGGCAGGAATAATTGCCCTGACCAAATCGGTGGCCAAGGAACTGGGCGGTCGGGGTGTGACCAGCAATGCGGTTGCACCCGGCTTCATCGCCACCGACATGACGGCGGATCTTCCCGAGAAGGTCCGGGCCGGGATGCTGAGCCAGATTCCCCTGAAACGCTTCGGCGAGGGGAAAGACGTGGCCGGCGTGGTCAAGTTCCTATTGTCTCCCGAAGCGGCCTACATCACCGGGCAAACCCTGGTGGTCGACGGCGGCATGATTGGTTAACAACTTTCACGTTCCCCAGGAGGGTAACCTGATGGCGTCGATTCAGGAACAGGTGTACGAAATCATCCAGCGCAAGCTGTCCGTCAATCCGGAACAGATCACCCCGGAAGCTTCGTTCACCGAAGATTTGGGTGCCGATTCCCTCGACACCGTCGAACTGGTGATGGACCTCGAAGAAGAGTTCAACATCACCATCCCGGAAGAGGATCAGGAGAAGCTGCGGACCGTCCAGGACGCGATCGACTATTTGGAGTCGAACCTGGACTGATCCGGGGTGAAAGCTGCCGCCGGTGTTCCCCGGAACCCGGTTCCGAATTGTGACTGATTGCCCGGTCCCATCAAAAAGAGGTGGGACCGGGTCTGATTATGCATATAATGCCTGAAACGCTGGGCAGTGGTCTGATCGCCGGCCGGCCCATGGCATCGGGGCTTCAAGCAATCGCGGAGGTACGGTTTTGGCCGCACGCAAAGTTGTTGTTACAGGTACTGGAATGGTCACGGCTGTCGGTCTGGATCGGGATACCAGTTGGCGGGCTCTCAAGGCGGGCCAGTCAGGCATTGCCACCCTGGAGGGTTTCGCCCTGGAGGGATTGAAGACCACCTTCGCCGCCCAGACCACCGGTTTTGATCCCACAGTCCACATGGATGCCAAGGAGGCCCGCAAGGCGGACCGCTTCGCCCAACTGGCGATGTCGGCGGCCGTCGAGGCGATGACCGAGGCCGACCTGGCCGAGGTGGCCGATCCGTATCGGGCCGGCGTGATCATCGGCTCCGGTATCGGTGGCATGCTCACCTTCGAAGAGCAGCACTCCCGTTTGCTCAAGCGCGGCCACCGCGGTGTTTCACCCATGTTCATCCCGATGATGATTGGCGACATGGCCGCCGGCCTCGTTTCGATCCGCTATGGCTTCCGCGGCGCCAACTACTGCACCGTCAGTGCCTGCGCTTCGGGCGGGCATGCGATCGGGGCGGCCTTCGACCAGATCATCCTCGGCCACGCCGACATCATGATCACCGGCGGCGCTGAAGCCGCGGTCTGCGACATGGCGCTGGCGGGTTTTGCCAATATGAAAGCCCTGTCGTCACGCAACGACGATCCCGCCCGGGCCAGTCGACCATTCGACGTGGATCGCGACGGCTTCGTCCTGGGCGAGGGTGCGGGCATCCTGGTGTTGGAGTCGGAAGAGCACGCGCTGGCGCGCGGGGCGACCATTCTGGGCGAAGTTTGCGGTTACGGCATGACCGGCGACGCCTACCATATGACCCAGCCCGACACCGCCGGTCGCGGGGCGATCGGTTCCATGCAGCAGGCCGTGCGCTCCAGCGGTATCGAACTGCAGGATGTCGGCTATATCAACGCCCACGGCACTTCGACCTTCTTCAATGACAAGGTTGAGACGGGCGCCATCAAGCATGTGTTCGGCGACCATGCGGCAAACCTCCGGATCAGCTCGACCAAGTCCATGATCGGGCATCTGCTCGGTGCCGCCGGCGGGGTCGAGGCTGTTATCTGCGTGCTGGCACTCAGGGACGGCATTCTGCCGCCGACAATTAACCTGGACAACCCCGATCCCGAATGTGATCTGGACTACTGCCCCCACGAGGCGGTCAAACAGGACGTGGAGTACGCCCTGTCCAATTCCTTCGGTTTTGGTGGACACAACGTCACGCTCTGCTTGAGGGCCCGGAGGTAGTCCGAGCCCCAGGAAGGCCCCGAACCATGGGACTGAAGGATTCGATCCAACAGGTTCTGGCCAAGCTCTCGGGCACACCCGCCAAAGGGGATGAGCCCGAAGAAGCCTCGGCAAAGGCTGCAGCCACGGATGGCCGGAGCCAGGCCGAGCTCGAAGCCAGCTATGCCGCCCTCGAGGCCAAGCTGGGCTACGTGTTCCGTGACCGCAGTCTCCTGGCCAATTCGCTGCTCCATCGTTCGCACATCCATGTCATCGGCCAGGACCGGGAGCAGTCCAATGAACGCCTGGAGTTTCTGGGGGACGCCGTGCTGGGCCTGGTGACCAATGAGGAATTGTACCAGTCTTTTCCCGACCGCTCCGAGGGCGATCTGACCAAGATGAAATCGCTGCTGGTTTGTGGGGCCCGCCTCTCGGAGGTGGCCACGGACATCGACCTGGGCGTCCACGTGCGCATGAGCCGCGGCGAGGCGGCGACCGGTGGCCGGCAGCGCTCAAGTATCCTGGCCGACACCACCGAGGCGCTGATCGGAGCGGTCTACCTGGACGGCGGTCTGGGGCCGGCGCGGGCGGTCATCAAGCGCATCGTGCTGAAAGGCAGCGACAATATCGTCGCCCGCCGTTCCCTGCGAAACTACAAGAGCCGACTGCAGGAGTTGATCCAGTCCCGGTACAAGAGTCCGCCCCGCTATCGGGTGGTCAAGGTTGCCGGGCCGGATCACGACCGCATCTTCCAGGTTTCGGTTTCCTTTGCCGGCGAGGTGCTGGGCACCGGCGAGGGGCGCAACAAGAAGACCGCCGAGCAGCATGCGGCGCGGGTGGCCCTCGAGAAACTCGAGAACGACCCGGAACATTTGGCGGGCCCGGACGCTTGAACGGCCCGCCGCCGGACTTTGCTTGACGGCGGCAGAAAACTTCGCCGGCCTGGGCAGGGACCGGTTTGCACTCAATAAAGGATTTTCCGTGCGGTTAAGCGCAATGAGTCCCCTGACTATCGGATTGCTTGCAGGCCTGGCCCTGCACCTGGCGGCTGTGCCGGTGCGTGCCCAGTTGGCCGCGTCTCCCTCGGATTCCAGTGCCAGCGCGGCCCAGCCCGACGAAGACGTGCCCTATGGCGTGGCCTCCGGCTACATCGTCGGCCACAACCTGCTGCTCGAAGGCAACGCAGCCGAGGCGCTGCCGTTTCTGCACATGGCCTACCGGGCCCAGCCCGATGTGGTGGCCATTGCCGTGGATTTTCAGCTGGCTCTGGCCAGTGAGGGCTACCTCAATGACGCGCTGGAAGTGGTGGGCAAACTGGTCGCCGACAACCCGGATTCCCTGGCTTTTCTGACCCAGCGGGCGAATCTGCTGCTCAGGTCGGGCAAGCCCGAGCTGGCCTTGAAGGACCTGCAGAACCTGAGACAGCAGGGGCATGTGTCGCTGGCGATTATTGACGCGGAGGCCAGCATCTTGGCCGCCTCGGGCAAGGTGGATCAGGCGGTGGACGTCTATCGGGACGGCATGGACCTGCTGCCCGACGAGGGACCGGCTCTTTATCTGGGACTGGCCAACATGCTGCAGAAAGCCGGGCAGACCGAGCGGATTGTGTCCCTGCTGGCCGAAGCGCTGGAGCGTTTTCCGGACGCGCCGCGCCTGTGGCTGGTCAAGCTCCGGTCCGAAGTGATGCTGGGTGATGACCAGGCCGCGTTGACCACGGCCCAGCGGGCGGACACCCACTTTGCGGGCCTGGCGGTGGCGACGGCTGACACGGCGGCGGGTTTTACCGGGACGGCGGCGAACGAAATCGCCCTGCCGCCGGATTCCTTCGTGGTGGAGTTGGCCGACTTCTACGCGCAAAGGCACGAACTGGAGCGGGCCATGTCCATCCTGCAGCCCATGGCCGCAGCGGGCGAACTTCAGTTGGCTCCCAGCCTTTGGCTGGCGCGGCTGCTGCTGGGCACCGACAACGTGGAAGAAGGGGATGCGCTGGTCGCCGATATACTTGCCAAATGGCCCGAGTCGGGGCGCGGCTGGTTTTTGAAGGCCAAGGCGGCCGAAGGCCGTGGCAACTGGGATGCGGCGATTCCGGACTTCGCCCACGCCGTGGAACTGGAGCCGCGCGACCCGGAGATCAGGTTGGGCTATGTGCGGGCGATGCTGGTGGCCTGGGAAGACGATCTGGCCGTGCCGTCGCTGGACAGTACGTCGGCGCATCTGACCGAATTCCGCCGGCACCTGATGGTCGGCTCGACCCTGGTCCCGGACGAGGATCGTGAGGGGCAGCTCATCCTGGGGTATGGCTTCAAGACGATCGGTGACTACAAGCGCGCGGTCTGGCGCTTTGCCCTGGCCGCCGAAAGTGACGAATTGAGGCTCAACGCCCTGATGCAAAAGAGTTTGTGTCACGATCTGCTGGGCGAAGAAGCCAAAGCACGCAACGACCTTGAAATCCTCCACCGCGAGAATCCGGATCAGCCGGATGTGGCCAACTCGCTGGGCTATTTCCTGGCCGAGAAAGGTGTGGATCTGGATCAGGCCCGCGAACTGGTGGGGCAGGCCCTGGCGGCCGAGCCGGGCAATGGCGCCTTTCTGGATTCCATGGGCTGGATCGAATATCGCGAGGGTCGCTTCGAGGAGGCCCTGGACTATCTCATCCAGGCCGTCAACGTGCTGCCGGATGACCCGGTCATCCTGGAGCACCTGGGCATGGTTCTCAAGGCACAGGACAAGGCTGGCGAAGCGCTGGATGTCCTGCGGCGATCCCTGGCTCGTGGCGGGGATCCGGCCCGGCTGCAGGGCCTGATTGAGGAGCTCGAAAGCGCAGACGGCGGTGGTCCCTGACATGAGTGCTGGTGGGGTGGCACTGGCTCTGGCGTTTTGGCTCCTACTCGGTGGCGGGACGGTCGCGGGCGGGGAACCTGATCCTGCGCCCGGGGAGCGAGCCGGGCGCCTGGAACTGGCCACCTATCGGGCATCTGTCTTTTCCTATCGGGTCGAGGGCTCGCTGCTGTGGCTGGCGGGCCCGGATGGTCTCATGCGCTGGGAAATCCGCCGGGGGCGGCCGGTGCGCTCGGAAACTGCTTTCGTCGCGGACCTGATCGCTCGGGAAGGACAGGGATGGACGGCCGTTCTGGGCGGCGGCGGCGACGAAACCCTGAACCCCTGGGCTGGGGCCTGGCAGACGCCACCACCGGGTTTGGGACAGGCCGCCGCCTTGATCGCTTCGGCCCTGGCTGCAGGTCCGCCGGCAGCGCTGAGCGAGCCGGGAATCTGGCGGGGGTGCAGTACGGTCCGGGCGGCGCGGCATCACCAGATCCGGAGCCTGGGCCGGGAGGCGCCACCGCAGCCCGGTCGCTCGGAATTCCGGCGTGAAGCCACCCGGCGCGGACTGGGCCGCGGAGGGGGCCGGGAAATGCTGGAACTGAGCTGGTCGGCCGCTGACGCGGATGGCGTGTCCTGGTTGCGGGTACACAGCACGCGGCGCCCGGGGCAACTGGAGTTGGCGCCCCGGGGAACCCGCCCGGTCGTCTACGCCATGCCCGAAGCCTTCGTACCGCTCTGGCCGTTGAGTGTCCTGGTGGAATTCGTACCCTGAGCGCCGAAATTAACGGGAACTCCCCTTCCCCTGGCCTTGTAGATACACCCTGTGGAGCAAACCCCAGGTTACCCCGGAGGAGGAACCGGTGAATCCATCGCGTGATGAGTTTGTGCAGGGAAGTCCGAGTGCGCGCCGGGCCTTCTACGCTGACGTCCGTGACGAGGATCTGATCGTTCTGGTGCAGGAAGGCCAGAAGAAGGCCTACGACGAATTGGTTGCCCGGTACAAGGGCCGCCTCTTTGCCTTCATTCTGCGGATGGTCAAGGATCCGACCCTGGCCGAGGAGTTGACCCAGGAAACGCTGATCAGGGTCTACATCCACGCGGCCAAGTATCGCGAGATCGCCAAATTCTCCACCTGGGTCTTCACGATCGCCACCAACCTTGTGCGCAACAAGATGAGGCAGCGCTCGCGGCGACCCTACACCCTGAGTCTGAATCCGGCCCCGGATGAGGACGAGATGCCGGTCGATCCGGCGGACACCCGCGCCGATACGACGGCGCAGGTGGAGCGGGCCGAACTCGGGGAACTGATCAACGAGGCCACGGCGCGGATACCCGAGAAATACCGGATCCCGTTTCTGTTGCGCGAGGTGGATCAGCTCAGTTACGAGGAGATCCAGCAGGTGACCGGCTTGAAGCTGGGCACGGTGCGCTCGCGCATCAACCGGGCCCGCAACCGCTTCCGGCAGCTGATCAAGCCGATGCTGCGCAACGAAACCCTGCTCGCCGAACTGGAGCAGATCGAGATGCGGGCCGTGCGGGAAAAGGAACTCGGACAGGACGACAACCAGGACGACAACTGAGCTGAATCGGCGCGCGAGCGCCCGGAGGAGAACCATGAGGTGTAATAAAGCCAGGGATTATATCAGCCAGGAGCTGGACGCGGTCCTGCCGCCGGCGGCCACTGGCAAGTTGCGCGACCATCTGGATGCCTGCGACGAATGCCGGTCCTACCGCGAGGATTTGGCGCTGGGACAGCGTCTGATCGCGGCGACGGAGCCGCAACTGCCCGACAATTTCGAGTGGAAGCTGCAGTTGAAACTGAATCAGGCCTTGCAGGATGCGGCCGGCCAGACGAGCTACCGCTGGCACGAAGAGCGCGGAGACCGGTGGGCCTGGTTGCGCAACTTCGGCGCGGCGACAGCCGTGGGCCTGGCTGCGGTGCTGGCCCTGGCCATGTTCTTCGGTCCGCTGGAACAGGCACCGACTCCGACCGGATCCCGCCCGGCGGTGGCCGCTTCGGACCGCCGGCCGTTGTTTCAACCGGGCGCTGGCGGTCTCTACCGACCCGCGGCCCAGAGGATGGTTTCGGCCGGTGGCGAGACGATGGGCCGCACCTCGGGGTTGCTGGACCGCAGTTGGTCCGGGACCAATACCGGTGATTTGCGGATGATCCAACGCTTGCGGGCGGAGAACCAACAGCTGAAGGCCATCCTCCTGCAATACCAGCGGAACACGGAAATGATGCGGACACGCCTTGACACGAGTGCCGCCGAGGCCCTAGATCTACAGCACGATCAGTAGGGGCCGTTGCAGGCGGCGGATTTTCAGTCCCCTTCGGGAGTGGTGCTGAGTTGAGATCAATCAAGGTGATGGTGCTGTTGGGCCTGGTGCTGCTGGTCGGCTGCGGACTGGACAAGGAAAAAGGTATTCTGATGGCGGCCGGGTCCTATGGGGACCTGGCCGTTGTCGTCAATGACGAGGCCATGAAACCGCTGGCGCGGCAGTTCCTCGGCCGTTTCAATACCGAGAAGACCTTCGTCATCAAACCGGAAAAGGTCTTTAAGCCGGATCTGTTCGGCCCGGCCAAGTGGGAGCTTGCCAAGGGCTACAAGAACGCCCTGTTCCTGATCCACATCGGGGCCGGCAGCGGGGCGGAGAAACAGGCCCGCAAGCTGATGTCCAGTGAGGCCTGGGATCGCATCAAGGCCGGTGGGGGCGGTGTGGTCCAGGTCAAGGACCCCTGGTCGACCTACCAGCTGCTGGTGGTTGTCGCGTCGAAAGACCGCAACTATCTGGCCAGCCTGCTGAACAAGAACCTCGAGACGATTCAGGACCTGTTCAACAGCGGGAACCAGCAGCGGATCCTGCGGCGCAATCGGCACGACGGTTTGAAACTGGACCTGATGGACATGTACTGGCGGGATCTGGGCTTCTTCCTGGAGATCCCTGGCCAATACACCCAGAACCAGTTGCGCCCGGAAGGTTTCCCCGGCGTCGAGCTGATGCGCACCGGGCCGTCTCGCGGCATCACCGTCAGTTGGCTGAAGACCGAGAATCCGGATCGTGACCTGGCCAATTTCGGGTTGCTCAGTCGTCTGCGCCAGCAGATGGGGGAGCAGATGCACAACGAGGAAATCCTGCCCGAGACGTTCGTGTGGGAGGAAGCTGAAATAGGCGGGGTGGCCGCCGTGAAGCTGGAGGGGGCGTGGAACAGCTCGCGCTTTGTCGGTGGCGGGGCCTTCTGGTCCTATTTCATTCCCGACCCCGAGCGGGGCCGGATCTATTGCGTTGACCTGCTCGTCTTCGCGCCCGGGCTGGACAAAATGGACTACTTCCGCCGGCTTGATGCCGTGGCGAG
Organism: Candidatus Krumholzibacteriota bacterium; assembly: GCA_024277025.1. GTDB lineage: Bacteria > Krumholzibacteriota > Krumholzibacteriia > LZORAL124-64-63 > LZORAL124-64-63 > JAGRNP01. The sequence continues at coordinate 30,898 of JAJRWA010000157.1, read as the reverse complement.
CACGTTTTCGACGAAAGGACCCCAATCCTGACTCCGCAAACCGGTAAACTGATGCCGAAAGATTGGTGCGGTTCTCAGCCGCCGGCGAGGTCGCTGTTGCTCCTGATTCTGATCGCGCTGGCCCTGGCTCCGGCCGCGGGCGGGGCCGTGGCCCAGGCTGAGAGGCCACGAAGCGACACGGGTCGGCACCGGCCCGTGCCCGTCACAGTGCCCGGCGAAGAGACAGTCAAGGCCCGCGAAACCAAGGCTGCCGTACCGGGGCGCTGGTTCCTGGGACTGGGGGCCGGTCTGAAGGGTGGCGGCGATCTCTGGCGGGTCGAGACGACCAATGGTGCGGTGGTGCCCTGGCAGTCGGCCGTGCCTTTCTCAAGCTCCCGGTTCACCGCGACGCTCAACAACAACTTCGGCATGGGATTGTTCGTCGGGCGCCGGCTGGGTTCCCAGTGGTCGGTCCTGGCTAACCTGAATTCGTCGCGGATGGACATCACTGCCGAGGCCCTGCAGGGACAGGACGGCGGTGTGTTCGGGTACGACAGATTGACGGTGACGACGCTTGGGTTGGCCGTCGAGGTCCAACTGGCGCGGATCGCCTCGTACCCCTACGTCAACGCCGGCGTGGTCTTCAATCGCCTGACGGCGACGCGTGAAAAGGAGCTGGACCAGAACCAGATCGGGTTTCGCCTGGGGCTGGGCTATCTGCGCGCCCTGACGCCGGAATTCAGTTTGCGGGCCGAAGCGCGTTACAGCCAGAGCGGATTCGACGTGGGCACGTTCGTGCCACAAACCACGAACATCTCCCAGCCGGAGTTGGACTACGACCCGGCCGGTGACCTGAATGTTTTCGAGGTTATTTTGGCGGTACAGATGAATTTGTGATAAGTCGGCGGTCCTGATGTCCATTTTGGGGGACAAGTGGGGGATGGAATCGGTTTTTTCTTTCAACGACGGCTGTTTCCGTCTATATTTCCACACTGCCGTTTGGCAAGACGGGGATCAAACCACCTTTTCAGGGGACTTGAATGAGCAACGTTATTGCGGTTGTCAACCACAAGGGCGGCACCGGTAAGACCACCACAGCCATCAATCTGGCTGCGGGCCTGACTCGTTACAGCGATGTCACATCTTCCTGCCTCATCATCGACATGGATCCCCACGGCAGTGCCAGCAGCACTTTGCTGGGCAAGCTGAATGGGGAGCCGCCGGCGCGCAGCATCTTCGACGTGCTGCGTCGGGCGATCACCCCGCAGGACGGCATCGCGTCGACCATCTATGATGAGAACATCGACATCCTGCCGGCCAATCCCTCGCTCGAGAGCATGGCCAAGACGCAGATCACCGATCGCTTGACCAAGGTTGTGCAGAGTCTCTCGACTTCGTATGGCTGGATCATCATCGACACGCCGCCCAATCTGGGCGTGCTGACCCAGAATGCCCTGGTGGCGGCCGACTACGCCCTGATTCCGACCCAGTGCAGCGGCCTGGCCGTGCCCACTCTGCGTCAGATGAAGGAATTGATCGAAAAGATCAAGGAGCGGCAGAACATCTGGCTGGAAGTGATCGGCGTGCTGATGACCCAGAAGGACGGGCGCACCCCGCTGCAGAAGCCGGTCCGGCGCGAGTTGGGCAACGTCTACCCGGCGGCCGATGTCTTCAAGACGATCATCACGAACAACATCAAGATCGAAGAGGCGCCGGCCAACTTCCAGAGCATATACGCCTATGATTCGGGCTGCCTTGGCGCCAGTCTCTACCGTGACTGGATCAAGAAGGAGTTCCTGAAGAAGCACCAGAAGTTGGAGAAGCTCAAGGTCGAGAAGCGCGAGGCCATCGAGGCCAGCAAAGAGGCCGCTGACGCCGCCAAGTAGACTCGGCCGGACTCAGGGGCGGACGAAGGGGTTGGTTGCTTTCTCGTGCCCGACCGTCGTGTCAGGTCCATGACCACAGATGACGACCGTATCATCCGGGAGTGCGTAGATGCGCTCCCGGATGCTTTTTTCGAGGGTGGGGAAGTCGCCGCCCGGCAGGTCAGTGCGGCCGACCGAACCGTGAAAGAGGCAGTCGCCTACGATCGCATGCAGCGGGGCCATTTCCGGCAGGACGAACATCAGTTGGCCGGGCGAGTGGCCGGGAACGTGCTGTACGGCGATCTCGGCGCCGGCGAAGCGGAGAGTGCTCCCGTCGGTCAGGGAGGCCTCGGTGCGGGGCAGCGCTGAGGGCGCAAAACCGTAGGCGCGCTGGATCTCGGGCATCTGCTCGATGAGCGGCAAGTCATCCGCATGGCAGAGCAGGGGCAGGTCATGGATCGCCTGGACGGCTGCTGCCGCGCCAACGTGATCGAAATGGCCGTGGGTGGCCAGAAGGTGGGTCAGGCGGCAGCCGGATCGTTCGATCCGGGCCAGCAGCCGCGGCGCTTCCTCGCCGGGATCAATGAGGATCGCCTCGCCGCCGTCCGGGCCGTCAGCCGTCAACAGGACGGCATTCATCTGCAACGGGCCGACCGGCAGCACTGCCAGGTTCCAACTTGTTTGCTCAGACACGAAACGGTCTCCTCGGCAGCCTATAGAACGACGACCCCGGAAGACCGGGGCCGTCGCCTTCACCTCACGTTGTCACCGGCATGGTGATCAACCGTCGTAGTACTCGCGCCCCAGGTGGGTGATGACTTCCTCGTTCATCAGCCAGCGCAGCGTGTTCTTCAGCTTGGTCTGCTGGATGAACAGGTCGTGCTCGGCGGACAGGCCCTCCGGCGTGATCGGCGCCTTGAAGTAGAAGCTCAGCCATTCCTGGATGCCACCGGGCAGGCCGGCACGCTGACCAAGGTCCAGCAACAGGGCCATGTCCAGCACCAGCGGCGCCGCCAGAATCGAGTCCCGGCACAGGAAGTCGACCTTGATCTGCATGGGACGGCCGCACCAACCGAAGATGTCGATGTTGTCCCAGCCTTCCTTGTTGTCCCCGCGCGGCGGGTAGTAGTTGATCCGCACCTTGTGGTAGAGATCACCGTAGAGGTCGGGGTAGAGCTCCGGCTGCAGGATGCTGTCCAGCACGCTCAGTTTGGATTCCTCCTTGGTCTTGAAGGACTCGGGATCATCCAGGACCTCGCCGTCCCGGTTGCCCAGGATGTTGGTGCTGAACCAGCCGGCGACACCCAACTGCCGCGCCTTGAAGCCGGGGGCGAGGATGGTCTTCATCAGGGTCTGGCCCGTCTTGAAGTCCTTGCCGCACAGACCGGCGCCGGTCTCCTTGGCCAGCTGCTGCAGGGCGGGAATCTCGTTGCCCAGACCCGGTGCGCCGTTGGCGTAGGAGATGCCCATCTTGATCGCGGCGTAGGCGTAGATCATGCTGGGCGGGATGTCCTTGTGGTCATCCTTCAGGGCCGCTTCGAAAGCTTCGACGGTCTGGTGGACCTCGGTCTCCTTCATGAAGATCTCGGTCGAACCACACCAGACGACGACCACGCGGTCGCAGCCATTCTCCTGCTTGAAGTTCTCGATGTCCTGCATCACGGCCTGGGCCAGTTCCCACTTCGTGCCCTGCTTGACGTTGGTGCCGGACAGCTTCTTGACATAGTACTGGTCAAAGACCGCTGGCATGGGCTTGATCTTCTCGAGCTCGGGCTTCAACTGGTCGAGCAGTTCTTTCTCGAGCACACCGGCATTGATGGCCGCGTCATAGACCGAATCGGTGAAAATGTCCCAGCCGCCGAAAACAATGTCGTCCAGGCCGGTCAGGGGCACGAAGTCCTTCACCAGGGGCTGCCGGTCGTCGGTGCGCTTGCCCAGCCGAATGTGTCCCATCTGGGTGAAACTGCCGATGGGCTGCCGCAGGCCGGCTCGGATTGCGTGCACGCCGGCAACTAAGGTGGAAGAAACAGCACCCATGCCCGGGGTCAGGATTCCCAGCTTCCCGGTGGCGGGCTTAATCTGAATCTTGTCAGCCATCTCTAAAGCTCCTCTCAGGGCCTTGGCCCTCCTGTCACAGTGATTCCGCTAAATGGCCAGATATTGTAAATGGCCAAGTATGGGACAGAGGCGATACGCATAATAGTTTGAGCGCAACGTCAGGGGCTCACAATCAGCGGTAATGAGAAGAAAATGATAGGATTAATGGCCATTAAAGGCAAAAGAAAGTTTTGCCAGACAGCATGACATGAAAAAAAATCGTTTTAGGGGTGGACGGGATCTGATAATGCGTGTTATAATTCTCTTCGACCTTGCCAGAGCGGGGGCGGACCCCGATTGACCAGCAGCCACAACCGGAAAGGTTTGGATGACCCAAAGCTAACGCGTTCATTGTCTTTCAGCCCCAAGAACATCAACTTTGCTCTGCAAAGGGAGAATGTGCACCATGAAGGAAGACGCGGCAGCTATTGCGGTTGTTAGTGGCGACTTTGCCTTGGCATCCCCAAAGCTATTCATACCCGCTGACACGACACGTTACTATGGCTCCCTAGGCCATGTGAAACGTGCCGTTGATCTGCTGTTTGCTCTGGCCATGCTGGTGGTCCTGGCCCCGGTCATGCTGGTGATTTCCCTGTTGGTCAAGCGGTCGAGCCCCGGGCCTGTCCTGTTCGTTCAGGAACGTCTGGGACGCGATGGTCGGCCATTCAAGTTTTATAAATTCCGCTCGATGGCCCATAACAGTGACGACGCGATTCATCGCCAGTTCGCCGCCATGTTCATCAACGGTGACAAGAGTGGTTGCGCCGAATCCAACGAGGGCGACGAGGTTTTCAAGCTGAAGCGCGATCCCCGGATTACGCGGATCGGGTCGATTCTGCGCCGGACTTCCCTGGACGAATTGCCCCAACTGTTCAATATCATCAGGGGCGACATGTCCCTGGTCGGACCGCGGCCGCCAATCGCTTATGAGATAGAGAATTATCAGCCGTGGCACATGGAACGCCTGAAGGCGGTGCCGGGCCTGACGGGTCTGTGGCAGGTCAGCGGGCGCAGTTCTGTCTCTTTCTAAGAGATGGTGCGTCTGGATATTCGTTATATCAACGAATGGTCCCCTTTCCAGGATCTGAAGATTCTCCTGAAGACGGTACCGGTCGTGCTCAAGGGCACCGGGGGCTACTAGGAACCACTGCGTTATCTCACCGGGCAGCCGAATCGTTCGCGTTGCCCGGTTTTTTTTGTCTGCTGGTGAGGAAATGGTTCAGAATTGAATCGGTCTCAAGTGCCAGTAAACATTGACGATGGATGTGTTCTGGGGCATGCTCGCACATGCGCCTCGACTTCTCGCCCTACTGCTAAGGAGTGCCGGAAATGATCAAAACAGGTGTGATCGGCTGTGGGTACTGGGGACCCAATCTGATTCGGAATCTGAATGCTCAGGCCGAATGTGATCTGGCTTATATTTCTGACCTGGCGGAGGACCGGCTGCGCCAGGTCGGACTGCTTTACCCGGGCACGACCAAGACGGCCGACTACCAGGATATCCTGCGTGATCCGGAGGTGGAGGCGGTCGTCGTGGCCACACCCATGTCGACCCACTTCAAGTTGGGCATGGAAGTGCTGGCGGCCGGCAAGCATCTGTTCCTGGAAAAGCCCATGGCCACCACCAGCGATGATTGTCGGGCGCTGAATGCAGAGGCGGAGCGCCGCAATCTCAAGCTCATGGTCGGGCACACGTTCGTCTATGCGCCGGCCGTGCGCAAGATCAAGGAGCTGATGGACTCCGGCGAACTGGGCGACATCTACTATGTGAACATGTCCCGCGTCAATCTGGGTATCTTCCAGAAGGACGCCAATGTGGTCTGGGATCTGGTGCCCCACGACGTGGCCATGCTCAACTTCCTGTTCGACGCCGACCCGATCAGCGTCAGTGCCATCGGCCATTGTTATGTGCAGCGCGACCTGGATATCGAGGACGTTGCCTTCGTGACCCTGGAGTACCCGGGTGGGCGCCTGGCCCACATCCATGCCAGTTGGCTGGATCCGAACAAGATCCGCAACTGCACCTTTGTTGGCAGCAAGAAGATGCTGGTGTACGATGACGTCTCGCCGGCGGAGAAGATCAGGGTCTATGACAAGGGCGTGGATGTGCAGCCTCACTATGAGGGCTTCGGCGAGTTCCAACTCCTGTATCGCTCGGGGGATGTGTTTATTCCGCGGCTCGACACGGTGGAACCGCTCAAGGCCGAGACCGGGCATTTCCTTGATCTGATCAACGGCGAGACCGCGGCGCTGAGCAGTGGTGGACATGGACTGAATGTGGTTCAGGTGCTCGAGGGCGCCTGTCAGTCGATGAAGGAAGAGGGCCGGCGTATCACGCTGGAGTTCGACGCCTGATCGACCCGATGGGAAGGACGGAGTTTTCCCAGTGACGAAGCGGACCCGGCAGGCCGTGGCTGAGCGCCGGCTCAGGGTGGCGATGATTGGCCAGAAAGGCTATCCGCCCATCCACGGGGGGATCGAGAAGCACGTGGCTGAACTGGCTGCGCGGCTGCCGTCCCTGGGCGTGGACGTGGATATCTACAGCCGGCCGCACTACAGCAGCTTGAATGGCCCGACGGACCTGGACGGAGTTCAGGTCCGTCGCGTGCCGAGCATCCCCACCAAGCACCTGGACGCCATCAGTCATACCCTTCTGGCCACGACGGACGTGATGCTGCGGCAGGTGGACCTCGTGCACTACCACGCACTGGGGCCCGGGCTGTTGGCGGGACTGCCCCGCTGGCTGCGCGGCAAGCCTACGGTAGTAACGGTGCACGGCCTGGACTGGCAGCGCGACAAGTGGGGGGCCTTTGCCCGGCGTGTGCTGCGGCTGGGGGAGGCCGCCAGCGTGCGGTTGCCCAACGGGACGATCGTGGTCTCGAAGGCCCTGCGTGCTCACTACCTGGCGGAGCACAAGAGGGCCACGAGTTACATCCCCAACGGGATCGTGCCGCCTGCCTACCGTGAGCCGCATCTCATCCGGCAGGCCGGTGTGCACGGCCGCTTCGTCCTTTTCGTAGCCCGCCTCGTACCGGAAAAGGGGTGTCACCTGCTGCTTGAGGCCTGGAGCGATTTACCGGCCGCGATTCGCCAGGATTTCGAGTTGGTGATCGCCGGGGATGCGGGGTTTACGCCGGGGTACGCCGAGCGACTGCGGCGCCATGCTCCCGCCGGTGTCCACTTTCTTGGTTTTGTTCATGGACCAGTGCTTGAGGAACTCTTTTCCAACGCGGAGATGCTGGTGCTGCCTTCGACCCTCGAGGGCTTGTCCATCTCGCTGCTGGAGGGCATGAGCTACCAGCGCTGCTGCCTGGTCAGCGATATTCCGCCGAACGTGGAAGCGGCCGGGGGCAACGCCGTTCTGTTCGCATCCGGAGACACAGCGGATCTCCGGCGCAAGCTGGCTGAGACCCTGCCAGATGAGGGATTGCGCACTCGTCTGGGTGCTGCCGGACAGATCCATGCGATCGAACACTATAGCTGGGATCGGGTCGCCGGCATGACGGCTTCATTCTACCGGGAAATTGTCGGGCGATAACCCAAAATCGGCCAACTTTCGATTTGACAAGCAGGCACTCAGGGATTATCTCTCTTACACCTTTCGAGCGGGCATAGCTCAGCTGGTAGAGCACTACCTTGCCAAGGTAGCTGTCGCGAGTTCGAGTCTCGTTGCCCGCTCCAGATCAATCGGGGAGAGTCCACCGGGATCCTCCCCGATTCTTTTGGTTGTGCAGGTTGACATCGGCGGCGAATTTCAACATACTTTCCCCGCCAGACTTCTTTCGGGGCGGCATAGCCAAGTGGCTAAGGCAACGGTCTGCAAAATCGTCATCCCCAGTTCGACTCTGGGTGCCGCCTCCACCACAAACCAGCCCTTGGGCTGGTTTTTTTGCTTCATTTTTCGAAACGGCTGAGCCGGGACTTTCGGCGGCGGGCCGGGCATCTCCTCGATTGACAGGTTGCTGCTGTCTCCGCATTATCCTCTCAACCTCGGTGCCGGGATGGCGAAATTGGTAGACGCAAGGGACTTAAAATCCCTCGGAGCGTTGCTCCGTGCCGGTTCGATCCCGGCTCCCGGCACCACGGACAGTCCCGCGATGATGTTTCCAAGTGAGGGCCCATGCGGTTGGCGTTTCTTTCCATCGGTCGCCACATCCACACAGAGCGGTGGATCCGCTGGTTTGCGCAACGGGGGCACGAGTGTCACCTGCTGACCGTGCAGCCGCGCCCTGTGTCCGGTGTCACGGTTCACGACATTCGCCGGGGGGGTGGGCCAAAGCCCCTGCGTTACCTGCTTGCCCTCGGGAAGGTCAGGCGGATTCTGAGGGACCTGCGCCCCGACCTGCTCAATACCCACTTCCTGACCGGCTACGGCTACTGGGGGCATTTCAGTGGGATTCACCCCAACGTGTTAACTGTGTGGGGGGATGATGTCTATGTCACTCCTTTCGAGTCCGGCCTGAAGAACCGGCTGGCACGCCTGGCGCTGGGCAGTTGCGACGCCCTGACCGGGGACTCCAGTGACATCCTGGCCGTGAGCGAAACTCTGGGAGCTGACCCGCAACGCAGTTTTCGGATTCTCTGGGGGGTGGATTTCGAAGTCTTCAAACCGGGCGCCGAATCGCAATGGCGGCAGCAACTGGGCTTTGGCCCGGATCATATCGTCTACTTCTCCCCGCGGAGCTACACCCAGCCCTACTACAACATCGATGTCGTGATCGCGGCCGCGGCGCGGGTCAGGGCGGCCGAGCCCCGCGCGAGATTCCTGTTCTCCGGGTACGAGGGTGATCCGGCACCTTTCCGGCAAGCCGCGGCCGCCGCCGGCATCTCTGAGGTGATGGCCATGGTGGGGCGCTTGCCTCACCGCGAATTTGCGGTGGCACTGCGCGCTTGTGATGTTTTCCTGTCGGTGCCGTCGGTCGATGCCACGGCGGTCAGTCTGCTGGAAGCCATGGCGACCGGTACGGGCATCGTCGTTTCCAGTCTGCCGTCGTCCCTGGAATGGATTACCGACGGGCAGTCGGGCCTGGTGGTGGCACCGCGCGACGAGGCGGGTCTGGCGGCCGCCATGCTGCGCCTGGGGCAGGATGCGGAATTGCGGCGCGCCTGTGGCGGCGTGGCCCTGGCGACAGCTCGGCGTCTGGTTGGGTTCGAGCAGAACATGCAACTGGTTGCCGGGGTTTTTCGGCATCTGGTCGACGGGACGCCCTGGCCGACGGGCGCGTCCCTGGCTGAGCTCAGGGAGCGGGGCGCGTGATGCTGCTTTCCGTGGTTATGCCCACCATGAACAAGGTGAACCTGTTGCAGCAGTCCCTGGCCGCTTTGCGGGGGCAGGACCTTGGCCGCGACGGGCCGTGGGAAGTCGTCGTGGTGAACGACGGCAGCACCGACGGCACCGGGAGTTTCCTGGCGGCCCAGTCCGGCTGGCAGCGGCCCGGACTGCGCCTGGTGCAGCCGCCGCACAACGTGGGGCGGGCGCAGGCGAGAAATCTGGGGGCGCAGGCGGCAGAGGGGCGGTATCTGCTGTTCATGGATGACGATATCGTGGCGCCCGCCGGGTTGGTGGCGGCCCATCTGGACGAGCTGGCGGACCACCCCGGTTGCGGAACCATCGGCTATGCCGTGACCAGGCCCGAACTGATCGACGCGCCCCACTTTCACTACCTCGATTCCCGCGGTGTTGCGCGCCTGCCGGAGGGGCCGGCTCCGGCGCGTTTTTTTGTCACCCAGAACGCGGCGGTGCCCCGGGAGGCATTCTTGCAGATCGGCGGTTTCGACGAAGGATTCGCCGGATATGGGTTTGAGGATATGGAACTCGCCTTCCGGCTCGAGGACGAGGTCGGCTTACGCTTCCGGGTTCTGCCCAGCCCGGTGCCGCACCACGTACACCACCACACGCACCAGGAGTACTTTGCCAAGAAAGTCGAATGTGGTCGGCAGTCTCTGCGGTACCTGGCCCGGACGCACCCCGGACGTCTGGTGGAAATGCAACTGCATCACGTGATCGACGCACCCGGTGCAGGCCCTCCTGGTGGAGTTTCCCGGGTGATCCGCAGTTTTGCGGGGTCGCCGCTGGGAGCCCGTCTGCCGCGGGGCTTGGCACACTGGCCTACGCTGCCCGGCTCCCGGCCCGTCTGGCCGGCCGCCTATTACCGGCTGATGAATCTCGCTGTGTTGTGCGCTTTCCGTCAGGGCGTGACAGATAAATGCAGTCATTCATGCCAAAATGACATGACGGCCTGACTCGCTCCCCTTCCTGACGAGACCCTGCGGGTCCGTCAAAATCACCGCAGAGCGCCGTGTGATAAATAACCTGTAGCGGCATAACATGTTAAAATTTTCAGAAGTCCGGAATCGCCAATGGCACGGACCTTGAGTAGGGCTCTGTGAGCGAATGGGCATTATTCACCGGAATCGAAGGAGATAGATATGGGCAAGATCATTGGTATCGACCTGGGGACCACCAACAGCGTCGTCTCGGTCATGGAAGGCGGCGAGTCGAAGGTCATTCAGAACAAGGAAGGCAATCGTACGACCCCATCAGTCGTGTCGTGGGGCAAGAACGGGGAGCGCCAGGTCGGCCTGCTGGCCAAGCGCCAGGCTGTGACCAACCCGACGAACACCGTGTACTCGATCAAACGGTTCATGGGGCGACGCTTTGAAGAGGTGGCGACCGAGATCAGCGAAGTGCCGTACGAGGTCATCAAGGGCAGCAATGGCGAAGTGCGCATCAAGACCAGCCAGGGCGAGTTCTCGCCGCCGGAAATCAGTGCGCAGATCCTGCGGGCCTTGAAAGAGACCGCCGAGGAGTATCTCGGCCAGCCCGTGACCCAGGCGGTGATCACCGTGCCCGCCTACTTCAACGACGCCCAGCGCCAGGCGACCAAGGACGCCGGCAAGATCGCCGGCCTGGAGGTGCTGCGGATCATCAACGAACCGACGGCGGCGGCTCTGGCCTACGGGCTGGACAAGAAAGGCGAAGAGACGATCGCGGTCTTCGACCTTGGCGGCGGTACTTTCGATGTTTCGATCCTGGAGATCGTGGACGGTGTGTTTTCGGTTCTGGCCACCAACGGCGACACCCATCTCGGTGGGGATGATTTTGACCAGCGAGTCATCGATCATCTGGTCGACACGTTCATCAAGCAGGAAGGCATCGACCTGACCAAGGACCCGATGGCCCTGCAACGGCTGAAAGAAGCGGCTGAGCAGGCCAAGCGCGAGCTCAGTTCGTCCAGCCAGGCGGAGATCAACCTGCCTTACATCACTGCGGACCAGAACGGGGCGAAGCACCTGACGCTGACCCTGACCCGGGCCAAGTTCGAGACTCTGGTCGAGGATCTGATTGAGCGCACGGTGGCGCCGTGTCTGGCCTGCCTGAAGGACGCCGGCCTTTCGCCGAGCGATATCGACGAGGTCTTGCTGGTCGGGGGATCGACCCGTATCCCGGGGGTGCAGGCCAAGGTCGAGCAGATCTTCAAGAAGGAGCCCAACCGGACCGTGAACCCGGACGAGGTTGTCGGCATGGGCGCGGCGATCCAGGGTGGCGTGCTCGGTGGAGAGGATATGGACATTGTCCTGTTGGACGTGACGCCCCTCAGCCTGGGTATTGAGACGCTGGGCGGGGTGATGACGCGCCTGATCGAGCGCAATACGACGATTCCGACCAAGAAGTCGCAGATCTTCTCGACGGCCGCCGACAACCAGCCCACCGTAGATATCCATGTGCTGCAGGGTGAGCGGGAAATGTCGGTGGACAACAAGACCATCGGGCGTTTCCAACTGACCGGATTGCCGCCGGCGCCGCGGGGTGTGCCCCAGATCGAGGTGTCTTTCGATATTGATGCGAACGGCATTTTGTCGGTCAGCGCGGTGGACAAGGCCACGGGCAAGGAGCAGTCGATCCGGATCCAGGCCTCAAGCGGTTTGAGTGACGAAGAAGTCGAGCGCATGGTGCGGGACGCGGAAGCCAACGCGGCTGCCGACAAGGCGGCGCGTGAGTTGATCGATGTTCGGAACGAGGCGGAAGCCAGAATCCACAGCGCCGAAAAGAGCATGAAGGACCTGGGGGATGATCTGGAACCGGCCCTCAAAGAGGATGTCGAGACCAAGATCAAGGCCCTGCAGGAGGTGCTGACCAGCGAAGATGTGGCCATGATCCGTACGGCTAGTGATGCCTTGATGGCTTCGGTGCAGGAGTTGGCCAGCAAGGCCTACGAGAAGGCGGCTGCGGCGCAGGGCGGCTCGACCGAGGCTGCCGAGGAGCCGGCGGGCAAGAACCCGGGCGGCGAAAGCGACAGTGGCGATGACGCGGTTGACGCTGACTACGAGGTGGTTGACGAAGACTAGGGATTGCCCGTAGGGCGTGAAGTTGGTTGACAATTCTCAAAAAGAGTGTAGGGTCGGGTGACCGGGACATCGTCCCACACCCGGCCTTACATCCTCCCGGCAACGGTGATTACCGCACCAGACGTAATTAGGACTGAAAAAGTCTTTGACCTTGTGACTTTGATTGGTTAGTCTCTGTAAATAGAAATTGGGAATCGTTCGCAATTGCTGAAGGGCTTTTGCGGGCCGTGATGAGAATCACTGTCATGATTTCCCAAGATTCGATGGCAAAAGGATTTCCCGGAACTAATGTGCGTCCGCCGCGTAAATAAACGCCTAGGGTGCCAAAGGGACTGAGAAAAAGATCACTTTGAGAGTCAAGATTGCTTGCCCAGCAGTACTTGACCGCAGTGAGAGTAATAATACAGGGAGGGTTCGGCGTGTACGAAGTGGAACTCAGTAGCGATCGGCGGGAGAACTCGAGTCTGCAGCATTACCTGCAGACAATCGGCAAGCACAACCTGCTTACCCGTGAAGAGGAATTCGAACTGGCCCGCCGGATCCGCGCCGGCGACAAAGCCGCCTTGGACAAACTGGTGAATTCAAACCTGCGGTTTGTCGTCAGTGTGGCCAAGAAGTTCCTCAATCAGGGGCTCAGTTACATGGACCTGATCGCCGAGGGCAACATTGGCCTGATCACGGCTGGCAAGCGGTTTGACGAGCGGCGCGAGTTCCGCTTCATCTCGTACGCGGTCTGGTGGATCCGGCAAGCGATTCAAAAGGCCATTGCCGAGCAGACCAATACAGTGCGTCTGCCGATCAACCGGTCTCAGCAAGCGATGAAGATGAAACGCATCTCCCAGAAACTGGAGCAGAAGCATCATCGCCGGGTGGACGAAAACGAGATTGCCGCCGCCATGAAACTGGACCTGCGCAAGATGGGCCAGATCCGTGCCGCGAGCCGGCCTCTGATCAGTCTGGACCAGCCTCTTTATGACGACGACATCACTCTGGCTGATACGCTGTCCGACCCGGAAGACATAACCCCGGACAAGGGCTACGTTTCCCTGGAACTGGTGCAGGAACTCAGCGATGCCATGGACCTGCTGACCCAGCGCGAGCGGGACATCGTGACGCGGTACTATGGATTGGGCAGCGAAGAAACCGCTTCGTTGGAAACGATCGGGCAGGATATCAACCTGTCCCGCGAGCGGGTGCGACAGATCCGCAACCAGGCCCTGAGCAAGATGCGGCAGCACGGCCACGGCGAACGCCTGGTCGACTACCTGACCTGAGAAACTGTCCGGGACCTTTTGCGGAATTTCCGTTGACAAGGCTCCGGACAGTTGTTTTATTTCGCGTCCCGGTGGGCGATTAGCTCAGTTTTGGTTAGAGCGCTTGTTTGACAGACAAGAGGTCACAGGTTCGAATCCCGTATCGCCCACCACCGTTTTTTTTTTGGATTTCGCGCCTTTCCCGTTGCCGTCGCCGGTACCGGGATTTTTAATGTGGGTAGCAATCGCTTCCGCACCTGACCCGCGACCCGAGGATGGATGACCGGCATGTCGAAACTCAGCCTGACCCTGCCTGATGGAAACACCGTGGAGATAGAGGAGGGTCAGCCTTACGGCGACGCTGTGCGCCAGATCGGTGAAGGCCTGTATCGCAACGCCCTGGCGGTGACGGTCGACGGCACGAATCATCCGCTGGCCGAGGCGGCGGCCAAGGCCGGCGAACTGCGGGTCATCACCCGCAACAGCCCTGAGGGTCTGCAGACGCTGCGCCACTCGGTGGCGCACTTGATGGCCTGGGCCGTGCAGGATCTGTATCCCGGCGTGAAGTTCGCCTTCGGTCCGGCCATCGACTCGGGGTTCTACTACGATTTTGATCGGGGTGAACCCTTCACCGAAGAGGAGCTGACCGGGATCGAGAAACGCATGCGCGAGTTGGCCAGCCAGAAAGTGCCGGTGGTGCGCGAAGTCGTCACGCACGACGAGGCCCGGCGAATGTTCGCCGACCAGCCCTACAAGCTGGCCCAGATCGCAGACCTGACCGGCGAGGAACTTTCCATTTACCGCATGGGGGAGTTCACGGACTTCTGCGAAGGCCCGCACGTGCCGGACAGCAAGGACCTGAAGGCTTTCAAGTTGCTCAATGTGTCGGCCGCCCATTGGGCCAAGGACCATGACGCGCCCATGCTGCAGCGCATCTACGGCACCGCTTTCTTCAAGAAGAAGGATTTGGATGCCCATCTGGTGCTGCTGGAAGAGGCAAGAAAGAGAGACCACCGCAAGCTGGGCCGGGAGTTGGACCTTTTCGGTATCATGGAAGACGCCGGACCCGGGCTGTCCTACTGGTTCCCGCGCGGCGACATCCTGCGGGAGCAGGTCATCGACTACTGGAAGGATATTCATCGCAAGCGCGGCTACCGGACCGTGACCACGCCGCACATCAGCAAGGCCGCGTTGTGGGAGACCTCCGGTCACATGGAGTTCTACCGCGACGACATGTACGTCTTCGAGCAGGATGGGCAGTCCTATGTGGTCAAGCCCATGAACTGTCCGGGACATATCCTGATGTACAAGCGCAAGACCCGGGGCTACCGCAGCCTGCCGGTGCGCCTGGCCGAACTGGGCACCGTCTACCGGGCCGAAGACTCCGGCGCCCTGCACGGTCTGATGCGCGTGCGCGGCTTCACCCAGGACGACGCGCACATCTTCTGCACTCCCGAGCAGTTGGAGGACGAGGTCGGCGGCTGCATCGAACTGGTCAAGGAGATCCTGGGCACCTTCGGCTTTGCTGAATTCAAGGTCGAACTGTCGGTGCGGGACAGCCAGGACACCAGCAAGTACGCCGGTACTGACAAAGAGTGGGAGGCGGCCGAAGCTTCGCTGGTCAAGGCGATTGAGAAGCACGGCCTGCAGTACACGCGCGAAGAGGGCGAGGCTGTTTTCTACGGTCCGAAGATCGACGTCAAGCTGATCGATGCCATCGGTCGGAGCTGGCAGGCCAGTACCATCCAGTTCGATTTCAATCTGCCGCGGCGCTTCGACGTGACCTACACCGACAGCGATGGCCAGGACAAGTACGTCTACATGGTGCACCGGGCGATCATGGGTTCGCTGGAACGCTTCATCGGCATCCTGACCGAGCACTACGCCGGCGACTTCCCGCTCTGGCTGGCGCCCGAGCAGGCTCGGGTCATGTCCGTCAGCCGTGATCAGCATGACTACGCCCGGGAAGTGGCGGATCAGTTGCGGGCCATGGGCGTGCGTGCCGAGGAGGACGTCCGGGACGAGAAGATCGGCTTCAAGATCCGGGAAGCCGAGATGCTGCATGTGCCCTGGATGCTGGTCGTGGGCGGCCGCGAGGCCGAAAGTGGTGAGGTTTCGCTGCGCATTCGCCACAAAGGGGATCAGGGCACCAAGACCATTGCCGCCGTGGGGCAGGAATTGCTTGACGAAGTGGCGCACAAGCGCTAGATTACGGCGATTCAAACGTTGTTCCGGGCAGGATAGGTCACGTTCTCAGGCGGGGCTCCCGGGCAACGGATCCAAGCAGAGGTCCGCCCTCTCACCGTAGCCGGCACCCAGCGGGGCGTCCGGAGCGGTTTCGATCCTGGCTGGATGCCGTATCCGTGGTGATATCGGCGTGCTCCTTGGCGGACCTGTGGGTTCGCCGTTTTTTTTGGGCGGGGCCACTTTGGATCTGGCCATGATTCCTTCAGGAGGTAGCTCTTATCAAGGGTAACAAGGTGACCCGGGTCAACCGGATGATCAGGATTCCGCGCGTGATGGTAGTGGACGAGACCGGGGAGCAACTGGGCGTCCTGGAAACCCACGAGGCTTTGGCCATCGCCGAGGACAAAGGATTGGACCTGGTCGAGGTGGCGCCCACCGCCCGTCCGCCCGTATGCAAGATCATGGATTACGGCAAGTTCAAGTACGAACAGGCCAAGAAGGCCAAGAAGGCCAAGCAGGCGTCGCATACGGTCAAGGTCAAGACGATCCAGTTCCGACCCAAGACCGACGACCATGATTACCAGTTCAAGAAGAAGCACATCCTGAGCTTCCTGGAGGCGGGAAACAAGGTGAAGATTCAGATGCGGTTCCGTGGGCGTGAGATCACGCACCTGGATCTGGCCATGGAGTTCCTGAACCACCTGATCGACGAGATCAAGGAATACGGCACGCCTGAGTCACGCCCCCAGCGCGAGGGGCGACTGATCACCTTCGTCGTGGCGCCGCTCAAGGCGAAGTAGGAAGGCCGGCCGAGCAGCCGAGAGCAACAGGGTTCTGAAGAATCCCGCCCGTGAATGTTGCGGTGTGGGTCAACATAGTCGGTCCGGTCCCCGGGGCCAGGTGCCGGCATCGACAGTGGGATGCCGCCGCAAGGCGGCGTCACAGAGAGGCGAGAACAATGGGCAACAAGATGAAAACCAACCGCGCCGCGGCCAAGCGTTTCAAGTTGACCGGCAGTGGCCGGGTCAAACGCAACAAGGCCTACCACGGCCACCTCTTCACCGCCAAGAGCCCCAAACGGCTGCGCAATCTGCGCCGGTCTTCGCTGCTCGCGCCGAGCGACGAATCCCGGGCCAAGCGCATGCTGGGCTGCGGCTAGGGAACCACGCACACCGATTACGGCTCCCGGGGAAGGCCCAGCGAGCGGTTTGACATCAACCTACCCGACCCTGTGACGACCGTTGCGGGAACCGAGCGGGTGAACGAGGAGGCAATGATATGCCAAGAGCAACCAATAACCCGGCGGCGAAAGCTCGTCGGAAGAAGTATCTGAAACGGGCCAAGGGTTTTGTCGCGAGCAAGGGCACGACTTACCGGCAGGCGCGTGAGAGCGTCGATCGGGCCCTGGCTTACGCGTACCGGGACCGGCGCAACAAGAAGCGCGATTTCCGGCGCCTGTGGATCACCCGGATCAACGCCGCGGCCCGGGTCAACGGCCTGAGCTACAGCCACTTCATGAACGGCCTGAAGAAGGCCGAGATCGATATCGATCGCAAGATGCTGGCGGATCTGGCTGTGCATGACTCGCCCGCCTTCAGCAAGCTGGCCGAGGCGGCCAAGGGCGCGCTGTAGTCAGCCGGCCCGCCGCGGGTCGGGACATTTCAGGGACAGGTCACACCGGTCGGGGACCGCTTCCCCGATCGGTGTGGCTCTCCGGTTCAACATCATGCCGGGAGACCCGGCAGAGGGGATCCCGCTATGAAGGAGACCATCGACCGCCTGCGGTCGGACGGCGGCGAACGAATTGCAGCGGCCGACACACCGGCCGGGATCGAGGCCCTGCGCGTGGCCTTGCTGGGGCGCAAGGGCGAGGTCACCCTGCTTTTGCGCGGCCTGAAAGATGTGCCAGCCGACGAGAGGCCGGCCATGGGGGCAGCCCTCAATCGCCTGAAGGTCGAACTCGGTGAACTGCTCGACGCGCGGCAGCAGGAACTGGCCGGTGGCGCGTCCGGTGAGGCCGTGGAGATGGACCTGACGCTGCCTGGAACACCTCCCTGCCCCGTGGGCACGAACCATCCCCTGGTCTCGGTGCTGGAATCGATCTGCGATATTTTCTACGGCATGGGCTTCAGCCGCGGTGAGGGGCCGGAGGTGGAGTTGGACTACTACAACTTCACGGCCCTGAACTTTCCCGATGACCATCCGGCGCGGGATATCCAGGACACTTTCTACATCAACGACAAGGTGTGTCTGCGCACTCAGACTTCGCCCGTACAGGTGCGTTACATGGAGCGCCGTGAGCCGCCGCTGGCCTGTGTCTTCCCCGGTCGCGTCTACCGCAATGAGACCGCTGATGCGTCGCACAGTGCAGAGTTCTACCAGATCGAAGGCCTGGTCGTTGACACCGACATCAGCATGGCTGACCTGAAGAACACGGTCGATACCTTTGTCCGCAATTTCTTCGGAGCCGCCGAGCCCACGCGTTTTCGGCCGCATTATTTTCCCTTTACCGAGCCCTCGGTGGAAGTGGACATGCAGTGTGTCGTCTGCCGGGGCAAAGGTTGCGGTGTTTGCGGCCAGACGGGCTGGCTGGAGATCATGGGGGCGGGCATGGTCCATCCGAACGTCCTGAAGGGAGCCGGGTATCCAGAGGACAAGTACACCGGCTTTGCCTTCGGCATGGGGATTGACCGCATCGCCATGTTGAAGTACGGCATCGACGACATTCGTCTCCTGTACGAGAACGATCTCCGCTTCCTCAATCAATTCCGAGGTGTGCTGTGAAAATCAGTCTGGACTGGCTGCGGGAGTATGTGGCCTGGGAAGATACGCCGGCCGAACTGGCGGCCAAACTGACTGCCGCCGGCCTGAACGTCGAGGGCATCGAGGAGTACCGCCAGAGTTTTCCCGGCGTGGTGGTTGCGCGGGTGGTTCACCGCGAACAGCACCCCAACGCTGATCGCCTGAGCCTGTGCCGGGTGGACGACGGCAGCGGCGCCGAAGTCCAGGTCGTCTGCGGCGCGCCGAATGTGCGCGAGGGCTTGACCGTGCTCTTTGCCCAGGTGGGCGCCGTGCTGCCCGGCAACTTCAAGATCAAGAAATCGAAGATCCGCGGCGTAGAGAGCTTCGGCATGATCTGTTCGGCCAGTGAACTGGAGTTGAGCGCCGAGGGTGACGGGATCATGGAGTTGGCGACGGAGCTGCCCGCGGGCACTTCCGCCGACGAGATCTACGGTTTCACTGACACTGTGCTGGATATCGAAGTGACGCCCAATCGCCCGGATTGGTTGAGTCACGTCGGAGTAGCCCGCGAAGTGGCGGCGATCTATGGCACCAAAGTGAGCATGCCCTACAAGTGGAACTCGCAACAGAGCGGGGAGAATCTGGGCGTCAAGGTTCAGATCGAAGACTACGGGGACTGCCGACGTTTTACAGCCTACGGTATCCAGAACGCAGTGCGTGGGCCCTCGCCGAAGTGGATGCAGGATCGCCTACGGGCGATCGGCAGCCGGCCCATCAACAATCTGGTCGACATCACCAACTACGTAATGTTTGAGTTGGGGCAGCCCATGCACGCTTATGACCGGGCCAAGTTGTCCGGCGGCGTGATCACAATCAAGAGGGCCGAGGCGGGTCTGACCGTGCAGACGCTCGATGATCAGGAACGCAAGCTGGACGAAGGCACGTTGCTGATCTGTGACGAGGCGGGCCCGATCGGGCTGGCCGGTGTGATGGGTCTGGCCAACACCGAGGTCGGTCCTGAGACGACCGAGATTCTGCTGGAGAGCGGCTTTTTCGATCCGATGCTGGTGCGCCAGGCCAGCCGGGGGCTGGGGCTGCTGAGCGAGGCATCCTACCGGTTCGAACGCGGAGCCGACTGGGACATGGTGGAGACCGCCGCCCTGCGGGCCCTGTATCTCTTCCAGGAACTGGCCGAAGCCCGGATCGTGCCGGACTGGGCCGACCGGGGCGACCCGGACTATCGTCCGGCGCCGGATATTCCGTTGCGGGTCTGGCAGGTCAGCCGCCTGCTGGGTGCCGAGATCTCCACCGATCAGGCCGCCCAGTATCTGCAGGCCCTCGGCCTGAAGGTGCAGCCCATGGGCAACCCGGGCGCGGTTTCGGCCAACGCGGTGAACATGATGGTCAAGGTGCCGTCGTTTCGGCGGGATCTGCACCAGGAAGTGGACCTGATCGAAGAGATCGTGCGCAGTCACGGCCTCGACAATCTGGGCGGCGGCGACTTCCGGGGCGGCGCGGGCGGTGTCCCGGCGGATCGGGACCTGCAACTGCGCAAGGCGAGGACCTGGTTTGCGGCCTGCGGCTACCACGAACTGGTGACCTCCAGTTTCATGGGGGAGAAAGATCATGAGCATCTGGGCCTGCCGGAGGAGGATATTCGCCGCGAGACGATTTCGGTCATCAATCCGCACCATGGTGGCGACACTCGCTTACGGACTGTTCTGTTGCCGTCCCTGTTGCAGGTGGCGCGCCGCAATGTGAATGCCGGGGCGGCCCTGCCGCTGCGGCTGTTCCAGATCAACCGGACCTACCTGCCTGCGGGTGAGAAGCGTCCGGATATGAAGCGAGAGGACGAGGCGCTGCTGCCGGAAGAGCCTCTGTTCCTTCAATTTGCGCTCATAGGTTCTAGAGAAGTGGGAATGGGCGGGGTGCCGGCGGATCTCCTGGAAATCAAGGGCACGGTTGAGGCTTTGGCCACTTTTCTGCGGGTGCCGTTGGCGGTGGAGCCGGTGGGAACAGAGCGGTGGCTCCAGGACGGAGCGCAGTGGCGGATCGTCGCCGATGATCAGGTCGTCGGTACGGCTGGCCGGGTCGTGGCGGATATTGCGGGGAATTTCGAGGTGGAGGTGCCCGTGGCCGTGGCCGAGATCAACCTCGACCGCCTGGCGCTACGGCCCTTGCCCCTGAAATACGAGGGATTCGCCCGCTATCCCGCGATCAAGCGCGACCTTTCGCTGCTGGTGCCCGGGGCCGTGCGCTACGGCACGATCCGGGACAAGGTTCAGGAGGTCGGCGGGCCCTTGCTGCGTCGCGTGGACCTTTTCGATATCTACCGGGGCCAGGGGGTGCCCGAGGGCTTCGGCGCCTACGGAATTCGCTTGAAGTTCAGTTCCGCAAAGGGTAGTTTGAAAGGGAAGGCAGTGGATAAGGCCATTGAGGGCATTATTCGCGGTTTGAAAGAGGGTTTGGGGATCGAACAACGAGTTTGATCCGGCGCCGGCAATCCGCGCGACGGCAACCACGTGATCAAGGAAGAGAGCGTTTCGGCATGGACAACAATCTCAACATTCTGGAGACGAAAGTTCTCGAGGCGGTTGAACTGATCAAGGAATTGCGGAGCGAGAACCAGCGCCTGAGCGGTCGCAACAGTGAGTTGGAAGGTCAGGTCACTGCGTTGGAGGCCCAGATCGAAGGGCTGGCGGAACAGAACACGAATCTTAATCAGGAACTCGCCGAAGCTCGCCAGCAGGCGGGCACGGTCGAGGTTTACGAGGAGAAGCGCAAGGAAATCGAGGACAAGGTCGGAGGCCTGCTGGCCAAGCTGGAGGCCCTGGGATAGCATCCCGGACCCGACCCGCGGATTCTGGAAAAAACCGGGAACGACCGGCCTGAAACGGAAAGCGGTCCATGCGGGAACCTGAGAGCGTGACAGTCAACATCTTCGGACAGGAGTACACCCTCAAAGGTGACGCCGACTCCGACTATGTCCAGAAGGTGGCGCAGTTCGTCGATGAGCGCATGAATGAGGTTGCGCGCAACGCCTCGGTTGCGTCCACGGCCAAGGTGGCGATCCTGGCTGCGGTGAATATTGCGGACGAGCTGTTCCGGGAACAACAGAAGCGCCTCGAATCCATGGTAACCCTCGAGGATCGTTCGGTGCAACTGACCCGGCTTCTGGCCAAGGAAGTCGGCGGCGACGGCACCGGCGGCAACGGCAAGGATTCCCTGCCCGGCACGTGATGTGTCGTACAAGTGAGCCAACACTTTCTAAGCGGGATTCCGGAGTTTCCGGTTGACGTTCACGCTTCGGGAAACCGAAGAGAATGAAGGCCGGAACAGGAAACCCACGTGGAGCAACAGGTTCAGTTGCTCCGACTCACACGACCGGGCGGGGATGTTCTCTCCCCTTTTTTTCCCAGCTTCATCTTCCAGATAGGCCGGTTTGCACCGGAAGGAGTTGTCATGCTTCAGGTTTCGACGCTCGCATACATTGTTGCCGCTGCGGTCGTTTCCTTTGGCCTGGGCTGGCTGGTCTGCAAGGCCCGCTTCGAGAGTCGGCACGGCAAGGCTCAGGCCGTGAGCGAGCGCCTGATCGCCGAAGCTGAGAAGGAGGCCCGGGGAGTCATCAAATCCGCCGAACTGGAGGCCAAAGAGGAGTTCTACCAGGCCCGGCAGCGGTTTGAAGAGGATACCGAGCGGGCACGCGGCGAGAATCGGCGGCGGCAGGAAAGCCTGGACGCGCGGGAGGACAACCTGAACAAGAAGGTGGCCTTCATCGACCAGAAGGAAACCCGCATCGAGCAACAGGAGGCCGAGCTGCGGGCGGGGCTGGAAGACCTGACCCGCGACCAGAAGCGTCTGGCCGGGGTGCTCCAGGAACAGAATCAAAAGCTGGAACAGATCGCCGGCATGACGGCCGAGAGCGCCAAGCAGCACCTGATGGACAATCTGGTCAATGAGGCACGCCACGCGGCAGCCAAGAGCGTGCAGCAGGTGCGCCAGGAGACCGAACGCACGGCCCGGCGGGAGGCCATGAAAATCCTCAGTCTCGCCATTCAGCGCTATGCCGCCGAACATGCGGCCGAAAGCACGGTCTCGGTGGTGGATCTGCCCAGTGACGACATGAAGGGCCGGATCATCGGGCGTGAGGGGCGGAACATCCGGGCCTTCGAGTTGACAGCGGGCGTGGATGTCATCATCGACGATACCCCGGGCGCGGTGATCGTCTCGGGCTTTGATCCGGTGCGGCGCGAGGTGGCCCGGCTATCCCTGGAGATTCTGATTCGCGACGGCCGGATCCATCCGGGCCGCATCGAGGAAGTCGTGGCCAAGACCCGGGCCGAGATGCAGGAGAAGATCCGCGAGATCGGCGAGCACGCCTGCCTGGATCTGGGCCTGCAGAATGTCAATCCGGAACTTCATCCGTACATTGGTCGCCTGTCCTACCGCACAAGCTATGGGCAGAACCTGCTGAAGCACTCGGCCGAGGTGGCGTCGGTGGCGGCGGTGATCGCGGCCGAACTGGGCCTGGATCCGAAGCTGGCCAAGCGGTGCGGCTTCCTGCATGACATCGGCAAGGCGGCGGACCATGAAATCGAAGGGCCGCACGCGGCGATCGGGGCGCGCCTGTGCAAGAAGTACGGGGAGCAGGAAACCGTGCTCAATGCCGTGGGGGGGCACCACCAGGATGTGGAGCCGACCACGCCCTACACGTTCATCACTTCGGCCGCGGATGCGGTCTCGGCCTCGCGGCCCGGCGCCAGGCGTGAGAGTGTTGATTCCTACGTCCAGCGGCTGGAAAACCTGGAGCAGATCGCCGACAGTTTTGACGGCGTGGAAAAGTGTTTCGCCATCCAGGCCGGACGCGAGGTGCGGGTGATGGTCAATCACAACAAGGTGTCGGACGCCGAGGCAGCGGTCCTGGCCGAGGAGATCAGCCGGCGCATCGAAGGTGAGCTGGAATACCCCGGGCAGATCAAGATCATGGTGATTCGGGAATCGCGGTCGACTTCCTACGCCAAGTAGGTTGATCACCGTAGCAGGAGGACGAGGGTGGAGACGAAGCTGCTCAAAGGGATCCCGGTGCGGGATGCCGTGCTGGCTGAATTGAAGGCAAAGATGGCTCGTGCACCGCGGCTGCCCGGGCTGGCCGTGGTCCTGGTCGGCGAAGACCCCGCCTCGGCGGTGTACGTCAGGCACAAGGAGAAGGGTTGCGAAGAGGTCGGTTTCCACCACGTGACCCACCGGCTGCCGGCCGACACGTCTGAGACTGCGTTGCTGGCGCTGATCGCCGAGCTGAACCATGATCAGGCCATTGACGGGATCCTGGTGCAATTGCCACTGCCGGACGGCCTGAACGAGAACCGGATTCTGATGGCCGTGTCCCCGGAGAAGGATGTCGACGGGTTCCATCCGGTCAATCTGGGCCGCCTGGTCGCCGGCGAACCGGGTTTTGTGCCGTGCACGCCCAAGGGCATTCTGCGGCTGCTGGCCCACTACCGGATTCCGCTGGCCGGCCGCAATGTCGTGGTCGTCGGGCGCAGTGTCATCGTGGGGCGGCCGCTCAGTCTGCTGCTGTCGCTCAAGCGTGATGACGCCAATGCCACGGTGACGATGTGCCATTCGGGGACGAAGGACTTGACGGCCGTGACGCGGGCCGCCGACGTGGTGATCGCGGCGATCGGCGTGCCGAAGATGCTGGGTCGTGACGCCGTGGGGACGGGGGCGGTCGTGGTGGATGTGGGCATCAATCGGATCGACGCGCCGGAGCGAAAATCCGGCACCCGCCTGGTCGGTGATGTCGACTTCGCGGAGCTGATGGGCCACGCCGGTGCGATGACCCCGGTGCCGGGCGGGGTGGGGCCGATGACGATCGCCATGCTGCTTGAGAATACCTGGGAAGCCATGTGCCGGGCGGAGGACTGGGATGACGGCACCTGATCTGGAGCGGGAACTGGCCGCCGAACGCCGGAGGGTGGAGAAAGAGTTGCGCGCGCTCTTGCGCCGCGAGAAAGGGATACCGCGGCGTTTGCGCGAGGCCATGGGGCACAGTCTGCTGGCCGGCGGCAAGCGGCTGCGGCCCGTCCTGGTGCTCTGGACCTGGGATGCCCTGTCAGGGAGCGCTGCCGACGCTGCGGTGGACCGCGCAGATGTGCTGACTGCCGCCTGTGCCCTGGAGATGCTGCACACCTACTCGCTGATTCACGATGACCTGCCGGCCATGGATGATGACGACCTGCGCCGCGGGCAGCCGACCTGTCATGTGGTCTTCGATGAAGCGACGGCCATCCTGGCCGGGGACGGTTTGCAGGCGCTGGCCTTCGCCTTGCTGGCCCGTTGCTCAGGGCCGTCGGCCGGGCCCCTGGTGGCCCTGGTGGCCGATGCGGTCGGACCGGCGGGTATGGTCGGTGGGCAACAGGATGATCTGGACGCCGAAGGCGGTGCGGTGACCGCTGCCCTGGTGAGGCGGATTCACACCGGCAAGACCGCCCGCCTGTTGATGGCTGCCATGGCAGCCGGGGCCCTGCTGGCCGGGGCGGATGGCGGGCAGCGCGAGGCCATCGTGGTTGCCGCCCGGGATCTGGGCCTGGCCTTCCAGGGGGCCGACGATGTGCTGGATGTCACGGCTTCAGCCGCCGCGCTGGGCAAGACCGCGGGGAAGGACGCCGCGGCGGGCAAGGCCACCTGGGTCGAACTGGAAGGCGTGGCCAAGGCTGCGGCCCGCACGAAACGACTGGGCCGCCGCGGTCTGCGGAACCTGGCCGCAGCCTTGCCGGACGGCCCGGCGGCCGAGCGTCTGCTGGCGTTGTCCGGCCGTTTGTGGCAAAGGGACCGCTGAGTGCGGGCGGCTGAGGGCATCCCCATCTGGTTGATCGTGCTGGCCTGCGGGGTGTGCACGCAGGTGGCCAAGCTGGCGCTGTATTCGGTGACGAACCGGCGGTTGGACCTGTCGGTGCTGGGGCAGAGTCACGGCCTGCCGAGTCTGCCCATGGCGGTGCTGACCTGTCTGCTGGTCCTGACCGTCATGCGCGCGGGCTGGTTCTCCGCCCTGACCGGGTTTGCGCTGGTTTTTCTGGTGATCGAGGTGCACGACACAGTGAAGTTGAGGGTGGTGGCCAGCCGCCAGCGCGAGGTGTTGTATCGCCTGGTGACGGCATTGCCGGATGCCGGTCCCTTCCACCTGCGGGTTGCTGGATTTCTGGATCCGCGCGTTCACCACCCGTTCCACGTTCTGGTCGGCGGCATCCTGGGGGCACTTTTCGCTCTGGCTTTCGGTATACGAGGGGGTTAGACTTTTGCCAGCCCGAACCGCGCCGGCGGAATGCCGCGCCTTTTCATAGAGGAAGGAAGCTCATGGATCCCCTGCTGCCCGGTATTGCGGGACCTGAAGACCTCAAGCAGTTGCCGGCAGAGCAACTGGAACAGGTTTGCGCCGAGTTGCGCGACCACATCATCACCTCGGTGTCCCGGTCGGGGGGACATCTGGGCGCCAGTCTGGGCGTCATTGAACTGACTGTGGCCTTGCATCGGGCTTTCACCACCCCGTTCGACAAGATTGTCTGGGACGTCGGGCATCAGGCCTACGGCCACAAACTGCTCACCGGACGCCAGGCGGATTTTGGCACCTTGCGCCACAAGGGCGGCATTGCCGGTTTCCCCAAGCAGAGCGAGTCGGAGCACGACATGTTCGGGGTTGGGCACGCGAGCACCGCCATCAGCGCGGCGGTGGGTTTTGCCGCCGCCCGTGACGCTCGGGGTGAGGACAACGCGGTTGTCGCGGTCATTGGCGATGGCGCGTTGACAGGCGGCCTGGCCTACGAGGGCCTGAACAACGCGGGGCTGTTGGGGACGAACCTGATCGTGGTCCTCAACGACAACAAGATGAGCATCGCGCCGAACGTGGGCGCCATTTCCAAGTATCTGACCCGGATCACCAGCGGCAAACATTACGTGCGGCTGGAGGCGGATGTCTGGGACCTGCTGGGCAGCCTGCCCCATGGCGGCAAGGCCCAGGTGCTGGCGGGACGCATCAAGGAAAGTCTGAAGCAACTGGTCGTACCGACCATCCTTTTCGAGGAGTTGGGCTTCAAGTACTTCGGTCCCCTGGACGGGCATGACCTGCCCTTGCTGATGCGGACGTTTGACGCAGTGAAGAAACTGCACGGACCGATCCTGATCCACATCAGCACCGAAAAGGGCAAGGGCTACCGCTTCGCCGAGCAGGACGGGCAGCGCTACCATGGGGTCGGCAAGTTTGACCGGGCGGAGGGAATCAAGGTCGTCAAGCCAGAGGTGCCCACCTACACGACTGTCTTCGGCAATACGATCTGCGAACTGGCGGCCTCCGACTCGCGGATCCACGCCATCACCGCAGCCATGCCCTCGGGCACCGGATTGACCGGCATGAGGGATGGCTTTCCCGGCCGTTTCCATGATGTAGGCATAGCTGAGGGACATGCGGTCACTTTCGCCGCGGGGCTGGCCAGCGCCGGTTGCAAACCCGTGGTGGCGGTGTATTCGACGTTCCTGCAGCGGGCGGTGGATCACCTGATCCACGATGTGGCCCTGCAGAAACTGCCGGTTGTGTTTGCCGTCGATCGTGGCGGCGTTGTGGGCGAGGACGGTCCCACCCATCACGGCGTCTTCGACTACACATACCTGCGAATGGTGCCCAATATGGTGGTGATGGCCCCGCGTGATGAAGACCAGCTGCGGCACATGCTGGCCACGGGGCTGGCTCGCGACGAAGGCCCGTCATCAATCCGCTACCCGCGCGGCGCTGGTCTGGGTGTGGACTGCAGTGGCGACGTGGCGCCCATCCCGGTGGGCAAGTCCGAGACCCTGCTGAGCGGTGACAGCGTGTGTCTGTTGGCGATCGGTTCGCTGGTGCAGCCGGCCCTGCAGGCGGCTGAGCTTCTGGCCGACGAAGGTCTGGCTTGCGAAGTCGTGGATATGCGTTTCGTCAAGCCGCTGGACAGTGAGCTGCTGGCAAGCGTTTGGCAGCGGCACCGTTTGGTGGTGACGCTCGAAGAGAACAGCCTGGCCGGTGGCTTCGGTGCGGCTGTGCTCGAGTGGGCGGCGGCCAACGAGACGGCAGCCGGCCCGCAGGTCCGGTTGATCGGTATTCCCGACCGGTTCCAGGAGCACGCCACGCGAGCCGAACTGCTGGCCGACCTGGGACTCGATGCGCCGGGGATCACCGCCTCGGTGCGGTGTTTGGCGACAGAAGCGGGTATTGAGTCGGAGGGACCGGGTTCCCAGGCCCAAAGCGCGTCGTGACCTTGGGGGTTTCCATGGCCGAAAAAGCCGTCAAGGCAATTGGACTGTTCGGTAACCCGACCAAGCGGGATCTGCCGCCGGCCGCGGCCCTGATCGCGTCGCTCTGCGAGCCGGCCGGCGTCAGAGTGCTGGCCTCCGAAGATTTGCGCAGCGCCCTGGATGGAACGATCACCTACCTGCCCAACGATGAGTTGATCAACCACGTCGACGTGGTCATCGCTTTTGGCGGTGACGGCACGATGCTGCGGGCCGCCCGGGTCCTGGGGCAGTCCGGCGTTCCCCTGCTGGGGGTGAACCTGGGTTCACTGGGGTATCTGACGGACGTGCCGATCGAGGAACTTGGCGCCGCGGTGGGAGACTTGCTGGCCGGACGCTACCTGCTTGATGCGCGCTCCCGTGTGTATTGCAGCGTATGGCGCAATGGGCAGCGCATCGCCAGCAGCAGCGCCCTGAATGATCTGGTGGTCAACATGGGCCCCTTGCCGCGGGCGCTGGATATGGAACTCTTCATGGACCAGGACTCCCTGGGTCGCTTTCTGGGCGACGGCATCATCATCAGCACACCGACCGGCAGCACTGCCTACAATCTCTCGGCGGGCGGGCCCATCTGCCAGTCCACCGTACCATGTTTGCTGGTGGCGCCCATCTGTCCGCACAGCCTGGGCATGCGGCCGCTGATCGTGGCCGACGACACGGAGATCGAATTGATCCTGCACGAGACCGGCGACGGGGCGGTCTTGACCGCCGACGGTCAGAAGACCCACGTTCTGGCCGACGGGGACCGCCTCAGCTTCAAGGAAGCCCACCAGGAGGTGGTCCTGGTCAAATTCCCACACAGCAGTTTCTACCGCGTCATGCGCCACAAATTGAATTGGGGCGGGCCGCGACGTCGGCTTGACGGGGAGTCCTGATGCTGCGGGAACTGCGTGTCGGCAACCTGGCCCTGGTCGAAGACCTCACCCTGCCGCTGAACCCCGGCCTGACCATGCTCACCGGAGAGACCGGCGCCGGCAAGTCGCTCATTGCCGGCGCGTTGCTGCTGTTGACCGGCGTCAGGGCGGATATGGGGCTGATCCGTGAGGGTGAGGATCTGGCCTGGGTGGAGGGTGTTTTTGAGCTGGGCGAGCGGCCGCGAATGGCTGAGCGGATCGCGGGCCTGGGGGTGCGGCTGGCGGGCGACGGCGTCCTGGTCCTGCGGCGGGAGCTGCGGCGCGAGGGGCGGGGCCGGGTGCTGATCAACGGGTTGGTCTCATCCCTGGCTGTGTTGGAGCAGGCCGGCGGGGCTCTGTTGTCCATTCAGAGTCAGGACCAGCAAAGGGCCCTGGGGCGTCCCGCCTTCGCCCGCGATTTTCTGGACGGTGTGCTGGGCCTGGCTGAAGAACGGGCGAAAGTGGCTGGCTGCCTGGCCGAGTTGAACCGGGTCAGCGAGCATCTGCGGCAGCGGCGGCAGGAAGAGGAGTTCGCCCGGCAGCAACTGGAAATGTGGGAGTATCAGTTCCGCGAGCTGCAGGGCATGGGACTGGCCGCCGCCGAAGAAGAACAACTCGCCGAACAACTCGCGTTCGGGCGCAACGCGCGGGCGCTGTTGGCCGCGGCGGACCGGGCCCGCGACGATCTGACCGAGGGGCAGGTCAACGCCCGGCAACTGCTGGGCAGCGCCGAATCGGCCCTGGATTTCGTCGCCGACAAGAGTCAGCGGCTCACCAATATTCTGGGCTTGATCCAGGAGGCCGGGGCCGCGATTGCCGAGGCGGGCCAGGAGTTGGAGCGATTCCTGGACGGGGCCGTGGTGGATCCCGCCAAACTGGACGAGATGGAAGCAAGGAAGGCGCAGTACGAGGATCTTCGCCGCAAGTACGGGCGCGATGTGGCCGGACTGTTGGCCCTGCAGGACGAGTTGGCCGCACGGATCGAGCGGCAAAAGGTAGCCGGGCGGAATATCGAAGACCTGACCGCAGAGGTGGCCGCTGCCCGCGACGCTCTGGCTGCCGCGGCGCTGGACCTGAGGCAAAAACGCGAGGCGGGAGCCACCGGCGTCGCCAGCCGGGCCTGTGCCTTGATCAGGCCGCTGGCCCTGCCGGAGCTGGAGCTGGAGTTCAGGGTTGAACCGCTTCCGGCCGGCGATGACGGCATCATGGTCGGCGGTCTGGCGGCTGCCGTCGGCAGCAGCGGGGCCGATGCCGTGAGCCTGCTGGCGCGGACCAATCGGGGTGAGCAGCAAGGTGAGGTGGCGCGGATCGCCTCCGGGGGCGAAAAATCACGAATCTACCTGGGCTTGTCGGTTCTGGCAGGCGCCGGGACTGAGCAGCCGCTTCTGCTCTTTGACGAGATTGACGCGGGCCTCGGCATGGACAATGCCATCCCGGTCGCGAAGCTGCTGGCCAAGCTGGCACAGGACGGGCAGGTACTGTGCATCACCCATCTGGCAACCGTGGCGGCCCGTGGTGCGGCGCATCTCAAGGCGGTCAAGACAGTCGATGGGGGGCGGACGATTCTGGCGGTGACCTCGTTGACGGAGGCCGAGCGACTGCCGGAGATAGCTCGCCTGCTCGGGGGTGAGTCGGCTGGTGATGCCGCGGCGGCGGGCACCCGTCTGGCCTACGCCAAGCAGTTGCTGGCCCGCGGGTAGAACCGGCCGTCCCCGACGGCGAGTCGGGGCACGCCGCTGGACTTGAGATTTGACGCGGCCCGGTTCATGTCCCATACTTTCGCCACTTGGATCAGGTTTCTGGTGCGCCCGTAGCTCAGCTGGATAGAGCGTCTGCCTCCGGAGCAGAAGGCCACAGGTTCGAATCCTGTCGGGCGTACCACCAGACATCCCCGCGCTGATCCCACCAACAACCTGTCCGGCCGTTTTTGTCAGGTGCACCCATGAGTTTGATGCGTCTACTGCTGCTTTTCTTGCTGGGGTTGATGGCCCGCCGCCTTTTTCTGGCGTTTCGGCGCAGCCAGTCCCAGGAGCGGCCGTCCGCCGGCGCGGAGCGTGCCCCGGAGGAGCCCCGATACTCCGACTTGACTGAACAGGGGATCGACGATGCTGATTTCGAAGAGATCCCGTAGGAAGTCCGAGGTATTCGGCTCAAGGTTCCGCGAAGGACAGGGTGTCGATTTCCCCGTACGCCAGTATCTGCGCTGCCGCGAGGATTT
>JAJRWA010000156.1 GCA_024277025.1 Candidatus Krumholzibacteriota bacterium | reverse complement strand
TGGCGATGATCTTCCAGTACCAGGGAGCGCCATCGGTCATGTCGCGATAGAGTTCGTGGGCGTCGTAGATCAGGGCCGCACCGGTGGCCTGCTTGATGGCGCGGCCGATCGGCAGCCCGGCCAGTTCGTGGGCGTGTATGAAATGCGGGCTGAATTCGATGCCCACAGCACGCAATTTCCTGAAGATCGTTGCGTAACGCAGCCCGTAGCCCACCAGATTGCGGGGCAGACCGCCGGCCCGGCCCAGATCGATCCACCTCATCCGGAACGGCCACTTGGCCTGCTCGGCCGCCTGGTCAAAATCAAACTTGCGGCGCCAGACTCCGACCAGCAAAACGTCGTAGTCCACCGACAAACTGTTGGCCGTCTTGAGGACACGAGCGTCATAGATCAGCTCGTTCAGGACGAACATCAGCACCTTGCGGCGGCCTGGCACGGGTGTGGTCATGCTCAAGAGAAGCCCCCGCTTCGGGCGCTCAAACGAATTGCCGAGTCCTGCGCTTCCTGCTGCAAGTGGTCGCTCCTTCGGGTGTTGCTGATTTGTGTGCCTACAAAATGCACCAGCCTGATTGCCCCGGCAAGGACTAGGTTGTGTCTCCGAAATTGTGTCCCCTCGTCTCCCCGAGCCGGATTCGCGCGACTCGGGGATTCTTTCAGTACGCCAACCTCAGATCATGAGTCCGATTCCTCTCTATCGCCCGCGTTTCCCGCGTGTGGTTCTTGTTGTTATGCCGGATCAACAGATCAAGCAGGTTGATCACCCACAGGTTGTTTCGCTTGTCCCGGTGGGTGCTGCCCGGGGTGATCCGGTGTGCGACCTTGGTGATCAGTTGGGAGTCGATGTCCGGGAGCTTCTGCCAGTAGGTGGTGCTGAAAGTCTGGGTGCTGAAGCTTCGTTTGCAGGCATTGCAGAGAAACCGCTGGATACGTCTCTGGTCCGAGTGTCGCCGGAAGGTTCCGATGCGTTTGTGGCGCCATGTTTCGCCGGGATCGTTGTGGCGTATGCAGTTACGGTTTGGGCAGTCGGGTGGGGACCAGGATCCGGGGGTTATCTTTGAGGTAGTCATGCTCGATCTACTGCAATGAGTGGGCCGGGCACAATCTCAGAGGCACAACCCAAGGACTCGGATCTGGAACAACTGCGCTGCCATCACAATCTCCCGTTGCGCGATTCCAGCCCTTGCCCCAAAGTACCAGTGAGATGGCGCTTTGCCGCCAACAGCACGGCCTCCGCCGGCCCGGTTTTCACCGACAAGGATCGACGATCGATGAGCAAGTCGCAGGTGCAGCCTCAGACCAGTATCCTCTGTGTGGCGCCGTTCAACATCCCTCACATCATGCCGTGGTACGAGCAGATATGCGTCCAACCGGGAGTAAGTGCGACCTGCGCCGTCGTCAACTCGGTGCCGCAGGTCCGATTGAAGATGGGCTGGCCCGAACTTCCGACCGACTCACCACACCTGCAGCTCTGGCGCAGACCCGGGGACCGGCGAGCCTACTACAAGGCCCTCTGGACCGCTGACGTCGTCATTTTTCCCGGCTTTTTCCACTATCAACATCTTCCCTTTGAGCACTGGCTGCGCCGGCTGACCGGCAAGCCCACACTCTTGTGGTCGGAACCATTTTTCAGGGATCCGCGCACCTCCCACTCCGCTGTTTCCCTGGCGGCCCGACGCCTGCTGCTGGCCCCGTGTAACTCACCGCAAGTGCACCTGATGACCATGGGCCACGGCGCCGAAGCGGACTATAGAGCCTTGGGCTGTGGGAACTGGACGGTCTGGCGTTTCGGCTATTCCATAATGCCGGTGGCTGAACCGCCGGACCTGTCGAGCAATTCCCCAGTCAAGCCGGTGCAGCTCGTATTCTGCGGCTCCCTGGTCGACTACAAGGGGGTGGACGTCCTGCTGGCCGCCTTGGCCAGCGAGAACGTCCGGCGGCTGGACTGGCGCCTGACGCTCATCGGAGATGGTCCTGAACGAAAGAACCTCGCTGACCAGGCCCGGTCCGCCGGCATCCAGGAACGACTCACTTTCCGCGGTTCCGTGCCGCTGGACCAGTGTGCCAATGACTACCGCAACAGCGAGGTGCTCGTTCTGCCCAGCCGCTTCGACGGCTGGGGCGCCGTCGTCAATGAGGCCATGGAGTTCGGTCTTGCCGTGGTTGTCAGTGACGCGGTCGGCGCGGCCGCCACCCTGGTCGACGAAGGTGTCAACGGCCACACATTTCGCTCCGGCGACACGGACCAGCTGGCAGCACACCTGTCGAATCTTATTTCTGATACGGAATTGCGTCGGTCCATGCGGCAGGCCAGCCGCGACCGCATCGTCGATTTTCGCCCGCAAGAGGCTGCCCGGCGGGCAACAGCCCTTTGCCGTGGCTTGGCAGGCCACGCACCGCTGCCGAGCTTTGCGGACGGATTCTGTTCCAGACTGGTCTAGCCAGCCTATTCAGCCAGCACCTCACGCGCCTGCTCTTCATCCATGGCCAATTGCGTGGTCAGATCCGCCACCCCTTCAAACCTCCGCTCCCCGCGCAGCCGCTGGATCCACTCGACCTTCACGTTGCGCCCACGCAGATCGCCCGCGAAGCCGAAGATATTGGCCTCGATGCGCGGCTTGGGCAGGCCGCCGCCGTGA
>JAJRWA010000155.1 GCA_024277025.1 Candidatus Krumholzibacteriota bacterium | reverse complement strand
CGGGCCTGCTGCTCGTCGTGGACGCGCAGGGATTCCTCATAGCTGATCACCCCCCGGGCGACCAGGAAATCCAGATAGGCTTCACAGAAATCCGCTGTCTTGAACATCTTACCGGGCCTCCGCCTTGATCCGGTTTTGGGCGTACGCCTCTGGATATCGGCCGCAGGCCGCCAAACTTGAGGTTTCGGACGATTGGACCGAAAACCCCTGATCTGCTTGCTGCTGATGGCCGGATTGTGATAAGGTGGCATCTGTTTCAACTCGTATTCCAGCCTGGCCACCGAATCGTGGCTCAAAAACCATCAACTATCGGGCCGGCCCTGTCGAACGCCGGTCGGGGGTCCATCATGAACCGTGGCCTGGTCAACACCCGCGCCTCTTCGATCCTTCTCAATTGCCTGCTGATCGCCCTGGCGGTCGGTTCCCTGCACCCGGACACGGGGCTGGCCCAGAACCGGGTGGGTCTGTTCTGGGACTCCGGCTACACCGAGGCGGACGCCACGCTGGCGACAACCCCCGGACCGATCACCGGCTACCTGGTGATCAAGGACAGCGCCACCGATGCCGGTATCGTCGGCTGGGAGATGTGTTTGGACCTGACGGACCGGGTCCTCCCGCTGAACACGACCCTCAACGGCCAGGCCATCAACGTCCTCGACGCGCCCTGCTTCGTCGTCGGCCTGGCCGAGCCGATACTGCCGACCGGCGGCGACCTGCTGCTGGCGACGATCGAAATGCTGGTCCTGGACAGTCGCCCGGTCACGCTTTCGCTGGTGCCCACGCCCAATCCGTCGCTGCCCGGCTATCTGTCGTATGTGCCGGCGGACGATCCCGGCGCCCTGCTGATTCTCGGCACGACGACCTCCCGGCCGGATGTGGCCACCATCAACAACGACAACCCGTGGCCGGAATTCGACACCGACAGCCTGGACTTTGCGATCGTGCCGACGGGTCTGAGCGAGACGCGATCGGTGACCATCACCAACTTCGGCAATACCGACCTGTTGCTCGACGTGGCCCTGGGCGCCGGCTGTGACGGGTTCCTGCTCAACAGCGTCAGCGGCCTCCGGACCCTGACGCCCGGCGCCGCCCTGACCGTGGACATCACCTTCGCCCCCACAGCGGTGCAGAACTACCAGTGTGCGCTGGAATTCGGACCGGACCTGCCGACGGTCAGCCTGCTCGGTGTCGGCCGGGAACCGGTCTTCGGCTACACGGTCTCCAGCACGCGCTACTTCGGCGAGGTGGCCATCGGCAACTGGCGCACCTTGTCCTCGATCATCCGCAACACCGGTGAGATCCCCTTCACCGCAAGCCCGGCCCTGGTCGGCTGCGGCCCCGAATTCTCGATTGTCGACGGGGGCACGCCGGTCGTGCTGGGTGTGGGGCAGGCCCTGATCACCAACGTCACGTTCACACCCCAGACGACCGACACGCTCACCTGCGCCCTGAGCTTCGGCAGTGGGTTCGACGAAGTGCCGCTGACCGGATTCGGGCGGGACCTGGCCTTCGACTTCACGATCAGCGGCAGTCTCGACTTCGGAACCGTGGTCAATGGTGAAGTGGTAACCCGCCAGGTGACGATCAGCAATACGGGCGAGGTCGATATCTCCCTCGCCCCGGAATTGATGGGTTGCAGCCCGCAGCTCGTGATCGCCGCCGGCGGTCAGAGTGGCGTTCTGCCGGCCAACCAGAGCCGTCTCATCAGCGTCCGCTTCCAGCCGACCTTCAGCGATTCGAGCAGTTGCAGCCTGGAACTCGGCCCGATCGTGGGCGCCGTCCCGGTGACCGCGATTTCACGCGACCCCGTGGTCGACCTCGTGACGCCCGCGGCGGTCACGCTCGGACCGCTCGAGGTCGGCCGTACGCTGGACGTGCCGGTGAGCATCCAGAACGCCGGACCGGACGGGGTGCTGCTCCAGCCGGCCCTGACCGACTGTGCCATCGGCCTGGCGGCGCCGGGCCTGCCGACCGAGTACTTCCTGTCGCCGGGCGCGAGTTGGACCATTGTCCTGTCCTTTGCGCCCACGGCACCGGACAGCTTTGTCTGCGCGTTGACCTGGGGCGAGGGACTGCCTGATGTGGCCCTGACAGCCATTGCGGTCGCGCCGGCGCCCGCGTGGGAAATCACACCAACGGTCGTCAGCTTCCCGCTGACCGTGCCCGGCAGCACCAGCGACGCCGTGGTGCACGTCACCAACACGGGGCTCGTGCCGCTGGACCTGGCAGTCCAGCTGTCCGACTCGACCGGAGCCTTCTGGATCTCCACCGGCGGCGGCACCACGGTGCTCGAACCCGCCGCGGCGCTCAACATCGCGGTTCGCTTCAGCCCGACGGTGGACGGTGAATACTCCGCCAGGCTCGACCTGGGCACCCTGTTGGGCCAGGTCCCGCTCTTCGGCCGGAGTGCCGCGCTGGCCGTGGGCTGCACGGTGGTGCCCAGCTATCTGGACTTCGGCGAAGTTGTCGTATCGGAAAGCAACTCGCACGACATCACGGTGACGAACACCGGCACCGAGCCGCTGACCCTGCACCCGTCCTCAAGCCGGTCGGAATTCCAGGTCGTGGCTGACCAGGTTGTCCTGCAGCCCGGCGAGTCCCGGCAGTTCAGCATCGTTTTCAACCCGCTGACGAGCGGCCTCTTCGAGGGCAGCATCTCCCTGGGCACGGACACCTGCCCGGCCGTGGACTGTGTCGGTACCGGCGTCTATCCCCCGGTGCTGAACGGCGACCTGCTGGGCATCTTCTTCGAGACGTCAGCCACGACCAATACGCTCACTCTGGCGCCCTATGTCCCGCACGATGCCTACGTCATATTGCGCGAGCCGTCGGACTTCTCGGGCGTGGCCGGCTGGGAAGCCGCCATCAATCTGGTCGGCAGCGGCACGATCCTGGATTGGGATCTGGGTGCCGGCGCCCTGAACGTGGGCGAGGCGCCGGACTTCATCGTCGGCCTCGCCACGCCGTTGCCCTGGGCGACCAACGTTGTCCTGGCCCGGTTCGGTTTCATGGTGACGGAGGACGAAGCCACCCTGCTGTTCACCGTCGAGCCCACCAGCGTACCGTCGCTTGCCGGTGAGATGGCCTGGGTCGATGCGGCCAGCCTCACGTTGCACAAGATGGAATCCATCACCGGCTGGACCGTTGTCGCCCAGGCCAACACCGACATAACGGTGGCCATCGAAACCCCGACGCCGCGGGCCACCGTCGCCGCCGACCGGGTCGATCTGGCCTGGCCCGCCCAGGTGACGGCCGGCACTGTCTATCACGTGTACCGACGACGCGACAACCAGCCGCCGACCCGTCTGACGGACCAGCCGCTGACCACCGGCACCACCGAAGTCCGGTTCAGCGACCGGATCGCCCAATTGCCGGCCGGCACGCGGCTGGCGTACAGCTACGCCGTACTGGTCCAGGGCATCGAGTTGGCCCGCAGCGCCGAGGTCGAGGTGATCCTGCCCCGGGTGCCGGCGAGCCTGACCCGGCTGCTGCCCAACGTGCCCAATCCGTTCAACCCGCAGACCGACATCCGGTTCGAGTTGGCCCGACCGACCATGGTCCGGCTGACGATCTACGACGTGACCGGACGCCAGATGCAAGTGCTGCAGGATGGATTCCTGGACGCCGGCCAGTACACCCGCATCTGGGCCGGGCGGGATGACGGTGGGCGGGCGGTATCGAGCGGCGCCTACTATGTGCGGTTGGAGGTCGCCGACCGGGTGGACCACCGCAAAATCATGCTACTCAAATAGAATCCGGGGGCGGGCGCGGAGGCCACGCGCCCGCCCGTCCGCACCCAGGGTCGATTCCTGGCCGAATTCACTTCCAGCATTGGCCACCACCGCCTTCCTGTTGTATTTTTCCGCCCACGAGGGCCGCGCCGCCCGGTGGCCCATCACCCCACCTGAGCCCGGGAGATTCCGTGCACAAGCAATTGTACCGCACCGTTGAGAGCCTGCTCGACCGTATCGACAATTCGGCCGGTGATGAGCAGATGCTCGTCGATATCCTGGAGCTGCTGGTCAACGGCGCCGAGACCCGCGACCTCGGCGTGGTCAGTGGCCGCCTGTACCGCGAGGAAAGCACCGCCTACCGCCTGATCAAGAGCATCGGCGAACACGGCGCCGCCATTGCCGGCATGACCGTCAGCAAGTCCTATCAGGTGGTCCAGGACATCGAGCGGCGGCGACTGTGGGTCATCTCGCCCGATACGCCCGGCTTTGATGCCGAAGTAGAGGCCCAGTTCACGGGGCTGGACGCCGCGGCGATTCTCATCGGCCGCGATCCGGCCTACATCCTGAGCCTGGGCATCGCCGACCATCTGAGCGAAGAGGACCTGCTGGTGCTGTTGGAGACCATCCGGGCCTCGGTGGGGCTGAAGCTGAAGGAACAGGCCCTGGCCAACCAGATGCGGCAGGCCCGTGAGATCCAGCAGTCCCTGGTCCCGCCGAACCTGCCGACCCTGGCCGGATATGACCTGGCGGCCACCAGCGTTCCGGCCGAGGACGTGGGCGGCGACGTGTACGACGTCCAGGAAGTCGAGGCCGACGTGCTCGGCGTGCTGATCGCCGACGCCAGCGGCCACGGACTGCCGGCAGCGCTGCAGGCCCGCGACGTGGTGATCGGCATGCGCATGGGCCAGGCCGAGGGCGAGAAGATCACCGGCACGATCAGCCGCCTGAACCGGGTCATCCACCGGACCAGCCTGGCCTCGCGCTTCATTTCGCTGTTCTACGGCGAGCTGGAAGCCAGCGGCAACATCGCCTACGTCAACGGCGGCCACTGTCCGCCGCTGCTGATCACGCCCAAGGATGAGGTCTTCGAGTTGAAGGTCTGCGGTCCGGTGCTCGGGCCGCTGCCGGATGCGGTCTACCGCCGCGGCTACCTGACTTTGGCGCCGGGCGAAATCCTGGTCCTGTTCACCGACGGCGTGACCGAGCGCCACGACCCGAAAGTCGGCACCGATACCGACGACATCGATGAATTCGGACGTGACCGCCTGGTCCAGACGGTACTGGACCTGAGAGACATGCCCGCAGCCGAGATCACGGCTGAGATCATGAAGAGAGTGCGCGAGTTCGGCAATCGCAGCCCACTGGACGATGACGTGACGGTGATGGTGATCAAGCGCCTGTCGGCTGAGCACTATCCCCCGGCGGAAGATCTGACGCGGGTCTCGGTCGAGACCAGACGATAGAGGGCCACGGTCCAGGGCTGGCTCTCGCGCAGGCCGACACCCGGCAGGGTGCAGGTCTGAATCAGGTCGAAGCGCACACCCGACACCGTGCGCCCGGACCACCGTGGCTCGCCTTCGGCCCGGTCCACGAAGTAGTCCGGATGGCGGCCGCTGTCGTCGAGGTTGAGCCAGGCACCGCTCTGGACCATCTCGGCGAAGCCCATGTCATGGCCGAGCGCCAGAATCTCCGGGCTGACCAGCCCCATCAGATCCAGCACCTCCCGCTCGCTGCCGTAGCCCACGGCGCCGATATCCACAGCGGCGATAACAGCGCCCGGCGGCGTGTTGTCCCGCAGCCAGTAGCCCAGATCCAGGTAGCACTCGCGCACTCCCCGGGAAAAATCGCGCGCGTGCGGCACGACGCGTGTGGTGAACAGCCAGCCGTTGAGCACAAGGGTCGCCGCGATGAAGATGGTCATCAGGCCACGTCCCGCCGCGAGCGTGCGCCGGTCAATGGCCGCGCCGCGCAACAGCCACTCGACGATCAGGGCCATGGCCAACAGCAGTATCGGCGACAACGGGCTCACGTAGCGCGAGATGATCCAGACCTGGCGCAGGGCATATCCGCCCAGTAGCGCCGTCGACCAGACGAAAGCGATGCCCACCAGGGCAACCGGCCCCCACACCGACCAGGGGCCGCGCCCGGTCGGCGCGGGTGCCGTTGCGGCCGCGACGTCCCGGTGCCGCCAGGCTCCGCCCCGCACGGTGTCGCTGTTGCGCATCCACACCAGGCCGACGATCGCCAGCAATCCCATCCACAGCGGGCCCTGGGTCGCGGCCAGCATCTTGACCGCCTGCACCAGATACGGCCCGACGACAGCCGGCGACAGGGAGACCGCACTGCTCTTGGCCGCCGCCGTTTCGGGCGTGATGCGGCCGAAAGCCACCCAGGCATAGGTCAACCAGGGACCGACCACCAGCACCCACCCCGCGGCGGCCGCCAGGATCGGGCCGTAGGGACGGGCGCGATACCGTGCCGAAACGCCACCCATCGAACCGGCGCGAAAATACTCGAACCACAGCAGGAGCGGCAGGGCCAGCGGCCCGATCAACAGGAATTCCGGCCGCACCAGGCCGGCCAGACCGGCAGCCGTGCCCCAGGCCAGATACCGCTGCCACAGGGCTTCTCGCGTCAGCCCCCAGCCCACGTCGCGCCCGGAAAAAAGAGGCCAGACCAACACCAGCAGCATGGCTGTCGCCAGCGGCGTCTCCATGCCCGACCAGGACCAGCGCAGAAACCAGGCGTCACTCGCCACCACGACCAGAAACACCGTTTTCCACACGCGGGGAAACGAAAGGCGGTCGATGATCTTGTCCACCAGGATCAACACGAAGAGGCCGGACAGCCCCCCCAGAAGCGTCGCGGCGGCAAACGGGGACAAGCCCAGTTTCAGCAGCAGAGCCAGGCCGAAAATCCAGAGGGGACTGGTGGCGCCATAGGTGTGCTGGCCGGGGTTGAAACTGAATTCGCCGTACTGCAGCAGATTCCCGGCGTAGCGCAGGTGAATGAAGGTATCGTCCGTGATATAGCCGCGCACAGCCCAACCGGCCGTCACAAAAATGACGACGGCCAGGCTCAGGCGCAGAATACGGGCGGGTGTCATGCAGCAGCCTACTTGAGGAACATGGGCAAGTCTTCGATCCGGCGAACGACCGGACGATACTCGTCGACATCGTAGAATCTGTCCACCTCTACCAGCTTGATCCCCTTGGTGATCGTGTCCAGACCAACGGTGGTGTACCGCCCGTCCTGCAAGGCGGTCATCACCCCGCTGCGACCGTCCAGCAGCGTATCCATGGCCAGATTGGCGAAATTCATGGCCACCATCCGGTCCAGCGAGTCCGGCGCGCCACAGCGCATCATGTAGCCCAGTTGCTGGTAGGTGACGTTGTGTCCCGTCAGTTCCTTGATCCGCTCGGCCGCCCACAGGCCGACGCCACCCAGCTTGCGGTGCCCGTAGGCATCGGTCTCGCCGGTCTCCATGACGTCGCCGCCGGTGGGGATCGCGCCTTCGCTGATGGTCATGATGGCGTAGTGGCTCGGATTGTCCAGCTTGTCGCGCAGGATCATCTCGGCCAGTTTCTCCACGTCGAACGGCACCTCGGAAATGACGGCCCGATGCACGTTGGCCAGATAGCTGGCCACCAGGCTGGTCTCGCCGCTGTTGCGCCCGAAGAGTTCGACCAGGCCGATCCGCTCGTGGCTGCCGATCGGCGTGCGCAGGTCGTTGAGCACCTGCACCGAGCGCGTGATCGCCGTGCCGAAACCGATGCAGTAGTCGGTGCCGAAGACATCGTTGTCCATGGTCTTGGGAATCGCGACCTGGGGATAGCCCGCTTCATTCAGGCGCGCGGCGTAACTCAGGGTGTCGTCACCGCCGATGGGAATCAGGGCATCGATTTCCAGGGCCTCCAGATTGGCCACGACCGTGCCGGTGATGTCGGCAGGATAGGTCTGCCCCGGCTGGCGCAGATGCACCGGCATGTCCGCTTCCCGCACCTTGGCCGGGTTGGTGCGGCTGGTGTGCAGAAAGGTGCCGCCGGTGCGGTCGATCGTGCGGACATCCGAGTAGTCCAGCGGCACCAGCCACTGACGATTCCACTCCGGGTCGCCGTCGATGCGGTAGTTGGCGACACCGCCCCAGCCCCGGCGAAAACCGACCACCGTTATGCCGGCCGCTTCGGCCCGCGAAACCACCTGGCGCATGGCCGAGTTCAGCCCCGGCACATCGCCGCCACCGGTCAACAGCGCTATCTTCTTGATCTTCCGCATTTCCCAATCTCCTGGCCAACGGGTCCTGAAACGGCCGCCACCCGGCCCCGACACCAGCAAACTAGAGCCATTGGCCGCGCCGGGCAAGCAGCCAATGATCGCGGGCGACAGATTCCCGGAGAATTCGTGGCCGGTGATCTACTCGTAGCGGCAATTGCACCCGCCGGCCAGGAACGTGCCGGCGCATGACATCCGGGCCAGAGAGCGCACATCAGCCTCGCTGAAGCCGAAGGTCTCCATGGCCAGCTCATACTCCCGGGACAGACTGGTACTGCTGACGGTGGGGTTGTCGGTGCAAAGGGCCACCTTCACGCCCGCGTCCAGAAACTTCGGCAGCGGGTGATTGGCCAGTTTGTCGATGGCCCCGGTTTGCAGATTCGAAGACAGGCAGACCTCAAGGTAGACCCCGTCGCGGGCCAACCGCTTGATCAACTCCGGATCCTGCCCCGCACTGGTGCCATGTCCGATCCGGTCCGGCCCCAGGTTGTCCAGCGCTTCCCAGATCCGCTCCGGGCCTTCGCTCTCACCGGCATGAGCCGTCTTCTTCAGCCCCATCTTGGTCGCCAGTTCGTAGGCATCCTTGAACAGGATCGGCGGGAAGGGCGCCTCGTGGCCGGCGATATCGAAACCGACAATGCCCACCCCGTCGTGGAACTCCTCCTTCTCGCCGAGGACCTCCCGCAGCAGAATGCGCGCCATGTTGCCCCCGTGATTGCGCATGGCGATGACAATGATCCCCACCTTGAAATCCGGGTGTTCCAGCTCAAATGTATCGAATCCCTTGCGGGTCGCCGCCATCACCTGGCGGCTGGTCAAACCCGCCCGGCGGTGGATCAGCGGATTCATGCGCAGCTCCAGCAACCGCACGCCGTCGTTGTACGCGTCCTCGGCCAGCTCGTAGGAAATGCGCCGGATGTTGTCGTAGAACTGGGTGTACTGCAGGGGCACGTGGAACTTGTCCAGATAGTCCAGCAGTGTCTTGTCCAGATTGTCATCCCACTGCAGATAGTGGCGAAACTGCTCGAAATCCAGGCCGGGTACCGCGCTGTAGTACTTCTCGGACAACTCCCAGAGGGTTGCCGGACGGATCGAACCATCGAAATGGCGGTGGATATCGGCCAATGGCAAGGATTTGATGAATTCCCGGCGCTCATGGGCTACATTTGCAGTAGGAGATGGGGTTCGGTTTGAGGACTCTCCGGCAGGCATATCAGTGTCCGATCTGGTCGTGGGTAATGCGGCAAGTAAATTCGGAACAGGATAATTCCATCCGTCCGATTTGGCCAGGGGCAACGTGAAATTCCCCCTGATTTCAGTTCGTATTTGCTTTGAGGCCCGGCCGGCGATTAAACTGTCAGTAGTGGAGACTTAATACGGGTTAGCAAGTTCGCAAACAGGCGGTCGCGAAACAACCTTCGGGGGGATTGCCGGCAGCCTACACGATTGGGTGGAAATCATGAAAGTCAACACGAAGGTCCGTTATGGCCTGCGCGCCATCCTCCAGATCGCCGAGAACTACGGCGGCGATCCGGTCCCCATCAGTGTCATCAGCGAGACTCAGGAAATCAGCGGCAAGTACCTCGAGCAGGTGGTTGGAACCCTGCGCCGGGCTGAGCTGATCAACAGCCGCAAGGGAGTACGCGGCGGGTACACACTCTGCCGTGACCCGAAGGAGATTACTCTCTGGCAAATCATCACGGCCCTGGACAACCACACCACTCTGGTGGATTGCGTTCTCGAACCCGGAGTGTGCGATCGTTCCGAAGACTGCCTGACCCGCTCGATCTGGACCTTGCTCAGCCAGCGCATGAAGGAGTTCTGGTCCAGCTTCACCCTGGATGACCTGCTGCAGACCATGCAGGAAACCGGGGATGTGGGACTGCAGCAGCTGGGCCTGAAAGAGGACTGAGCCTGTTTTTCGGCAGGGATTTTCTGACCGGTCCGGCCCCAGTGCCGGGCCGGTTTTTTCGCGCCGGACAATCGGCGGGATAACCGCAGTTGACGTTGACTATCGGTGCGAGGCAGTTCACTTTTCGGGTATCACCGTCCCGCCTGTCCGACCAGGGAGTAGCCGATATGGATTTCGTGCAGAGCCTGCGGCAGAAGGCCGCCGCGTTGAACAAGACGATCGTCCTGCCCGAGGGCGAGGATGAACGCATGCTTCGGGCCGCCGGCCGGATCCGCGACGAGAGCCTGGCCCAGGTCGTGGTTCTCGGCAACCTGACCGAGCTGAACCAGCGCCTCGCCGAACTGGGCATCGAGACCGAGGGCATCTCGATCATCGATCCGGTCTTGAGCACCTACCGCACCGATTTTTCCCGCACCTACCACGAGCTGCGTCAGGCCAAGGGCATGACCGAAGATGAAGCGGCCCGGGTCATGCAGGATCCTCTCTTCTTCGGCGCCATGCTCGTGCGCCAGGGCATGGCTGACGGCATGGTCGCCGGCGCGGTCAACGCCACGGGCAACGTACTGCGGGCCGGCTTCCAGATCGTCGGCACGGCGCCGGGCACGGCCATCGTCTCGAGCTGCTTCGTGATGGTCCGTCCCGACTGGACGTTCGGTACCGACGGCATGATCGTCTTTGGCGACTGCGCCGTGAATCCCCAGCCCACGGCCGAGCAGTTGGCCGAGATCGCCGTGGACACCGCCACCACCGCTCGCGTCCTGTGCGGTTTCGAACCGAAGGTCGCCATGCTCAGCTACAGCACCATGGGCAGCGGCGCCGGCCCGGATGTGGACAAGGTCGTCGCCGCCCTGGAAATGGCCCGCGCCAAGGCGCCGGACCTGCAGATCGACGGCCCCTTGCAGCTGGACGCCGCCCTGGTGCCGGCCATCGGCGAGAAGAAGGCCCCGGACAGCCCCGTCGCCGGAGGCGCCAACGTACTGATCTTCCCGGATCTGGACGCCGGCAATATCGGCTACAAGCTGGTGCAGCGGCTGGCCGGCGCCGCAGCCGTCGGGCCGGTGCTCCAGGGCATGGCCAAGGGTGTGAACGACCTGTCCCGCGGCTGCAGTGTCGACGATATCGTCAACGTGGCGGCCATCACCGCCCTGCAGAGTGCGTGACGATGCAGAACGTCCTGGTCATCAATTGCGGCAGCAGTTCCCTGAAATACCAGCTGCTGGAAATGGGCAGCGAGGAACTGCGGGCCAGGGGCCTGGTCGAACGGATCGGTCTGGCCGCCGGCGTGCATTCCTATCAGCGGCCAGGCCACGATGACCTCGTCGAGGAACTGCCCATTGCCGACCACGCCCGGGCCATCGAACTGGTGCTCGCGGCCCTGGTCGATCCGGACCACGGGGTCATCGGTA
Organism: Candidatus Krumholzibacteriota bacterium; assembly: GCA_024277025.1. Taxonomy (GTDB): domain Bacteria; phylum Krumholzibacteriota; class Krumholzibacteriia; order LZORAL124-64-63; family LZORAL124-64-63; genus JAGRNP01. Next base: position 7,885 of record JAJRWA010000155.1, on the reverse strand, counting down.
CCATGTCCGAGGTCAATGCCGTCGGGCACCGCGTCGTGCACGCCGGCGAGCGCTACAGCGGCTCGGTGGTCATCACTCCCGACGTGCTGGACGCCCTGAAGGCCTGTATTCCCCTGGCGCCCCTGCACAACCCGGCCAACATCACCGGCATCGAGGCTTCGCAGAAAGTCATGCCGGAGGTGCCGATGGTCGGTGTCTTTGACACGGCCTTCCACCAGAGCATGCCGGACCGGGCGTATATCTACCCCATTCCCTACGAACTCTACGAGGAGCACCAGATTCGGCGCTACGGTTTCCACGGCACCAGTCACCGGTACGTAACGGCCCGCGCCGCCCAGATCCTGGAACGCGACACCGAAGACCTGAACCTGATCACCTGCCACCTGGGCAACGGCGCCTCGATGGCCGCGGTGCGCGGCGGGCAAAGCATCGACACCAGCATGGGCCTGACGCCGCTGGAAGGCTTGATGATGGGGACGCGCAGCGGGGATATCGATCCGGCCCTGGTGGGGTTTCTGGCGCGCCTGCTGGACCAGGATCTGGCGGAGATCGAGAAGATGCTGAACAAGGAAAGCGGCATGCTGGGCATCAGCGGCATCAGCAGCGACCTGCGGGATGTCGAGCGCGAGTACGCCAACGGCAACGACCGGGCGCGGCTGGCCCTCGAGGTCTACGCCTATCACATCCGCAAGTACATCGGCTCCTATGCCGTGAGCCTCGGGCGGGTCGACGCGATCATCTTCACCGCGGGTGTGGGTGAACACGCGTCACTGGTCAGGGAATGGGCCTGTCGCGGCCTGGAAGCCGTCGGCGCCATCCTGGATCCTTTCAAGAATGCCACGCGCCACGACGAAGCCATCATCAGCAAGATGAGCTCGCGCGTGAAGATCATGATCGTGCCCACGAACGAGGAACTGATGATCGCCCGCGATACCCGCGACCTCGTCTTCGGCGCCGGCTAGAAAACCGCCGCCAGGGCGGCGCGATTGAAATGGAACGAACCGCGCATGACCACGGCGCCGGTGGCGGTCAATTCCACATCGTACTGGCCGACCGGGCTGCTGGTCACCGCCAGGCGGGCTGTCGTCGGCCGGCCCAGGCTGTGTCCCTGTTCCATCTTCAGCTCAACGCGATCGGAGGCGCTGACCAGCCCGCGCGCCACGACATAGGCTGCGGCGGCAGCCAGACTCGTGCCACTGGCGATATCCTCCGCCTCGCCCATCTGAGGATGGAAGAACCGGCAATGGAAATCAGTGTCGTGGCCATAGGTTTCGGGGCAGATCAGGGTCAGACCGCCGACGCCGCGGCGGTCGGTCAATTCGAGCACGCCGGCCCCATCGCCGGCGATCCCGCGGATCGCCATGCCGTCGGCCACCGGCACGATGATCTGGTCGAAACCGCAACTGACCCGCTGCGGCAGGTGGTCAGCAAGGCCAAGGACCGTTTCGGGCACGCCCAGGGCGGCGGCCACCTCGCCCACCGGCACCGGCTCGCCAAAGCGCGGCCGCGGCATGCCGACGGTGATGCCCGTGCAGCCGTTGGCGCCGCTGGCCAGATGCACGGGCAACAGGCCCGCGCCGGTCTCCAGGCGCAGCGACACACCCGCCGGCGTCGGCCGGTAGAAGCCCCGGTCGCACATGGAAGCGAACGCCGCGATCACCACGTGGCCGCTGAGCTTGGCCTCGCGGCTGCGGGTGAAGAACCGCAACCGCAGGTCGGCGCCCGGGGTGACCGGTGGCAGGACGAATCCGGCCTCCATGGAAAGTTCCTCGGTGATCTGAAACATTTCGGCTTCGGACAGATTCGACGCGTTGGGAATGATGGCGGCCGGATTGCCCGTGAACGGGCGTTTGGCAAAGGCATCCACGATATGGAAGGGAATGATGGCCATGACTACCTCTTTCGCCGTGGCGACCGCGGGCGCCGCCGGGTGGAGGGGAACACCGGGTCCCCTGCGAAGAGATCGCTGGATCGGAGGCGAGTGGGGTCAAGTTACGGCAAAAAACCACGGCCGACAACCGGGCGCCGACTTGCCCCGGACCCCGGCGGGCACTTTCTTGAGCGGGAGACGTTGACCCCGGCGGCAAGCCCCCACCCGTGCGAAAACCGAAAGGAAACCATGTTCCGCTATCCCGGCCCCGCGCCGCGTCGCCTGTTGGCGCTTCTGTGCCTGTTGCTGGTCATGACTGGCGCGGCAGGATCCACCGACGCCCAGGCTCCGCTCGACCGCCGGCAGGCTGTCTCGCAGATCAACGACCTGATGCGCCAGGATCGCCGCGCCGAGGCCCTGCCCCTGTGCCGCGCCTACACCGCCGCCTATCCCGACGATGCGGCCATGCTCTACAACCTGGCCTGCCTGGAAAACACAGTGGGCGACGAGGCGCGGGCCGAACCGGCCTACGAGGCCGCCCTCGCCGCCGGCTTCAGTGACTTCGAGTTGGCCGCCGCCGACCCCGACCTGCAGGGCAGCCTTCACAGTGTCGTCGTGGCGCACAACGAAGCGGAACTGGCCCGGCTGGCACAATTGGCTGACCGCCAGGCCCTCACCCTCGAGATGAACACCTGGAGCGAACCCCGCGAGCTGATCGTGCACGGTCCCCGTCCGTTGGCTGACCCGGACCGTGACCTGCCCCGGCTGCGCCTGCGGTGGCAGGAGACATTCCTGGAACTGGAACTCACCGCGGACCGGCACTGGGCCGACGCCATCGCCGCCGCGAACCGGGCCCCCTGGAATGGCGGGCCGGGCCTTTTCCTGAGCCTCAGCGTGCCCGACGGCAGCTCGGACTTGGAATCGGCGAACCACTTCCTGTTCGCTTTCGGCATCGAGCCCAAGGGCAATGTCGGCGCCATGTTCGTCACCAGTCAGGGCCACTGGCAACTCGTATCCGAGCTTACGCCGAAACTGAAGAACGAGACCGATGACCGCCTGCGCCTGACGGCGACCATACCCTGGCAGGCCCTGATGCCCTACAACCCGGTCGTCGACACGCCATTGGGCCTGAACGCCACCCTGGTCATTCCCAGCGGACCGGAACGACGACGTGCTTCTCTGGTTGAGACCACCGACACGACGAACCCTCTGGCCCGGCACCGGCGCTTTGCCCGGCTGGATTTCCAGACCGACAGCATCGACACGGACCTGTTCGTGGGCCGGCTGGATGACTCCCTCAGCCGCGACCACCCCCTGGAACTGGATCTGGTGGCGGTCAGCACGACGGCGGGCGAAGCCGTCCTGAGCCTGAACTTCATGGATCAGGCGGGACGCTCGGTGCTGCCCCAGGGCCCCATCAAGGGCCGGATCACCTTGCAGAAGGGCACGAACCACTTCACCCGCCAGGCCGATTTCGGTTCCCTGCAGGCCGGTGGCTATCTGCTGCAGGCCGAACTGGTGTTCCCGTCGGGCCGCAGCCAGACCTGGGGCGCCACGGTCCTGCACCTGCCCGCCGGCTGGCAGGATCGTTTCGAGGAATCCGCCACCATGGTGGCCCAGCCGGAGCAGGCCACGGTGCGCTACGTGCTCGACACGATCACCGCCGCGGTCGCCAACCACCGGCAACGACGCAATCCCGGCGCCATCGTGGCCAGCCTGATGGATCTGGACCAGATGCTGGCCGACGCCGCCGAAACCGGCACCATCCTGCCGGCCAAGGGCAGCTTTGTACTGGTCTATCCCGGCCCACGGGGAGAGAACCGGCTGTGCCGGATCTATCTGCCGGCCGGGCGGGAACATGTGGACGGTGTGAACCCGATTCTGGTGCTGGAGCACGGTGTCGGCCATGAGGCCCGACTGGCCGCCCGCATCGGCCGCAACTACGAGTTCGGCAACCGCAAACCCACCCTCAAGACCGGCAACGACGACCGCTTCCCCATCTATCTGGTGCCCGAACTGCGCCCGCAGACGGCCGGCCTGCCGGCCGACCTGTTGGCCGAAGCCGAGGCCTGCCGCCGCTGGGCCCTCGCCTATTTCCAGACGCCGGGCGTCTCCCTGGTGGGCGTCGACGAGTTGGGTGGCACGGTCCTGCAGATGATGGAGCGTGCCCCGCGGGAGCTGCGCGGCCTGCTGATCTTTGCCGGTGGCGGCCTGAACCCCTGGCCCCTGGCCCAGCCTGATTTCCTGCGCCGCCAACTGGGCCCGCCCCCGGCGGATCTGCCGCTTACCTGGATCGACTTCGTGATGGAGACGGACGATGCCGGCCAGGCGCCGGCGATCCTGCAGGCTCTGCAGGATCTGGGCTACCAGGTGGACGCCAGTCGGAAAGTCCGGGGCAGTCTCAGCCTGACCCAGGTGGCCGACCGGGTCGTTCTCTGGGCCGAGGACCTGCGGTGATCGGGTCTGGCCCCTGAGCGGACCAGCCCTTAGAGTATTGGCGAGACCAGAGTGTCCGCTTCAACTCAGCGAGGACTGTCCATGAAGAACCACCCGGCCTGGAGTGCCCTTGTCGCAATTGTCATGGCAGCCCTGCTTGCCCTGCTTGCCCTGCCGGCCATGGCCGCCACCGAGGCGGACCAGACAGTCGTCCCCCGCGTGAGCAACGGGGCCACGCCCACCGGCGGCGTCAGGTCGCTGGAGTTGCGCGAACTGTGGCGGGCCGGCGGGCTCGACGATGAAGAGACCGTCTTCGGCATCATCAACCAGGCGTTGCTCGATGACGCGGGCAATGTCTACCTGCTGGACGCCCAGCTCGCCGAGATCCCGGTCTTCTCACCCGGTGGTGATCTGCTGCGGGTGCTGGGCCACGAGGGCGATGGACCAGGCGAGTTTCGCGGCCCCTCCGACATGGCGATGCTGCCGGACGGCACCCTGGGTGTGCTGCAGGCTTTCCCCGGCAGGGTCATCAAGTTGAACCTGGACAACACCGACGCCGGCATCTGGACCCTGGGCGACCCGGCGGCCGGTGCTTTCTACATCATGCGCGGCCTGAGATCCGGCGGCGGCAACGTCGTGGCCGGCGGCACTCGGCAGCACATCGACCAGTCGGCCGGGCTGGTCACGCGCGAGACCTTCCTGAGCAGCCTGGCTGCCGACGGCAGGCGCAAGGTGACCTACGCCACGAGCTCCTTCAGCATGAAGTTTCAGGAACTGCGCTTCGACGAAGCCAAGCTCATCGACGGTTTCGACCGGCGCTTCGACGTGGGCCCGGACGGCGCGGTGGCCGTCGGCCTGCACCGCAACTCGTACGAAGTGAGCCTGTTTGCGGCCGACGGCACGCCCAGCGTGGTCTTCTCCCGCGAGTACACTTCCTGGGTCCGGGACAAGCGGGCCGCCGGAATCTGGCAACGCATCATGGAGGGCATCGCCGCTCAGCAGCCCGGCAACGCACCGGTCAGCTGGTCCGATACCGAACCGGATATCGAGCTCTTGCGCACCGATGCCCAGGGCAACATCTGGATACTCAGCAGCCGGGCCATGTGGACGGCACCCGAGGGCCTCTTCACGTACTACGATGTCTTCAGTCCGGCCGGCGAGTTCATCGAGCAGGTGAACATCATCTGCGAGGGCGATGCCCGCGAGGACTACCTGCTGTTCGCCGGCACCGAGCGGGTCTTCCGCATCACCGGCTTCTGGGACGCGGCCATCGCGCGCTTCGGCGGTACCGGCGGCGGCGCAGAAGACGACGAAGAGCCGGAACCCATGTCCGTGATCTGCTACGAGATCCGTTAGACCACCAACCAAGGGAAGACCAGACCATGCTCCGCATCACCAGGTTCGCCGTCGTTCTTGTCTGCGCCACTCTGCTGCTGCTGCCCGCAACGGTGACCGCTGCCCCCGCAGTCCACAACGGCGCGGTCCCTGCCCAACCGCTGCAGACCATGGCCCTGACCGAGCTGTGGCGCGTCGGCGGCCTGGATGACGACGAGAATCTGCTCGGTGTGGTCAGCCAGGTCCTCAGCGACCAGGCCGGAAATATCTACCTGCTGGACACCCAACTGACCGAAGTCCAGGTCTATGACAGCCAGGGGCTCTACCAACGTTCGCTGGGCAAGCGCGGTGATGGTCCGGGTGAGTTGCGGTTCGTCTCTGGCGCGTTATTCCTGCCCGACGGCACCCTGGGGCTGGTGCAGCCGTTCCCCGGCAAGATCGTCAAGGTGGATCTCGACGGGGTGCCCGCCGGCGAGTTGAGACCGGGTGGCGACGATCCAACCAAAGGCGGCTTCTTCGCCCTGCGCGCCGCCGCCTCGGTCGGTGATGAGATCGTCATCAGCGGCACAAAGATCTCCCGCGGCGAGGATTCCCGCACCGCCACCCACTTCATCGGCAGCCTGGCAGCCGACGGCAGCGAAGGTCCCCACTTTGCCGAAAAAACAAACGTCCGGAACTTTGGCAATCGGCGCGTGGTCGAGCGGGACGAATTCTTCCCCCACGAGCACGGCTGGGCCCTGGCGCCGGACGGCCGCGTGGTCGTCGCGCCCGAGCGCAACGCCTACCGCCTGGAAATCCACACCCCGGACGGCGGCCTGGAACGCGTGATCACGCGCGAATACGAGTCGGTCAAGCGGACGGACGAGGATCTGGCCCGGGCCAAGTCCCTGATGATGCCGTGGCGGCGACGCAACCGAAGCCGCATTGACTTCGTAATGGAATCCACCGAGCCGGACCTGGTCCAGTTTCGGGTGGCTGACGACGGACGCTTGTGGGTGCTGCCCAGCCGCGGCATACGCAACCAGCCGGCGGGCGTGCATTCCACCTGGGATGTGTTTGACGCGGCCGGACACTTCGAGCGGCAGGTCGCTTTTGCCTGTGAGGCCGATGGCCAGCAGGACGCGATCTTCTTTCCCGGCGGCGATCTGGTGGTCGTGGTCCGGGAATACCGGGACGCCCTGCAGGCGTTCCAGGGCCGCGGTGCCCCCGGGGAAGAGACCGAGCCGGCAGAGGCCGAGACCAGCCCGCTGGAGGTGATCTGCTACCGGATCGCGCCGGCCCTGGAACCGGCCACCGATTGAGCCTGATCCGTTTTGAACTGGAGGGAAAACATGTCTCGCTTCGTCCCTGTCTGCCTGATTCTGTTGCTGGGGGCCGGTGCGGCCCTGGCCGTGCCGCCGACCAACGTCACCAATGGCGCCGAGCCCGCTGATGGTGTGATCACCCTGCGCCTGCAGGAGGTTTGGCGGGCCGGTGGCGACGACGATGAGGTCTTCTTCGGCAATATCGGCATCGTCAAGACCGATGCCGCCGGCAACACCCTGCTTCTGGACAGCCAGCTCGCCGAAGTGCACATCATTTCACCGCAGGGCGAACACCTGGGCGTGATCGGCCAGGAAGGGGACGGGCCGGGCGAAGTGCGCCGGCCCAGCGACATGTTCGTCACCGCTGACGGCACGATCTGCCTGCTGCAGGGCTTCCCCGGCCGCGTGGTGCGCCTGCATCCGGACGGGACGCCGGCCGGCGAGACCAAATACGACCGGGGCGACGGCAGCCAGAGCCAGTTCGCGGTGCTGGTGCGCGGCCTGGCCGCTCCCCGGGGCATGGTCCTGGCCGGTATCCGCATGAGTTTCGGCGGCGGTTCCCAGAGCAGGCAGACCTACTTCCTGGCGCAGTGTGATGCCGACGGTGTGCAGCAGCATGTCCTGCTGGAAAAGGAGAACACGATCGACTACGCCAACTTCGTCCTGGACGAACTGGGCATGGATTTCATCTGGCAACGGCTGGCAGCAGGGCCTGCGGGAGAGGTCGTCGTCGCCCCCGACCGTCAGAACATGCGGATCGAGGTCCATGCCGCCGACGGCAATCTGGTCCGGACCTTCTCACGTGAATATGATCCCGGCACCCGCACGGACGACCAGCGCCAGTTGGCCCACCAGATCATCGCCGCGGTGGGCGCCACCTACCCCGTGCCGCCGCGGGAGATCAGGACCGAGGACGCCCAGGCCGCCGTCAACGGTCTGT
>JAJRWA010000154.1 GCA_024277025.1 Candidatus Krumholzibacteriota bacterium | reverse complement strand
CCGCTTCGGCGGTGTGGTTGTAGACCACATCCAGAATGACGCGCAAGCCGGCCCGGTGCAGGGCGCGCACCATGTCCCGGAATTGATCCAGCACCGCGGTCGGGTCACCGCCGCCGGCATAGCCGGGATGGGGGGCGAAGTAGGAGAGCGGACTGTAGCCCCAGTAGTTGACGCGGCCGGCCGGCGCATCCTGCCAGTCGAAGGCGTGAACCGGCATCAGCTCGACCGCCGTGACGCCCAGGGCCACCAGATGGTCGGCCTTGGCCGCCACGCCGGCGTAGGTGCCGCGCGTTGCCGCGGGCAGTCCGCTTGACGGGTCCGCCGTGAAAGCGCCCACGTGCATTTCATAAATGAACTCGCGTCCGGTCGTGGCCGGGGCGCAGTCCGTGCCCCAGTCGTAGCGGTCCAGGTCAACGACGACGCTGCGCAGGGCCGTGGCCGTGTTGCTGCCGTCACCGCGGGCGGCTTCGCGGTCGTAGATTTCCCGGCCGGCAATGGCCAGACCATAGGGGTCCAGCAGCGTCTTGCCGGGTGATTGCCCCATCTGCCAGGCGTAGACCTGGCCGTGGCCCACGCCCGGGACGGTTACGTGCCAGTAGGAGGCGGTGCGGTGCCGTTCCGGGTCCAGTTCGATGACCTGGGCCGGGCGCGGATCCGCAGGTCCGTCAAACAACAACAACCGTGCTGAGCCGCCGGAAACGGCGTGCACGGCGAACTGGACTCCGCCGGGGACCAGGGTGGCGCCCAGACGGCCATTGAACGGGATTGCAGGAGTGTCGGGGGCTGTGTGCAAGGATCTGCTCCAGGGCCGGTCTCAGGGGTTGTAGGTGACGCTTCCATAATAGATCCGAATTCCGGGTCGGTCACGCTGGAAACTAAACCCGGCGACTCTTGGGCCGATGTACAGAGGGAACTCCTGGTGGACCGCAAGGCCCACGGTGCCTGTACATGTGCGGGAAGACGCCCCATGCTGCTTGAAACACTCAATGCCCTGATTCTGGCCGGAGATGATGCTCTGCAGACGACTTGTGGTTTGTCTGTCGCCGAGCACCACATCTCCCTGATCCGGCAGGGCAGTCTGACCTTCCCGGCCCTGGGCCGGCTGGAGCTCAAGGGAGCTCCCCTGCAGGAGGTCAATCTGGGGTGTGACTCGCTGTTGTGTGGCCAGTTGGCGGGACTGGTCGGCGAGACGGAGGCGGACACGGGTATCGAGGCCCTGACCAACCGCTTCCTGGAACAATTGCTGGGCGAGTTGGCTGGCCGCCACCCGCGCGGTTCGGCGCACCAGCTGGACATCGGCCCGATGAATCTGGCCTCGCGGGGACTGCGCACTTTCGGCATCCGCCTGGAGACGGGTGTGGGGCAGCTCTTCGTTCTGGCCGAGGTCCCGTCGCGCATGGAAATGGAGATCGCCAAGAACAGTGACTACCTGCGGTCGATGGAGACGACCTACCTGCCGCGGGAATGGAACAACCGGCGCACGATGGAGGGCAAGCTGATCCTGGAGAACTTCCTGGTCTTCCTGCGCAAGATCGAGGGCGACGTCTACTTCGAGATACCGGGTCAGGGGCAGGTGAACTACGTGCACAGCGGCGTGCTGCTGGACAATGGCACCTTCGATGGCGTGCGCGGTCTGAAGTTCTGCACCGACCTGACTTGCGCGGCCCAGTCCAGGCTGCAGCGAGGCGACGAGGTTCGGGCGACTGTCGGGGTCGGCGAGCGATCGCTCCAGTTCCGCCTGGAGTATCTGGGCGCGGCCACCCACAGCCTGGCCAACGGCGCCGAACTGCCGTGCGCGTTCTTCCTGCCACCGGAAGAAGTGACCATTACCCAGCGCCGGCTGGCCTTCCGGATCCCGGTTCGTGAGCAGATTCCCGTCGAACTGCACAGTGGCGCCACGGCCAACAACGCTTCACCCTGGGGAGACGATGAAGCGACAGGTATCCCGCTGTTGAGTGGCGTCCTCGCCGACCTGAGTTTCAGCGGGGCCCGGATTGTCGTGACCGAGGCGGATGACCTGGGTCCGTGCCTCGAGATCAACCGTCATGTGGTGTGTGATATCCGATTCCCGGACCTGGTGGAACCCCTGAGTATTCTGAGCGTGGTCCGCCGCGCCAACTCGCGCCTGATCGACCGCAACCGGCGCCAGCAGGAACTGGGCCTGGAGTTCCTGATCTCCCAGGATACGGACCGCGCCTCGCTTGATCACATCCGCCAGTTCGTGCTGGCCGAGCAGCGGGCCACCCTTGCCCAGCGCATCCACTGCGCCGGCATCAGCTCCGATTGACCCCCGCTTCTTTCCTGCCTAGATTGAGTTACCCCTGCACCCTTGGCAATGGACTGAATTCTGGAGTCCCCATGCTCGATTTGACCCTGCTCAACGACCACTCCCGCGAGTTTGCGACGCGTCTGTTCCGCGCCTGGCCAGAGTGGTTCCAATGGGCCCGCTTCGACCCCTATGAGGACTTCGAAAAGGAAGCCCTGCTCGTGGAGGTGCCGCGACCGGTGGACGGCTCGGGCAACGGCCTGTTCATCACCACCAGCGAATGGGAGATATCCATCGGTTTCGGTGAGGGGTTTCACACGAGCTTCGGTGCGCGCACCGGTGAGAATTTCTACGACGATGCCATGCAGTTCCTGGCGGATTTCGTCGCTGAGCGCCTGGTGGTGGCCGTGGCCCACGAGGACAGGGAGTGGCTGGGGGCCTGGACCATCGACCTGTCCCGCGAATCCCTGGCCGATCTGTTGCCGGACGCGGGGGAAACAGTGTCGATTCGCTCCTGGCTTGGCACCCATGATCGCCAGATCGTGGGGGTCGCCTGAGTCGGGCCGTTGATCCCGGGCTTGTGTCGCGGGTCTATCCCTCCTATCCTGAGGCGGTTGTATTGTGTGGGCGGGCCGGTCGGGTCGTCCCCCATGGGCCGGTGGACCAGGATAGCACGACTTGAAGGAATCCCCATACCAACGCGCAGTCTTGATTGTCAATCCGGTCTCCGGACAGGCCCGGGGGCTGCGCCTTGGTCAGCAACTGCGTACGACCCTCGAAGCCCGTGGTGTTGTCTGCTCGGTGCGGGTGACCAGCGGTCTGGGGGATGCCATGCGCTGGTCGCGCAGCGCCGCGGCAGACGGTTTCGATCTGATCGTCACCATTGGCGGGGACGGGACCGTGGGCGAGGTCGTTTCGGGCCAGGCTCGCTCCGAGGAGAAGGTGCCGATTGCGGTGGTGCCGGTGGGCACGGCCAACGTCGTGGCCCTGGCCCTGGCCCTGCCCTGGTTTCCGGGCACGGCCACGGGCAACATCCTGGATGCCCGCGTGCTGCCGTTCGACGTGGGGTACCTGCCGGCCGAGGACCGTCATTTCCTTCTCATGGCCGCCATCGGCTATCCGGCCAAGGTGATTCAGGACTCGCCGCGCCGCCTGAAGAACCTGTTCGGCGTGTTCACCTACCTGGGGGCCGGCGTGCGCAACGCCCTCAAGCTGGACGAAGTGCGCATTCTCATCGAAGACGAGAATGGAGTGGTTAACGAGTTCGAGGGCAATACGATCCTGCTGTCGAACATCGGGAAAATTGGTGATCTCAATCTCAAGGTGACCCCGGACACGAGTGCTCACGACGGCCGGTTCGACGTGACGGTGATATCCAGCCGCTCGCTGTGGGACCTGATTGCCGTGGTGTTCCGCATGCTCACCTGGCGCTATCGGCCCACGCCCCGGCTGCACCACTTCCAGGCCAGCAAGGTGACCATCGCGACGGACCCGCCGGTGGCCATCCAGATTGACGGCGAGGATCTGGGCCAGACGCCGCTGGCGGCGGAGATCGTGCCCGGCGGTGTGCACCTGATTGTGGGCAAACGGTACCGGGAAAACCCGGACGACGGTGGTTTTCTGGAAGAGCTCAAACTGCCCCAGATGTGGCAGCGCAAGAAGTCGTAGGCTTGCCGGGGGCGGGGAATTTTTGTAGCTTGAGATAGCTGATCGGCTCCACATGGGTGCAACATTTTACGAGGAAAAAACTTTCCGAACCGCACCAGATTCAAGAGCCGAACAAGCATTGGGAGGGCTTCACCGCTCTCCCTTTTCTTTGTCCCCGTGATCATCGTGACGCATCAGGAAAGTGAGGCCCTCCTCGAATTCCTCCTCGTCGGCCGGGGCCGCCGGCGAGGGCTCGGGGGCGGGATCTGCCGCAGGTGGTGCCGGCTCGGGGGGCGGTGCGGCCGCCGGTGCGACTGCGGTGCGGGGTGAATGACCGGCCTGCCAGGCCAGGTTCAGACTGCCGCCCAGGACGGCCGCCATGGCCGAGCGGTCGCCCCACCAGCCCAGGGGCCCGGCGCCCGCTTCTTCGTCCAGCACGGCGCTCAGCCAGGCGCGGTCGTCAACGACCAATTGCAGGAATTCGTGCGTCATCAGGGCCGCCAGATCACTCAGCGGACTGAAGACCGCGATCTCCACATTGTCCGAGACCATCGCCAGGGGGCTGAGCACACGCACGGTGCGCTCGCCGCTCTCGCCGAGGGCTTCCAGTTCGGCGCCGATCTCACGCAGGGCTTCCTTCGAACCAAAAACCAACGCCCGCTCGCGGCACTCCGCCAGCAGGGCCCGCGCTCTGGCGAAAACCTGCTCAGCTCCGGCCAGGGCCAGCGTCATGCCGGCCGGCCGGGGTGCGTGCATCTGCTGCAGCAGGTCCACGGCCTGACGTCCGTTGTGCTGCATGCGGGTCAACACCCGTTCGGTGAATTCGGCGGGGGCCGCCGGCAGGTAGAGGCGGGGCTTGTCCTGCACCACGGTCATCGCCTGCAGACGCACCAGCGCCGAAAGGGTTTTGGCCACATTGGCGGGGTCGCGTCCCATGGCCTGGGCCAGCTTATAGCTGCTGAGCGGCTCTTCGGCGCATGTTTGCAGGGCGGTGCAGTAGACGGCGGCTTCGGTGCTGGTCAGGCCCAGGTTGCGCAGGAGCTGGACGGCTTTGTCCTGTTCGGGCCCCTGATCCGGGTTCGTCATGGCGCAAGGCTCCTTGTGGTTCGGGTACTACAAGTATTTTGCCGACAGGAAGTGGCGGTGGTCAAGTTTGATTTTCTGGGCCCGCGGAACGGCGGGTTGGCTGAAGCGGACTTGTGGACTATTGTTTGGCGGCTCCGGCACCCGTTGTTCCTGAACTGAAGGATTCCCCATGCAGATCCGCAATGTCGCCATCATCGCCCACGTCGACCACGGCAAGACCACGCTGGTCGACCAGATCCTGCGCCAGTGCCACGTTTTTCGCACCGGCCAGGAAGTGCAGGAACGGGTGATGGACTCTAACGATCTGGAGCGCGAGCGCGGCATAACCATCACGTCCAAGAACTTCGCGATCACCTACAAGGACACGCGCATCAACCTGATCGACACGCCGGGTCACGCCGATTTCGGCGGCGAGGTCGAGCGGGTGCTGAAGATGGCCGATGGCGTGCTGCTGCTGGTCGATGCCTTCGAGGGCACGATGCCCCAGACGCGGTTCGTGCTGCAGAAGGCGATGCAACTGAATCTCAAACCCGTCGTGGTGATCAACAAGGTGGACCGGGCCAACGCCCGGCCGGACGAGGTGCTGGACGAGATCTTCAATCTGTTCATCGAACTGGACGCCAACGACGAGCAACTGGATTTCCGCGGCGTGTACGCCGCCGGCCGCGACGGTTGGGCCGTGGGCGAACTCGAGGACGAGCGCAAGGACCTGTCGCCGCTGCTGGACATGATCATCGACCACGTGCCGGCGCCCGAAGTGAAGGAAGGGCCGTTGCAGATGCTGGTGGCGGCCATGGACCACAGCGGCTATGTGGGACGGATCGGTGTGGGACGCATCGTGCGCGGCAGCCTGAAGGTCAAACAGCCGGTCGTCCTGTGCAAGCGGGACGGTTCGGAGCTGAAGACCGTCGCCCGTCAGCTCTACGTCTTCGACAATCTGGGCAAGAAGGAAGTGACCGAAGTGCAGTGCGGTGATATCTGCGCCGTGGTCGGTCTGGAAGGCGTCGACATCGGTGACACCCTGGCCGATGCGGAACATCCCGAGCCGTTGGCGCTGATCGACGTGGATGACCCGACGCTGAGCATGAGCTTCCGGCCCAATGACAGCCCGGGCTACGGCCAGGATGGCAAGTATGTCACCAGCCGGCAGGTGCTTGAGCGCCTGCTGCGTGAGACCGAACGGGACGTGGCCCTGCGCGTGGTCGAGACGGCGGACGCGTTCAAGGTCTCCGGGCGCGGGATTCTGCACCTGTCCATTCTGATGGAAAACATGCGGCGCGAGGGCTACGAATTCATGGTGGGGCAGCCGCAGGTCATCTACAAGGAGATCGGCGGCAGGAAGGCCGAGCCGATCGAAACGCTGAACGTGGATGTGCCTTCGGAACTGGCCGGCACCGTCATCGAGTACGCGGCGACCCGCAAGGGTGAGATGACCCAGATGGAACAGCGCGAGGCGCGCACCCTGCTGGAATTCCGCATTCCCAGCCGGGGGCTGATCGGCTTCCGCAGCCTGATGCTGCGTGCGACCGCTGGCGAGATCGTCATGCACCACCGCTTCCTTGACTACGAATACTTCAAGGGGTCGATTCCCGAACGCACCAATGGCTCAATCATCTCGATGCACTCGGGCAAGGCCGTGGCCTTCGCGTTGGATGCGTTGCAGGATCGCGGCGTGTTCTTCATCGAGCCGGGCGAGCATCTCTACACCGGACAGATCATCGGTGAGTACACCCGCGACGAGGATCTGGTGGTCAATGCCCAGAAGGCCAAACAGTTGTCCAACATGCGCGCCTCCGGCACGGACCGGAAGATGCGGGTCGCGCCGCCGGTGCGCATGAGCCTCGAGGAATCCCTGGAGTACCTCAACCACGACGAGTACGTGGAGGTCACGCCCAAGTCGATCCGGCTGCGCAAGTCGATCCTGGACGAGAACGAACGCAAGAAGGCGGCCAAGCGCGCCCGGCTGTCCGAGAGCGACGGCTGAGGTGCGCGTCGAACTGGTGCCGCCGGCCTGGGCCACTCACCTGCTGAGTGATCTGGGCGACTGGCGGCGGGCGCCGTTGCCGGTCGCCGAGCTGCAGCCGTTCGACCTGCCGGACGACGCCTACTTCGAGTACGCCTGGCAGGATACCGCCGGCGAACGACATCCTGATCCGGACAATGACAACCCGCG
This sequence comes from Candidatus Krumholzibacteriota bacterium, assembly GCA_024277025.1. Lineage (GTDB taxonomy): Bacteria > Krumholzibacteriota > Krumholzibacteriia > LZORAL124-64-63 > LZORAL124-64-63 > JAGRNP01. The sequence goes on along the minus strand of JAJRWA010000154.1, from coordinate 7,305 downwards.
ACTCAATCCCTGGTGGAAGTTCGCCAGCAATCTGACGGGTCCCGACTACCGGCCGGATCCGTGGCTGGCCGCTGAGCGCGTGCGCCCGGCGGGGCAGGTGCTGCGGTTGGCTATCGCCGCGGGTCGGTTTGGCGCCGGGCGGCAAGTCTTGGTCTACTCGCCGCCGGGCCGGGCCGGTGCCGAGCTGCCGATTGTCTACTTCCAGGACGGCAGGGCCTACTTCGGCTGGGGGCAGGTGTGCCAGGTGCTGGACCGCCTGCTGGCCGCCGGGCTCGTGGCGCCGGCGCACCTGGTGTTCATGACCCCGCGCGAGCGCACGATCGAGTACGCCTTCAATGACGCCTACCTGCGGTACATGGTTGAAGAAGTCCTGCCGGCGGTGGAGAGCCGGGTGCCGGGCAACGGGCAGCGCACGGCCTGGGGCGCCAGTCTGGGCGGGCTGTGCAGCGCCCATCTGGCCTGGCGGTACCCGGACCGGTTCAGCCGGGTCGTCAGCCAATCCGGCGCGTTTCTTTTCTCGCCGGATATGGACTACGCGTTTCCCTTTGCCGGCGGGGAGAGCTTCCGGGATCTCGTCGTAGCTGATGGGACCCGCCCGGTGGCCTGGCAACTGCAGTGTGGCACCCTGGAATGGCTGCACGGCAGCAACACCCGTCTGGCCGAGGCCCTGGCCGGGCAGGGAATGGCCGTGGATTACCGGACCCGCAGCGCCGGCCACAACTGGATCAACTGGCGCAACGGTCTGGCTGACGGGCTGCAATTCGCGTTACCGGCGGTTGGCAGCGAATTTCGGTCGAATCCTACTTGATAATCGCGTTTCGAAAGCCCATCGTTCCGCTTGATATTCTGGCAGGAGGCACCAGCGGGGGCGTGGTGTCAAACGCGCCGGTCAGGGGGACCGCCCGCAGCTGCCGCTTCATCTCCCAACAAAGGTTGGCCGATATGCGACTGAGTACGGTACTGACAACAATGATGATGGTTCTGCTGGTGGCCGGTGCGGCTTTGGCCGGTGCGGGCGAGACGGTCTACGGCAAGGGCGTTTCGGCGCCGGACACGGTGCTGGTCAGTGCGCTGCTGGCCCATCCGGACGACTACGTCGGCCAGACGATCCGCGTCAAGGGCACGGCTGTCGGCGTGTGCGCGCACCGGGGCTGCTGGATCAACGTGGCGTCGGATGTCGAGGGCGACGTGGTGCGGGTGAAGGTCAAGGACGGCGAGATCGTCTTCCCGCCCGAGATCGTCGGGGACACCGTAGTGGCCGAAGGCGTGTGGACAGCCAACAAGCTGGACCTCGAGACGACCAAGAAGGTCTGCGCCAACGAAGCCAAGAATGCGGGCGAGGAATTCGACCCCGAGTCGGTGACCGCCTGCAAGACCTTGTACCAGCTGAGCGGCACGGGTGCCGTCGTGGTCAAGAACTAGCGGCATGACGAAATTCCGGAAGATTTGCCGCACCCTGCACCGGGAGTTCGGATTCCTGGCGGTGGGGTTGACGCTCGTCTACGCGATCAGCGGGATCGCCATCAATCATGCCCACCACTGGGATGCGAATTACGCCCGCACGGTCAGCGAGTCGCAGATGGCGCCGGTGGGCACCGGGCCGACCGAGGAGATCCGGGATCAGGTGCTGGCGCGCCTGGACCTGACCGAGCCGGTCAAGAACACCTGGCGGGCCGATACCAACACCCTGCAGGTTTTTCTGGCGGGGGCGCGTTACGATGTGGATCTGGTGACGGGCAAGGTTGTGCGCCAGGGCTTCAGCAAGCGTCCGCTGCTGTACGACCTGAACTTCATGCATCTGAACAGCGGCAAGGCGCCCTGGACGGGGATTGCCGACGTGTACGCCAGCCTGCTGATCGTGCTGGCCTTGACCGGGATTTTTCTGGTGCGGGGCCGCAAGGGTCTGGCCGGGCGCGGTGGCGTGATGCTGGCGGTGGGAGTTCTGCTGCCGGTGATCTACGCGGTGGTGGTGCGCGCATAGCCGGGATCCGAGTTGATGGCAGAATAGCCCCCGCAACCACTGCGGGGGCTGTTCTGTGGGCAGATCAGTCGGAATAGGGCATGGGGGGCGCGTAGCCCAGCAGTCGGGCGTAGACCGCGAGAGAGCCCCGGTGGTGGGCGGTGTGTTCGGCGATGGCCGCCACGATGGCTGCGCGCGGCTCGCCGGCCATGATCGGACCCTCGGCGATGGGCGCCATCATTTCTTCCTGCGACTTGTCAGCCAGCGCCGCGGTGGCATCGTCCACGCTGCGGGCCAGCCACTCGAAGGCTGCCGCCAGGGAATGCACCTCGCGCACGGCGGCGTGGTGGGCGGAAAAATCCAGATCGAAGCCGTCCGGGCCGAAGCCGCCGGCCATGAACCAGTCGATCGTCTGGGCCACGTGAGCCACCTGCTGGGCAACGGTGAACTGGCCGCCGGTCGGTGTGTATTCCGAGTCTTCCTCGTTGAAGACACTGCAGGTGCGGCTGAAGAACTGCAGAGCCTGACGGACGGGAACGGCGTAGGCATTGGCGGGCATGGTCAGCCCCTTTCGCTGGCCCCGCAGGCGGGGCGGTCTGGCGCTGGCGGACGAATCGGGAACCGCATTGTAGACCGGATGGCAAGGATTGTCACGGCAGGACTTGGCCGCCGGGCGGGTTCACCGCAAATCGGCAAAAACGGCTGTCCGGGGCCTTGACTCGCTTGCCCGGGGTATCTAGCTTAGGCGGGTCGACCGGGCGTTCGTGCCGGTCCTCTTCTCGACTGCAAACAACACCCTTCAGCAGCGGCCCGATCCGGGCAGGTGGCATCATGGGCAAGACGATCGGCATTCGCAGGGAAGACAAGAACCAGTGGGAGCGCCGCGTGCCGTTGGTTCCAGCCGATCTGAACAAACTGGCTCGCGACCCGGACCTGGATTTCCTGGTGCAGACTTCGCCGATCCGGGTCTTCAGCGATGACGATTTAGCCAACGCCGGGCTGACCGTGGTGGAAGATCTGACGCCGGCCGATATCGTGGTCGCGGTGAAGGAAGTTCCGATCGACATGATCGAGGAGAAGAAGGTCTACCTTTGCTTCTCCCATACGATCAAGGGTCAGGACTACAATATGCCGCTGCTGCAGCGCTTACTGGACCGCAAGGCCACGCTGATCGACTACGAGCGTATCGTCGACGAGCAGAATCGCCGGCTGATTTTCTTCAGCCTGCACGCGGGCTACGCCGGGGCGATCGAGACCCTGGTGGCCCTGGCCGGGCGCCTGAATGAACAGGGTGTGGCCACGCCGCTGATGGATCTCAAACACGCCTACGAGTATGGCAGCCTGATCGAAGCGCAGAACCATCTGCGACAGATCGGTGAGCGGATCAAGGCCGAGGGCCTCGGGCCGGTGCAAAAACCCCTGATCATTGGCGTTGCCGGCTACGGCAATGTGGCCAAGGGGTGTGCGGCAATCCTTTCCTGCCTGCCGATACACGAGATTCCGGTCGGTGAGTTGGCGGCCGCTGGCCAGGGGCAGATCGCCGCGTACGGTCCGTTGGTCAAGGTCGTGTTCAGGGAGGAAGACATGGTGGAGCCGCGTTCCACCGACGCCCAGTTCGTGCTCAACGACTACTATCAGCGTCCGGAGAACTACCGGGGGGTGTTCGAAAACTACCTGGCCGACCTGGACGTGCTGATCAATTCGATCTACTGGACGCCGGCCTACCCGCGCCTGGTGACCCGCAAGTGGGTCAAGGCCAACTACGGGGCCGACAAGACGCCGCGCCTGAAGGTCATCGGCGATATCAGTTGCGACATCGAAGGCAGCATCGAGGTGACGATCAAGGCGCCCATGCCCGAGGCACCCTGCTACGTGTATGACCCGGAGACCGGTGAGGCCACCGATGGGGTGCAGGGTGTCGGGCCGGTGATCATGTCGGTCGACAATCTGCCCTGCGAACTGCCGCGCGAGTCGTCGGAGCATTTCAGTTCGGTGCTGCGGGACATGATGCTGCCGCTGGCCCAGGCCGACTTTGCGAGTGATTTCGAAGGGCTGCATCTGCCCTCTTACTTGAAGAAGGCGGTGATCACCCACCGTGGTGAGCTGACGCCGGCGTACCGTTACCTGCAGGAACATCTCGACAAGGCGGCCCGGTAGTCGGCGGCAGCCTGACCGGGGACGGGAAGGGGACACTGTGCAGAAGATTCTGGTACTGGGGGCCGGCATGGTGGCCGGACCGCTGATCCGCTACCTGCTGAAGCGCGGCTACGGCCTGACGGTGACCAGCCTGGTCCTGGAGGACGCGGTCAAGCTGGTCGGTGGTGATCCCAACGGTCAGGCCCTGACCCTGGACCTGTCCGACGAGGCGACCTTGTCCCGGCTGGTCGGCGAACATGATCTGGTGATCAGCCTGGTGCCCTACAGCTACCATCCCCTGGTGGCCAACCACTGCCTGGAGAAGAAGAAGAACCTGGTGACGGCTTCGTACGTCTCCCAGGAGATGAACGCCTTCGACCAGGACGCGCGGGACAACGACCTGATCTTCCTGAACGAGATCGGCCTGGATCCCGGCATCGATCACATGTCGGCCATGCGGATCATCGATGATGTGCACGCGCGCGGCGGCAAGATCAGGCACTTCCGTTCGTACTGCGGCGGCCTGCCGGCGCCCGAGGCCAACGACAACCCTTTCGGCTACAAGTTCTCCTGGGCGCCGCGCGGCGTGCTGATGGCCAGCCGCAATGGCGCACGCTACTGGCGCGACAACCATGAGGTCACCGTGCCGGCTGAGCGTCTGTTCCGGGATATGCGCCTGCTGAACGTGCCGGAAGTGGGAGACTTCGAGGCGTATCCCAACCGGGACAGCCTGGAGTACCGCGAGGTCTACGGGCTGGGTGACGAGGTGCGTTCGGTATTTCGCGGCACGCTGCGCTATATCGGCTGGTGCAACACCATGCACAATCTGGTCAAGCTGGGCATGCTCGACACCGAGCCGCGTCCGAGCGCTGAGATGACTTATGCCGACTATATGCGCGACCTGTTGGGGGCTGGACCGGACGAGGATCTGCGCGTGGCGGTGGCCAACCAGTTGGGCATTCCCGCCGACACGCTGCCGCCCTGGAACATGCACTGGCTGGGTCTGTTTTCGCGCCGTCCGATCGGGCTGGACGAAGTCTCGCCCCTGGATGCGCTGGGCAACATCATGCTCGACAAGCTGACCTATAATCCGGGCGAGCGGGACATGGTCGTCCTGTTCCACGAGTTCAAGGCCTGGTTCGAGGCGGACAACCACTACGAGCGGTTGACCAGCAGCCTGGTCGACTTCGGGATCCGCTACGGTGACAGTTCCATGTCCCGCACGGTTTCCCTGCCGGCGGCCATCGCCGCGCGCCTGATTCTGGAGGGCCGGATCACCAGTCGCGGCGTCCTGCGACCGGTGACGCCCGAGATCTACAACCCGGTTCTCGCTGAACTGGCCAAGGTGAACATCGTTTGTGCCGAGGAAAAAACGGTCTACTGACCACTGACACGGTCCGCCACCGGCGGAGAACCTGAAGAGGGGAACAAGAAATGGCGAGCAAGAAAATGGTGAGCAAGAACCAGATCTTCCGGGCGCTGGGACTGAAGTCCCGCCTGAAAGGCGCCAACTGCGGCGGCGAGTGGTTCGCCGACAGCAAAGACTACATCACGTCGGTGAATCCGACCACGGGCGAGGTCCTGGCCAGAATCGAGCAGGCCAGCGCCAAGGACTACGACAAGGTGATGAAGGAAGCCCGCAAGGCGTTCCTGGAATTCCGCAACATGCCGGCGCCCCTGCGCGGTGAGATCGTCCGGCAGGTGGGCGAGGCCCTGCGTGAGAAGAAGGACATGCTGGGCGCCCTGGTCAGCCTGGAAATGGGCAAGATCTACACCGAGGGTCTGGGCGAGGTGCAGGAGATGATCGACATCTGCGACTTCGCCGTCGGCCTGAGCCGCACCCTGAGCGGACCGACCCTGCAGAGCGAGCGCCCCAAGCACCGGATGATGGAACAATGGCACCCGCTGGGCGTGGTCGGCGTGATCAGCGCCTTCAACTTCCCGGTGGCCGTCTGGGCCTGGAACACCGCCCTGGCCTGGGTCTGCGGCGATTCCTCCCTCTGGAAGCCATCGAGCAAGACGCCCCTGTGCGCCATCGCCTGCCAGAACATCGTCAACGAGGTGTTCAAGGCCAACGGCCTGCCCCAGGGCGTCAGTTGCGTGACCATCGGGCGCGGGGCCACGATCGGCGAGAAGCTGGTCGGCGACCACAATATTCCCCTGGTCAGCGCCACCGGCTCGACCCGCATGGGCCAGCGCATCGGCGCCGTCGTCGGCGGCCGTCTGGGCCGGACGATCCTGGAACTGGGCGGCAACAACGCCATCATCATCAGCGAGAAGGCCGACCTGAAGGGTGCCCTTGCCAGCGCCTTCTTCGGCGCCGTGGGTACGGCGGGCCAGCGCTGCACCAGCACCCGCCGCCTGATCATCCAGGAGAAGGTCTTTGATACCTTCGTCAGGAAGCTGATCGCCAACTACAAACGTGTGGTCATCGGCAACCCGCTGGATCCAAAGACCCTGATGGGCCCGTTGATCGACGAGGGCGCCGTGGCCGACTACGAGAACGCCATCAAGGCGGCCAAGGAACAGGGTGGCAAGGTGCTCTACGGCGGCAAGGTGCTCAAGCCCTTCGGCGCGGCCACTTTTGTCCAGCCGACGATCATCGAAATCGAGAACAAGGCCCAGATCGTCCAGGACGAGACCTTCGCCCCGATCCTGTATGTCATGAAGTACAAGAAGATCGCGCAGGCCTTCAAGCTGCACAACGACGTGCCCCAGGGCCTGAGCAGCGCCATCTACACCGACAGCGTGAACGAGGGCGAGGCCTTCATCAGCTATCTCGGCAGTGACTGCGGGATCGCCAACATCAACATCGGCACCAGTGGGGCGGAGATTGGCGGGGCCTTCGGCGGCGAGAAGGAGACCGGCGGCGGACGCGAGTCCGGATCGGACTCCTGGAAGCTGTACATGCGGCGGCAGACCAACACCATCAACTGGGGCGGCGAAGTCCACCTGGCCCAGGGTGTGGAGTTCAAGTCCTAGCCGATGGCGGTCCAGTTGTGCTATGAATCCCCGGTCGGCCCGTTGCCGGCCGGGGCTTTTCGGTTGAGGGAGGGAAGGTTTGGTCGAACCCAGGGCAGTTGCCGGGATCTGCTGCGCCGCGCTGCTGGCCGTGACCGGCGCTTCGGCGGCTGAACCTGTTTACGAACTGTCCGGCGACACGGAAGTGCCGGTTGTCAGCACCGCGGTCGGCTTCTACCTGGCCGGCT
>JAJRWA010000153.1 GCA_024277025.1 Candidatus Krumholzibacteriota bacterium | reverse complement strand
GGTCCCGGCCTGCACGAAGTCGTGTGGACCGGCCGGACTGACGACGGTCAGACCGTGGCCTCGGGCATCTACTTCTACCGCATCGACGCCGGGCCCTACAGCCAGGTGAACAAGATGACGTTGATGAAGTAGATTCTTCCCGGCACCCGGGCGGTCATCGCGGCCGCCCGGGTGCCACTGAACGGGCAACCGAAATGGAACGGGACCATGAATAAGCGAAACCTGATGCTGATCGTGCTGGTGTGCGCCGGACTGCTGCAAATTGGTGCTGCCGAGGCGGCGGTTAATCTGCGCTTCACCCCGGCCGATACGGTCGTCAGTCCCGGGACAGGCGGTCGGCTCTCAGTCATGATCGACGACCTGGACGCCAACGTGCGCACGATTGACGTCTTTGTGACCTACGACACGACCATCGTCGCCAGCGTCGCCGGTGGGCCGGGGGCGCTTTACGAAGACAGTGGTTTCTTCGTCTTCGACGGCTTCGAGAACGACACGCCAGGCCAGTGGCACGGCTACGCGGTGGTCATGGGCTCAGGCGATTTCCTGGAAGGCCCGGGCGAACTCTACTACTGGGATTTCCAGGGCCTGGTTGACGGCTCTTCAGCGATCATCGCCGTGGAAGCCTACGTGGCGGCCGGTGACGGCACCTACTACCCGGATGTCATTCTCGACCCGACGACGATCACGGTCTCTGACCCCTTGAGTGCGGTCGGCGACGTGCCGGAATCGCGCCCGAACCTGCGGGCCTGGCCCAACCCGTTCAACCCGATCACTTCCCTGACGGTGAACCTGCCCACCGCGAGCGAGGCCCGTCTGGCTGTGTACGACTTGCGCGGTCGCGAGTTGCTGGTACTGCACGAGGGTGCGGCCAGGGCCGGCAGCACGACCTTCACCTGGGATGGGCGTGACAAGACCGGTCGGCTACAGCCGGCAGGCCAGTACTTCTTCCGGCTTGATGCCGGCAATGTGACGCGCTCGGTCAAGGTGACCCTCGTCAAGTAGAACAGAACCCACCGGTGCCCTATCGCCCAAACCGGTACAACTTGTTTGTCGAATACTATTTGGGGGATAACATGAGATCATGTCGTTTGCTGATGGCGATTGTGGCGGTCTGCCTGATCGCGATTCTGGTGCCGGGAATTGTTGGTGCTGCCACGTGGCAGGTTGATCCGGGTGGGGCGGGGGACTTCACGACGATCCAGGCGGCGATCGACAACGCGGCGGCCGGTGATCTGATCACCGTGGCACCAGGCCACTACGTCGAACAGCTGACCATCACCACCGACAACCTGACGATCAGCGGCGCCGGCCGCACCCTGACTTTTGTCGATTCACCCGCCCAGTTGACCAACTACTTCATCGTCGGCAGCTACTACTTTCCGGTCGTCCTGGTCGAGAATTGCGTTGGCGTGGGCTTTGCCGACCTGACTCTCGATGGTCTGGGTCGGGGCGACACCAACCCGCTGTTCCAGGGCTTCGGCTACTTCAATGCCGGTGGCTGGCTGGACAACGTCGCGATCACCGGGGTGCGGGGCGCGACCCTGAACGCCATGCCGCATGGCAACGGCATTTTTGTCGTAGCAACGGATCTGGTCAGCCGGACTTTCGATCTGACGGACGTACAGGTGACCGACTTTCAGAAATCCGGTGTCGTGCTGGATGGAACGAACCTGGGCGGGACCCTGCTCAGGGCTACGGTTACTGGTGCGGGCACGACCGGAACCATCGCTCAGAACGGCTTTCAGGTCTCGCGTGACGCGGCTTTCACTCTGACTGACTGCGTGGCATCCGGCCTGATGTACACAGGCGGCATCTGGACCGCTACCGGCTTCCTCGGTACCGGCGGCACCAATATTGACCTGACCGGCTGCCAGGCTGACGGTTGTCAGACCGGCGTCTACATGGAGGACAACACGGCCACTTTTGCCAACGGGGCCGTGGTCAACGCCCTCGGTGACGGTATCGTGTCCGCGAGCACGGGCGCCAAGGCTTTGACGGACCGTCTGGTGCCGCAACCGGTGACTATCGTGGCCGCCAAGGCCGGGACCGACAAGGCGGCGGCCGGCCTGGCCGTGACCAACTCTGTCATCACCGGCACGGATGGGCCCGATACATGGGGCGTGTCCGCCGTGGCGGCCGGTCCGGTCAGTCTGACCATGGACAACTGCACGGTGACCCGCTTCGAGCGGGGCTTTGTCATCATGGAGGATGGCGGCGCCATTACGGGTCAGGCGCGTGGCTGCTCCTTTATCGATAACCTGGCTTTGGCCGGTTGGTCGAATTCCGTCCTCGACTATGACGCGCTGGGGAACTGGTGGGGCCACCTCACCGGTCCCTATCACGCGGTGAAGAACCCGGCCGGTCTGGGCTTCGAGATCACCGACCACATCCTGTTCGACCCCTGGGCCATCCTGGGACCGGGGATCGTGGCCGCGGTGCCGGGGCCGGACCCGGTTCGTTGCGGTGTGCCCAGACCGGTCACCGTAACCTACTATCCCGATCCGGCGGGGGCTCCCACCCGCGGCTACGAGATCACCTTCCGGGTCGTCGGACCGGCTACCGTGGCGGCTGCGGATGTGGTGGATGCCGGCGGTCTCGGCAGTGTGGGTTCGCACCAGTTCTATGCGGCCGATAACGGTGACGGCACGGTGACGGTGAGCGACGCCCTGCTGGGCCCGACACCGGGCCTGACGGCCACGGTTGATGTCTTTACGGTAGATGTTCAAACCACAGGCGATGGTCCGGTGACGTTCGAGTTCGTCAGCTACAAGTTGCGGGACCTGGACAATGCCCCGCTGTATGCGCCCGTGTTGGGTACGATGTTCAACGTCGACTGTGTGGCGCCGGCACCGGTGACGGCGCTGACGGCCAGCCCGGCCCACAATCGCGTGGATGTGACCTGGAGCCACGATGACGTGGACGTTGATCACTACGAGGTCTTTCGCGGCCTGTGGCACGACGGAACCGTGGGCCAGTCCGCCTATCCCGAGTATGACGACGTCGCGCCGGCGACACCGGCTGTACGTCCGGCGACCTGGGCGGTGGCCATGGCGGATCCCGAATGGGAACTGGCCGGGACGACCGCTGTCGGCACACACGTTTTCGCCGACACCTGGCCTGATGCGACAAGCCGCGGCGTATACAGCTACGAAGTATTTGCGGTTGACCCGGTTTTCAACGGAAATGCGGCCCCGGCCAACGACCGGGCCACCAACTACTGGCTGGGCGATGTGGCCGGCACACCGGGCGACAACAGCCCCAACGGTGTGGTCGACGTGTTTGATATCAGCGCCCTGGGCACCCACTTTGGCGACTCGGTGCCGCTGCACGATCCGATCAACGTCCTGGACGTGGGCCCCACCGATGACCACAGCCGATTGGGCGTGCCAGGGACGGACAACGTGATCAACTTCGAGGATCTGATCATCTTCTCCATGAACTTCGGTGTGGTGGCCGCGGCCAAGGATCGGGCGCCCGTGTCGGCGACCGTCGACCTGGCCTGGATCGACAACCAGGATGGCACGATGACTCTCCGGTTGGTGGGCGGCAGCGGGTTGAAAGGCCTGCGTGTGCAGTCGGGCCGGGCGGTGAAGGCTGTTACGGGCGGCGCCCTGTTGGCCGAGCAGGCAGCACCCGCGTTCTTCCGGAACGTCGGCGAAGGCCTGGACGCGAACCTGGCGGTCCTCGGTGTGAATGCCGGCTTCAGTGGCGAAGGCGATCTGCTGGTGGTGGCGCTCGACGGACCGCTGCCGGCCACGGAGCTGACGATCACCGCTCGCGGCCTGGACAACAGCCGGCTTGAGGTGAACCTGGACAAGGCGTCCAGCAACGCGCTGCCGCAGGCCTTCGGGTTGCGGGCCAACTACCCCAATCCGTTCAATCCGGCGACGACGATCACCTACGCTCTGCCCGAGGCCCAACGGGTCGAGCTGGCGGTGTACGGCCTAGACGGCCGCCGGGTCGTGACCCTGGTGGCGGGACGGCAGGCCGCGGGGGTTCACGACGTTGTCTGGCACGGTCGCGACAGCGGCGAGCGGCCGGTGGCGGCAGGCACATATTTCTACCGCATCCACGCCGGTCCGTATCATGAAGTGCGCAAGATGATATTGGTCAAGTAGGAGGTTCGTGTGAAGAACTGGACGACCACCTGGCGTCTGGCTCTGTTTCTGCTGCTCGTTTTCCTGCTCGCCCGCAGCTGAGCGGATCCGGGGATAGTCAGCATCACCCCTTTGGGGTTATGATGCCGGCTGTCCCCGATTTCCCCAACTGGAGCAAGCATGTCTGCCGACCTCGACGCCAAAGGCTACCTGATCGACTTCAGCGCCTGGACCCGTGAACTGGCCGCCGAACTGGCTGCTGCCGACGGTATTGCCGAACTCGGCCCGGATCATTGGCGTGTCATCGACTTCCTGCGTGACCACCAACAAAGCCACGGTGCCGCACCGATGATCCGTGTGCTCTGCAAGGGCACCGGCTGTTCTCTCCAGCAGATCTACGACCTGTTCCCCAAGGGCCCGGCCAAGGGCGCCTGCCGGGTGGCCGGCCTGCCGCGGCCCGATTCATGTGTTTGAGTGGAAGGATGTTGACCCGATGACCGGCAAGTTCACGACTCTGCTGCTGGCCGTTGTCCTGCTGGCGGGCTGCGGCGGTGACAACCACCGGGCCGACGAACAGTTCGCCAACGTGGCGGAACATCACCTGGACCGGATGCTGGCCCTCAACCCCGAGTGGGCCACCAACCTGGGCGACCACCGTTTCGATGGTCAGGTCAGCGATTTGAGCGAAGCCGGCTTCAAGGCGCGAGTCGACTTCAACCGCGAAACGCTGGCCGCTCTGACGGAGATCGACCCACAGCGGTTGAGCCAGGCCAACAGAATCGACTACGCGACACTGAAGGGCGCCTGTGAGGCGACGGTGTTCGCCATCACCGAACTGCGCGAACACGACTGGAATCCGACCCTCTACAATCCCGGCGATGGGCTCTACAACATCCTGGCCCGCGACTATGCCCCGTTGCCTGAACGTCTGCAGGCGGTTCGCTCGCGGCTTGAAGCACTGCCGCAGACACTGGCGGCCGCACGCGCCAACCTCGAACACCCGCCGCGGGTTATGACCGAAACGGCCATCAGCCAAAACCCCGGCGTAATCAACCTGATCATGGACGGCCTGCAGGAGTATCTGGCGGATGCGCCCGAATTGCAGGACGAGTTCCAGCCGGTGCGGGCGCGGGCCATCGCGGCTCTCGACGAATACGGGCGCTGGCTGGAAAGCGACCTTCTGCCCCGTTCAGACGGCGACTTCCGCCTTGGCAAGAAACTATGGCAGAAGAAGTTGAGTTACTCGCTGAGCTCGCACCTGACCGCGGCCGAGATCCTGGCCAGTGCCGAGCAGGATCTCGCCACGACCCGCGACCAGATGTATGACGTGGCCCTGCCCCTGTACCGCGACTACTTCGGCGGCCATGTGGATGACCAGAATCCGGGACGGGACGATTTGATCCGGCGCGTGCTGGCGCGGCTGTCGGAAGATCGCCCGACCAACGAGACGATCGTGCCCCAGGCCCGTGAGGACCTCACACGGATCACCAAGTTCGTGGTCAAACACAAGCTGGTCACCGTGCCCGATGATCCGGTCGAGATCATTGTCATGCCCGAGCACCAGCGCGGGTTCGCCATCGGGTACTGCGACTCGCCCGGTCCGCTGGAAAAAAACGGCACCACCTTCTACGCCATCAGCCCGACGCCGAAGAACTGGAGCGCCGAACGGGCCGAGACTTTTTACCGCGAGTACAACAACTACATGCTGCAGGACCTGACCATCCATGAGGCCATGCCGGGCCACTACCTGCAGATCGCCCACGCCAACAAGTTCATCGCCGCCACACCGCTGCGCGCGATCTACGCCAGCGGCACCTTCGTCGAAGGCTGGGCCACCTACGCCGAACAACTCATGGTCGAGGCCGGCTACGGTGGGCCCGAAGTGCACCTGCAGCAGCTGAAAATGCACCTGCGGCTGATCATCAACGCCATCATCGACCAGAAGATCCACACCGCGGGCATGACCGAAGGCGAGGCCATGGAGCTGATGATGGTCGACGGTTTCCAGGAGGAGGGCGAGGCGGCGGGCAAGTGGATCCGGGCCTGCCTGAGCAGCACGCAGCTGTCGACCTACTACGTGGGCAATCTGGAGATCAACGGTATCCGGCGCGACTACACGGCGAAACACGGCGGCAAGATCAACCTGAAGGAATTCCACGACGAGTTGCTGTCGTTCGGCTCGCCGGCGCCGAAGTTCGCGCGCCGGTTGATGGGACTGGACTAGATCTCCGGCTGGCATTCCGGACAGAACACCGACGACCGGCCGCCGATCACGATTTTTTCCAGGGTCGCGCCGCAGTCCCGGCAGGGCTGGCCGCCGCGCCCGTAGACGCGCAGCTTGCGTTTGAAATTGCCGGGCTTGCCGTAGAAATTCGTGAAGTTCAGGAAGGTCGTGCCGCCGTGCCGGATGGCCAGGCGCATGACATCCTTGCCCCGCTTGAGCACATCCCGCAACACCTCTTCAGCCAGATCGCAGGGCCGCGTCAGCGGGTGCACGCCGGCCAGAAAAAGCGACTCGTCCACGTAGATATTGCCCAGCCCCGCGGCGATGCCCTGATCCAGCAGCAATGACTTGATGGGCGCCTGGCGGTGGGCGAGGCGCCGGTGCCAATCATTGAAACGTACCTTCATCATATCCGGCCCGACGTGGGCGATCGCGCTGGGAGCTATGGCGTCGTCAACCAGGGTCAGGCGGCCGAACTTGCGGATGTCCCGGTAGTGCACCGGCGGCGAGTCGGGGAACTCGAAAGTCAGGTGCACGTGCTTGTCGGGCTCGTAGTCGTCCAGGATGAAGATCTGTCCGGTCATGCGCAGATGGACCATCAGGTGGGCGGCCGTTTCTTCGCGGCCGAAGGTGAGAATCAGGTACTTGCCGTGGCGGTGCACAGCCGTCAATTCCCTGCCCACGATGGCCTTGCGGGTGGCGCGCACGCTCTGACCCAGCACGCCGGCGAAGTTCACGTGCAGCCGCTCGAGCGTCTGGCCCTGCAGGTTCCCCCACAGCGCCCGCCCGACATTTTCCACCTCGGGCAGCTCAGGCACTAGAACGCCCTTTCGGCCCGGATCGCGTCGTAGGCCGCGTTCACCGCGCGCATCTTTTCGGCCGCGAACTTCTGGAAATCCGCACCCATGCCCTTGTTGGCCACGACATCCGGATGGTATTCCTTGGCCAGTTTGCGGTAGGTCCTCTTGATCTCGGCTTCGCTGGCGTCGGCGGACAACCCGAGCACCGAATAGGACGTGTCGAGGTTGGCGCGGGGATTGAACATGCCCACGGCCTCGTCGTAGTCGCGCGCGCTGAGGCCCATGGTCGAGGCGATGGACTTGATCAAGCGTTCCTCGGCCGGATGCAGGGCGCCGTCGGCCATGGCGATGCTCATCAGCAACGAAATCAGGTCGCGCATGCGGGCGGGCTGGCCCAGCAGCAGCTGCCGGATTTGGCGGGCGAATTCCTCGGCCGGGATGTTCGAGTCGCGGGCCTCGTTGAAGATGCGGGCCGCGACCTGGCGCTCGACTTTCGACATGTTCATCTGCAGGCGCAGGAAATTGTCGAAACTGCGCACCTCGGCCGGCGAGACCGTACCGTCGGCCTTGGCCACTTTCGCCGCCAGGCTGATCAACGCGATCATGAACGTCTGCTGGGCGTGCAGGGGATTGTAGCCCGTGCGCCCGGACGGATGCGGACGCGCGCCCGGGTGCACCCGGGAAGTGCTGTGGTTGATCTCCACATTGGAGCCCAGGGCGCCGCCGATGATCGCGCCCAGCGGCCCGCCGAGCACGAAGCCCAGGCCGCCGCCAAGTAATGTTCCCAACAAACCCATGTTCTGCTCCGGGTTGCGGCCCGTCGGCCGGTGAGAAGTCGTCCGGGTATGATAAGCGGTTGTCCCGCCGGGCACCATCCCTACCGCCGGCAGTAAAGATTTATTCAAGTCCAGGCCCGTGTCGTCGATCAATAGAACAGTAAGTACCGGATGCATACGCATCCGGCTGACCATGGGTTCCCCGGTGCCCAGTCCGGGGGGAATGTTAAGGACCGCTCATGCAAATCCTCGTCGTTGAAGATGACTTCATCAGTCGGCGCCTCATCTGCCGTTACCTTGAACCGTTCGGGGAGTGCGACGTAGCCATCAACGGCACCGAAGCCGTCGAGGCCGTGCGGGACGCCCTGGCCGAGGGCAGCCACTATGACCTGATCTGCCTGGATATCATGATGCCCGGCATGAGCGGCCAGGAAGCCCTGTCCCTGATTCGGGAACTGGAGCAGAAGAACGGCCTGAACGTCGGGCAGGGCGCCAAGGTCGTCATGACTTCGGCCCTCGATGACCACGACAACATCCGCCAGGCCTTCGGCGCGTCGGCCGACAGCTATGTCGTCAAGCCGATCGAGAAGCCGAAATTTCTGGCCACGCTGCAGGATCTGGGTTTCAAGCTGACCCAGAACACCTGAAAGAGGCTGCCGACGGATGTCCACAGTTGCCATGAAGACGCAGGTCGCGACGGGAGACCGCATCTCCGACCAGGATTTTGACGCCATCCGGCGCCTGGTGTACGACCGCTTTGGCATCAACCTGACCGAACAGAAGAAGACCCTGGTCGTTGGCCGCCTGCAGAAGGTGCTGCGTCAACGCAAGTTCGCGACCTTCCGCGACTACTATGACTGGTTGGTCAAGGACCAGACCGGCGAGGGTCTGGATGAGTTGGCCAACCGGATCTCAACCAACCACACCTTTTTCTACCGCGAGAAAGCCCACTTCGAGTACTTCGCCGAGACCATGCTGCCCGCTGCGGTGGCCCGTCGCGAGGCTGCGGGCGAGACGGACTTCCGGATCTGGTGTGCGGGCTGCTCGTCCGGCGAAGAACCCTACACCCTGATGATGCTGATGATGGAGTTCTTCGGTGCCCGCTTCGATCAGTGGCAACCCAAGTTGCTGGCGACCGACATCTCGGCCACGGCCCTGCGCACGGCCATGTCCGGCGTGTACGAAACCGAACGGGTGGCCCAGCTGCCGCCGGCCTTGCGGAATCGCTACTTTCAGAAGACCGGGGACGGCCAGGTGCGGGTCACGGACGCCGTTCGCCGCAATATTATCTACCGACGGCATAACCTGATGGACGCGACTTTCCCCTTCCGGAATCGCTTCGACGCCATCTTCTGCCGCAACGTGATGATCTATTTCGACCGGGAAACGCGTAACAACCTGGTCACCAAGTATTACCAACACACACGCAAGGGCGGCCATCTGTTCATCGGCCACTCCGAGACCCTGGGCCGGGGCGAGACACCCTGGGACTATGTTATGCCCGCGGTCTACATCAGGAACGATTGACCGGGAAGAGGGAGAAAACCATGTCCAGAATACTCGTGGTCGACGACGATCCGGTCATGCGCAAGATCATCGGCAGGGCCCTGGCGCCGCTTGGCTGCGAGATCCACAACGCCAGCGACGGTACCCATGCCCTGGATGCCTTGCGCTGCAACGAGGACTTTGACCTGCTGATCACCGATATCAGCATGCCGGTGCTTGATGGCAGGCAACTGATCGCGGCGCTGCACCAGGACCGGGATCTGCCGCGGGTGCCGATCCTGATCACTTCCGGTGTGGTGGGCGTCAACGAGATCGCCGACCTGTTGGACATGGGCGCGACCAAGTTCGTACCCAAGCCGATCAGCATGGAATCCTTTCGCAACGACGTCGTGCAGTGCCTGGCCATGGGGCCGGTGCTCAACGGCGCCTGACCACGGCTGCCGACTCAGGCCCCTTGCCCCCTGCCGGCGCGTTTTCCCCGGCGCGCGCCGGGAGTTGGCAAGGGGCTTTTCATGTCCTATTTTGAAGGCTGTCGCGCGTACCGCCACCACGCCGCCTGCTACCCAACAATTGAGGAAATCATGGCCAAACCGAATGCCGCCCTGGCTGAGCGCCACGAAATCGAGGACCGCTTCAAGTGGAAGCTGGAGTTGATCTTTGCCGACTGGGACAGCTGGGAGGAATGCTTCGCCGCGGTCGAGGCGGCCTTGCCAGGCCTGGCCGCGCGCCAGGGCACGCTGGCCGAGTCCGGCCCTTCGCTGCTGGCGACGATCGAGGCGATCCACACTGAACAGCGCCAACTCGAGCGGGCCTTGGTGTTCGCCGGCATGAAAAGCGACGAGGACACCCGGATTGGCGAGAACACGGCCCGCAAGGGACGGATCTCCAGTCTGGCTGTGCGTTTTGCCGAGGCCGTCAGTTGGTTCGAATCCGAGTTGCTGGAAATCGCGCCCGAGCGTCTGACGGAACTCGTGACCGAGGAACCGGGCCTGGCAGTCTACGAACACTTCTTCCACAATATCCATCGTGGCCGCGAGCACACGCTGTCCGCCGAACAGGAAGCCCTGCTGGCCAGTGCGGGCCTGATGGCCCGTGGCGCCACCCAGGTTTTCAATGCCTTCGACAATGCGGACCTGAAGTTCAGCGACATCACCGATGAAGACGGCGCTACCGTGGCTCTGACCAAAGCGCGCTACTACAAGTTCATCAAGTCGCAGAACCGCACGGTGCGACAGGCCGCTTTCACTGGTTTTCTGGACGCCTATGGCGCCATGAAAAACACCCTGGCGGCCAACATGGATGCCAACGTGAAGAACCACGTCTTCTTCGCCGAAGCACGCAAGCACGAAGGCACCCTGGAGGCGGCCCTGCATCCGGACGGTGTGCCGCCCGCGGTCTTCCATTCGTTGATCGACACGGTATCGGACCATCTGGCGACGGTTCACCGCTATACGGCCTTGAAGAAGCGGGTGTTGGGCCTGGCCGAATTGCGCGAATTCGATCTGGCGGTGCCCCTGTTCGGCGAGGGCGAGTTCAAGTTCGACTACGATGCGGCCTGCACCATGCTGCTGGACGCGTTCAAGCCACTGGGCGAGGAATACCGGCAGACCGTGGCGTCGGGCATCAAGGGCGGTTGGATCGATGTGCACGAGAATGCGGGCAAGCGCAGCGGTGGCTACAGCAACGGGGTGTACGACACGCCGCCGTTCATCCTGCTGAACTGGGCCGAACAGCTGGGCGACACCTTCACCCTGGCCCATGAGCTGGGCCACTCCATGCATTCCTGGCTGGCGGCCCGGCACCAACCCTACGTGTACGGCGACTATCCCATCTTCACCGCCGAGGTGGCTTCGACATTCAACGAGTTGCTGGTGATGGATCATCTGCTGAAGACCAGCGACGACCCGCAGCGCAAGCTGTACCTGCTGGACTATCACCTGTCGCAGATCAACAACACCGTATTCAGGCAGACGATGTTCGCCGAGTTCGAGCACCGGATCCACAAGCTGGGTGAGGAAGGCCAGACCCTGACCGCCGATTCCCTGGGCGAACTCTATCAGGAGCTGCTGTGCAAGTACTGGGGACCCGAAGCGATTTTCGATCCCGAGCGCAGTCCGCTGACCTGGACGCGCATCCCGCATTTCTTCTACAACTACTACGTCTACCAGTACGCCACGGCCTATTCGGCGGCCGTGGCCCTGTCGCGCAAGGTGCTGGCCGGCGGCGAGCGGGATCGGGAACAATACCTGGCTATCCTGCGTTCCGGGTGCAGCCGGTATCCGGTGGAGACGATTCTGCTGGGCGGCGTGGATATGGCCACCAGCCGGCCGATGACCGATGTTATCGGCCTTTTCGGTTCGTTGATCGACCAGGTCGAGGATTTGCTGGGCTGAGAATGAAGGGCGTGATGATGACAGGCAAGAGTTCTGCTGTGGTCCTGTGTTTGGCTCTGCTGACGGCCGCGTTTGCCCAGGGGCAGACCGCGGCGTCGGGCCCCACGGCGGGACTGGAGGACCAGGCCACGAAAGAGGCCTACCGCTACACCTCGGCCGAGGGCGACTTCCAGGTCACCTGGCCGTCGGGCTGCGGCAAGCTGCGGATCCGGGCCAACGAGCCGGAGAACTTCGTGGGCGAAGAGAATGAACAGGTCGTGCTTGTGCACCTGGTCGTCTGCGATCGTGAAGAGGGCGAGGGCTGTTCGGTGAGCGCGACTTTTGAGGCCCGCAACGGCGAGGGCGGTGACGCCGGACCGGAGCAGGTCCTGGCGCGGGTCCGCCACACCCTGGAAAGCTATGGCGTGAAGGTCGTCAAACAGACGCCCATCAAGCGCGAGTTCGCGGACGGACTGATGGTCGAGGGCCTGGATGTGTATGGCACGCGGCGCGACGGCCTGGGTCAGTTCTGGGTGCGCGGCCTGTTGTCCTACCATGATATCTATATTCTGACCGCGTGGAGCATGGAGGGAAAGCTCTGGGAGGATCCGGAGATCCAGGAATTCTTCAACGGATTCGTGCCGTACGCGGAGTAGGTGGCCGGCGTTCGGCCCTGGGTTGAAACAGCGGGAGGGCCACCGGCCCTCCCGCTTGCCTGAGTCGCAGTCCGCCTGGCCAGGTCTAGTCGGATGCCTCCAGCGGGAAGTCCGCGGCACCAGTCCACTTGTGAGCCGTCAGGCTGGTGTGGAAGAGCTGGTTCGAACCGAACTTGAGGCTGTAGGCGTCGTAGCCGAGCATGTTCAGATAGGCGGCGATCTGGCTGCTGGTCTGGCTGGTCCAGCAGTAGACCACGATCGGCATGTCCGTCGGCAGGTTGTGCAGCATCTCGTCCACGCCCAGACTGGCCCGCGGCGAGAACTGGTAGGCGCCCGGAATGTGACCCGGGACACCGGCCGTACCGGTGCCTTCGTAGTCGGCCTCGCCGAAGTAGTTGATTACGAAGTAGTCGTCCAGGTTGTCCCGGATGGCATCGTAGGTGACGGACTTGAAGCCGCCGGCGACCATGGCGGCCACGCGGTTGGCCACGACCGTCTCGGCGGTCTCACCGTCCAGCGTGGGGTACATGTGATCGGTCAGGTCACCGTTGTTGTTCGTCGTCTCGGGATTGGTCAGCAGATCACCAATGTTGTTGTCCCAGGCACCGGACAGGCTGGTGTTCCACGAACACATGCCGAAGCTCAGGGAGTAGGTGTCATTGTAGCCTGACAGTTCGAGCGCGATCTTGGCGTGACCGGCCGTCTGGCCACTGTAGCAGGCCACCACGAGCGGTTTGTCGGTGGGGATGGTGCCGCCGACATCAGTCAGGATCGTCGACAGGGTGGAGTGGTAGGCGCCGGGGATGTGGCCGCTGTCGTAGTCTTCCTGGCTGCGGATGTCGATGACGGTGTACTCGGTCAGGTTGTCGTGCAAAGCCGTGGCCGACATCACGCCGGGGCAGTCGACGCTGTTGACGTACGCGCCGCCGACTTCGGCCATGGTCCGGAAGGCCGCGTTGGGCTCGTAGCCCTCGGTCATGTCGTAGTCCATGACGGCGGCCGCAGTCCACTTGTGCGCGGTCAGGTCCGTGTGGAACAGGTTGTTGGAGCCGTTCTTCAGGCTGTAGGCATCGTAGCCCAGCATGTTCAGGTACGCAGTGACCTGGCTGCTGTGCTGGCCAGTCCAGCAGTACACCACGATCGGCATGTCCGTCGGCAGGTTGTTCAGCATCTGATCGTCGCCCATGCTGGTGTAGGGCGTGAACTGGTAAGCGCCGGGAATGTGGCCCGGGACGCCCGCCGTTCCGTTACCCAGATAGTCGGCTTCGCCGAAGTAGTTGATGACGAAGTAGTCGTCCAGATTATCCCGGATGTCGTTGTAGGCAATTCCCTTGAAGCCTGCGGCCAACATCGCGGCCGCCCGCTGCGCGACGACAGTGCCGGGGTCCTCGGTCAGCACCGGGAAGTCATGTACGGTCAGGTCGCCGTTGTTATTCGTGGTTTCGGGGTTGGTCAGATTGTCGGCGACGGCATTATCCCAGGGCGCGCTGGTGGCGGGATTCCAGGAAGACATGCCGAAGAGCAGGGATTGGGTGTCTTCGTAGCCCATCATCTCCAGGGCAATCTTGGCGTGGCCGGCACTCTGGCCGCTGTAGCACGCGACGACCAGGGGTTTGTCGGTCGGAATCAACGTGCCGACATCGCTCAGCAGCGTCGTCAGCGAAGAGTGGTAGGCGCCCGGAATGTGACCAGCCAGATAGGCCGACTCCGAGCGGATGTCGATGACCGTGTAGTCTTCCAGATTATCCTTCAGTGCGGTGGCGCTGATGATGCCCGGACAGTCGGCGCTGTCGTTCAGATAGGCCTTGCCGGCATCGGCCATGACCTCGAATGACGTCTTCTGCGGGGCAGGTGGTGCGGCGGGATCGTCACTGGAGCAACCAGCGACACCCAGCAGGGCAACCAGAACAAGAATGAGCCAAGTCCAGCGTTTCAACATGGTACCTTCTCCTGATTTCGGGCCGTGGGGCCCGCTTGACCGGGGCGGCAGGGTGAAACGCACCGCCCCGTAGTGAGCCGACCGGAATCGTCCCGGCCGGATTGCTTCCTTCTAGCGGGCACTGCGCGGCGGGATCACCACGCCGATATTGGCGTCGTAGTCCGGCAACGGCGTCGTGCCATCACTCTCGTACAGATCAGACTCGCGCAGGTAGTAGCCGTCGGGCCCGTCCGGCGTGCTGTGGCAGGCGGCACTGCACGAGCCTCCTTCGGGCGTGCGGTCCGTGCGCAGCAGGATGTTGTGGGGTGAGCTGTATTGCCACGTGGGTTTGTCGAGATAGCCCGGCAGGTTCAGGCCCCAATCGGCAAACGTACCCGGGTCGACCGGTGTGTGGCGCACGACCACATAGTCGTACTCCGTCCGGTGGGGACTTGGATTCCGGCCGATCTTGAACTGGACCACCGAGGGATCGATATCGAACTTGTCGGCCGGTGTCGGGCCGTAGACGGCGGCATCCGGCACCAGGTTGTGGCAGTTCGTGCAGTTCTTGTAGGACTGCGAGTGGCAGACCTGGCATTGGAGGTTGCGCCCGGCGGCGCCAACGTGCGTGTCGTGGTACAGGTTGCTGAATCCGGCTTCGGCCGGGTTGTGGCAGTTCTCGCAGCGTGGCATCGAGGCCACCTCGTAGCGGTGGTCGTAGTGGTCGCCCGTGTACTGGCCATCGCCGTGGATTTCGTCCTTGGTGTGGCAGAGCTCGCACTTGTAGCCTTTTTGGCGGTGGATGTCCGCCTCGTTGCCTTCCAGTTCGCCCTTGTAGTCGACCCCGATCCGGCTGCCGTGGCAGGCGGTGCACTGCTCGTTCATGTCCGGGGTGGCCCGGAAACGGTGCGAGTAGTAGGAACCGATCTTGGGGAAGCCGCCGCCCACGCTGGCCGGCCGGCTGATGTGGCACTGGCCGCAGGTCGTGTGACAGCCGCCGCACTTGGCCGCGAAAGGTTCCTCATAGCCGGAGCCCTCGAAGGTGCACTGTCCCCGTTGTTCGATCGCGGCGATCTCACCCCACAGGTTGGTGTGCAGGCTGTTCTCCGTGGCGTCCACTTCCGCCTGGTGGCAGGCCTGGCAGGCGGCGATCTCGCCCTCGCTGTCGAACGCGCTCGGGTCCGGGACCAGGCCCAGATGGGCTTCGGCCATGGTCGAGAAGGTGAAGTCGGCCGCGCCCTGGTGACAGGTCTGGCAGGACATCTGGCCGTGCGTGCTGTCCAGGAACCGGTCGCCGTTGCTGCCGGTGATGATGACTTTTTCCCACGCTTCCAGCGCGGGGACTTCGCCGCCTCAGCCATCTCCCTTGTCATAGCGGACGAACTTCGAGCCGCTCGTGTCTCCCAAGGCGGCCTGCAGTTCGTCCTCGCTGGAGTGACAACCGAGGCAGGTCTTGTCCGTGGTTCCGGCGCCGCCGCCCGGGTTGCCCACGATGTTGTCGGTGCTGTTGTCGCAGCCCCACATCGCCAGCAGAGCCAGCAGCGTCAGGACGGCGAACAGGAAGGTCTTATTCATGTTCATCTCCCGGGTTGGACCCGCTCCACTCGGCGGGTCGCGTTTCCAGGCCGCGGGCGAAGATCGGCATGTTGTTGCAGATCGCGTCCCGTGCCTCGACTGGGGTCTCGTTCAATTGCTGCCACACGCCGGCGCTCATGGCGCAGTCCATGACCATGCCGACAAAGCAGCGGGCTGTGATGAATGGGTTGATGCTGCGGATCTCGTCGGCGTCCATGCGCCGTTGCAGTTCCGTCTCGACGAAGGTGATCAACGGCAGCCGGATCTCATGAAAGAGGACGGTCGCGGCCGGATCATTGCCGCGCGTGCTGTTGGCCATCAACTGCAGCAGTTCGGGGTCCGTCTCGGCAAACGACATGACATATTCCGCCACGCGGGTCAGCATCCGCTCGACATCGTCGCCGGCCGCGTTGCGCGCCATGCGTCCGGCGATATCATGCTCGGCGGCCTTGGCCCGGATGACCTCCTCATAGAGGAATTCCTTGCTGGCATAGTGCCGGTAGATAGCGGCTTCGGTCACACCGCAGTGGCGGGCGATGAGCCGGACCGGTGTCCCGTTGAAGCCATTGGCTGCGAACAGATGCGTCGCTTCGCGCAGGATCAGGTCTTTGCGGTTTGAGGTCTTGGCCGCCGCAGACATGCCGCTAGAACCTCCCCGAAACCGACAACCCATACAGGTCGTGGATATGATTGTCCCAGCGTTGTTCGGCGAATTCATGGCGACGGTAGGTCGCGCTGACGCGGACCTTCTCGCGGGCCTGCCAGCTGAGTCGGACCAGCGACCGGTCGTGGTCGGATTTCAGCACGCCGAGGTCTCCCGCCGTGTCGGCTGTGTCTTCGAAGCGAATGCCTTCGTACATGGCTTCGATCTGCAGGCGAGGCGTGACCTGAATCACGGCGCCCGGCACATAGCGCCAGGTCGTGCCGTCGTAGTTGACGGTTCCCATGCCGTTGTCGATTGCGACGCCGCCCATGTCCCAGGTTTCGACCCCGACCGAGACCAGCCCGTAGACATTCAGCCAATCGCGGGGGGTCCAGTTCAGATTGGCGTAGCCGCGGTTGGCGTCGTGAGTGTTCTTGCTGCCGGTGGCGCCCTGGCCGGCCCGCGTCTCGTAGGCGCGATCGACGAGCTGGTAGCCCAGGTCGAGCCGGACCAGTCGGTGGGGGCGGGTGACCAGGCCGACTTTCAGGTCGACCTGGTCACGGGTGTAGTCCGCCAGCCAGTAGTGGCTGGTGGCGTCGTCCCAGTTGCGGGTCTGGTCGCGGTCGAGGCTCGACCAGCCGGCTTTCAGTTTCAGCAGGGCGGTTCGGCTGAATCGGTGCCGTCCCTTGAAGACCAGCGACGTGCGGGTCTTGTCCTGGTCGGTGGCGAAGGAGCCGCCAGCGACGAGAACCTGTTCGCGGGTGCTGTTCTGCCGGCGGAAGGCCAGATCCAGCCGGGTGCGGTTCAGGCCGGTGTGGGTCAGGTCAAAGCGGTAGTCCTGCCGGGAGCGATCGCGGTCGACACTTTGCAGGGCGGTCCCGTCCTGCGTGGTTGCGGCCGTGGTCGTGGCGGACTGGAAGCCCGCCGCCAGGCGCAGGGTCAGGTCCTGTCCCAGCCGCTGGACCAGGCCCAGTTGACCACCGTTGGTCTTGGTCTCGCCCGCAGGCGTCAGCACATTCGTTTGCCAGACTTCGCCACCCTTGTTCTCCAGGTTGGCGACCGAGCCATGGCCGTGGATCCGGGTTCCGGTGGCAATAGTCCAATTGGCGCCCAGGCTGGCGCGCCAGGACGCGCGGTCGTCGTTGTAGGTGTGGTCGGTGCCGACGGCGCGACTGCCCGCCTGGGTGCGCAGCGCGCCCACCAGGTCGAGGGCCAGGCTGCCGGCCGTGTAGCCCAGGCCCAGCCAGGCCTCCTGGGCGCCGGTGCCGTCAAATCCTTTCAGGCCGGGTGCGGCGTTGCCCGTGGCGCCGCGCAGCAGACTGCCCTGGGTGCCGCTGCGGGTCCAGGTCCGCAGGCCGCCACTCACCGTGAGCGCCGTCGCCAGGCGGTACCGCAGGACCGCGTCAAAGCGGTTCCAGTCCAGCAGCGGCGTGACCGTCAGGCTCGGCGGGGCCGGGGGCAGGCCGAAGGTCGCCGCCCGCATCTCGCTGGTGCGGTCGGAGAACTGGTCGTAGCTGCGATAGCCGATCCGGTAGGAAAATTGTCCAGGCCGATTGCCCCACAGGTCGAACTGGCCGTTCAGGCCATCGCCGGATTGGCTGGTGGCCGCCCCGCGCAGACCCATCCGGTAGCCGCTGGCGAAGATCTTCTGCCAGTTGAACAGGCCGGAGCCGGCGCTGTCTTCCTGACGCTGCCAGTCTTCGGCGAGTTTGTCCCGGCTGCCGTAGGCGTCCATGGCCGAGTAGGTGAGTGTGGCGTGGCTTTCGGTGCCGATCAGGTCACCGGTCGGGGCCCAGATGCGTTGCGCCTCAGCCGGCAGTTCCCCGGCCAGCACCAGCGGGACCGCAACGACCGACAGGGCCAGCAGAGTCACGATCCAGGCCAACTTGTTCAGATGTTGGGAATTCATCTCGGACCTCCTTTACTGGTCCTGGAACGTCGGGTCGACGTTCGAGCCGTGGATTTCAGTGTGGCAATCGAAGCAGCGGCCTTCGTTGCCCAGGGCGAAGCCGCCGTGAGCCACGGTGCCGACAGTCCAGCTGTCGTCGCTGTTGAACTCGGCGTCGAAATGGCACTGCAGGCAGAGGCTGTTGCCTTCGGTGAGCAGAAGTTTGTCGTGGTTCGAGCCGTGGGGTTTGTGGCAGGCGGTGCAGTCCTCACCGCTGACGCCGTCGTGCTCGAAGACAAAGGGGCCGGACATTTCCTGGTGACAGCCAAGACACGTCTCGTTCAAGCCGTTGATGGCCTTGGCGTCAAACCCCGCATGGGGATCGTGGCAGTCGCCGCACGCGATCTGGTTCTCCAACACCCGGTGGCGGAACGGCAGGCGGAAGTCGCTTGTCTGGTCCGCGTGGCACTGGAGGCAGAATTCGCTCGGGTTGCGATACCGGCTGGCCGGCAGGGCTTGCCCGCCGAAGTGGGCCTGGTCCGCGTGGCAGTCGTTGCAGGCGATCGGGGCACCATCGTGGGGCGCTCCTGCCCAGTGGGTTGCCTGGCCGGCGTGGCATTGGGTGCACAGGGCCAGATACCGGTCTTCGTCCAGGGCCGCCAACTGATCCGCGCCCAGGATCTGGCCTTCGCCCTCAGCGTCGACGTGACCACTGCCGGGACCGTGGCACGCTTCGCAAACGCCGATCGCGGTGCCGGGCACAACCAGGTTGTGCTCGACAGCGTGCGGGCCGTTGGCGTAGAACGCGCCCTCGTCTTCGTGGCAATCAAGGCAGGTCTCGGAACCGACGTAATTCAGATCCGGGGGCAGGGACCGGGCGGCAGCGAAAGAGCTGCCGGCCAATACTGGCATGGCCAGCAAGAGCACGATCGAGATCCCGGTCAGGGTGCGACACCGCATGGGTCACCTCCGTCAGAAGTAAACGTTTATTTACGGCTGTGAAAACAATAACGACCCGGGTTTTTCGTGATCAAGATAAATTTTTAACAAATTTACAATAAAAAATAACAACTAATTTAATCCACATTCTGTCGCCATAATGAGCTCCCCCAGACACAGATCCCAGTGTTTCGCTGGGTGTTAACTCCTTGTGTAACTGTATGTTATTTTATCCTAAGAGGTTGCTTGGCTGTTAGGTATGTCAACGTTTACTCCCGTGCGGGTTCGGTCCGTCATTCCTCAAGAACAACTACCGGATTTGACCGGCCGAAATAGTCCACGGGAAATCTCTAACCGCAGATCCCGCCGGGAGCCGGCCAGCTTTCCGGGAGTGGTTGGCCTCGACTGGACCGTCCACGACGGGAAATGCGTGACAGCCGCTTGAAGGCAAGCATTACCCTTCCCCATGGGCTATATTAGCCGCGACGCTACCGGTGCCCCGTCGCCGGTGGACCCTATGTACTGCCAACTGTTCCCCCCGGGGGGAACCCAGGGAAGACCCAAATGACGATCTCCCGCTACCGCCCAGCCCGGCTTGCGACCGCCGTGGTTCTGGCTTTTCTCGCCGTCGCCCTGGTCGCTCAGGCCCAGGACGAATCACCGCCCGCAACGGACGCCCGCCAGGCCACCGCCGAGGCCATCGATCAGCGCCGGCAAACCCAGCAGCAACAGGACGCCTGGAGCGATGAGAAAGCGGCGCTGGTCGCCCGCTATCGTGCGGCCAAGACCAACGTGGCCTGGCTGACGGACCGCAGGACCGACGAAAAAGCCCGCACCGCCGCCGTCGAAGATCGCGTGGCCGAACTCGGCCGCCGCCTGGATGAAGCTGACCGCCCGGAAAGCAGCATGCAGGACACGCTGCTGGTGATCTTCGACCGCCTTGCCGAGAGTGTGCGGCACAGCGCGCCATTCCTGCCGGAGGAGCGCCGCCTGCGCCTGGAATCCCTGTCCACCGAATT